>NZ_NUYF01000007.1:274569-618868 GCF_002566505.1 Bacillus sp. AFS077874
AGAAAGCGAGCGTTTGTCAATAGTCTGAGACTGATTCAAAATGAATCAGTCTTCTTTGATGACTTAACTTTTCGAATTAAGTTAATTGCCAAGTATGCTAAAACCATAAAAACAAGATAAATTGTTGCATAAAACCAGTACTCTTTATTGGTAAGTTTATTACTTAGGAGACTTAAAATGAAGAATGTTGTAAATGAACCTAATAATAGCCCAATAAATGTTTTTAACCTCATTACAATGCACCCCCATTAAAGTAATTTTAAGTATTTTAAAGAAACCCTTTTACAGTCTATATAGTTCATTATTGGTAAGAATATTCCATTCTAACCTTTCTAGAAGCAAAATTAAGCTCTTTCTATACACTACTTCCCTATAAAAAAGACTGATTTAATCGGTCAACAGTCTGATACTCTTTTACTATATTGGACTCCAACATCAATTAGTTCACTTATAAACTCTTTAATATTTCCTACTAGGACACCGCCATGTCCAGTACACATTACACTACTTTCAAATTGATTTATTTTTTTTAGTCCACCTAGAAAACATTCTAAGTGTTCTGTTGAGACTCCACCATTTCTCAAATACTTTACCCACTCATTTCTAAGGTCATCTCCTTTAGAGACTAGTCCATCCTTTGATAAAGGATCACCGAAGAAACATAAGAAATCACCTGTAAAAACTACTTTTGATGGGCGATGGTAAAATACGACCGAACCTGGAGTATGGTATCCAACTAAATCATATTCAAACTCCTTTATTACTTCAAAATCTTCCAGGTCATTACTAAATTGACTTAATTCATGTGAATCAATCAAATTATTATCATTTGAATGGATAAATTTCTTAGCGTTTTTAAAAATACTAGAACCTTCAATATGATCTTCATGTCCATGTGTAGCTAAAAAGAGATGGACGTCTTCTGGAGTTTTCCCCAATTCAACCAGAGCTTTCCTAAGATACTTAGAGTGGGTCCCTTTTCCTGAATCAATGAGAGTAACTCCATTATCTTGAATTATAAAGTAGCAATTATTATATGACTTCCATTCGGTATCCCATATCGCTAAAGCGTATATGTTATCTACCACACGTTCAAAAGAAACTTCCACGTCTTCACCTCCAGAATAGATAGCATTCCATAATTAACTAAAAATCGGTCTGAAATACCTACATTATAGTGTTCTATATTTGCGACTAATCACCTTTTATCAATATGTTATCTAGTCATAATGAATAAATATTATGAAAATTTAGCAGAATTAATGGGTCTTATCCACTAGATCAAAAATACATAAAAAATAATTTTAACTTTTCAGAAAAAAATAGATTAGAAAATAAATATGCTATAATCTTTCTAATTTTATAAATATAGTCCTGGAAGGAGAGTTTAACGTGGAAAAAGAACTAAATTTAAAGAAAAATATTGGCTTTTTCGTATCAACGTCTTTAGTAATCGGTACAGTAATCGGTTCTGGAATCTTTATGAAACCTGGGATTGTATTGTCTTCAACTGCTAACTCCACTATGGCTCTTTTAGCGTGGATTATCGGTGGTGTTATTACACTAGCAAGTGGATTAACGATCGCTGAAGTAAGTGTAAAAATCCCGAGAACTGGTGGATTATATGCTTATATAGAAGAGGTTTATGGTGAGAAGTGGGGATTTTTATGCGGTTGGGTACAAACCCTCGTCTATGGACCAGCTGTTATGGGTGCTCTTAGTCTTTATTTTGGCTCTTTGTTGGCAGATTTTTTCGGTTTTCAGGGAAGTAGCAAAGTTATTGCTATTATCACGATTATATTACTTGGTGGTCTAAATATACTAGGCACTCAACTTGGTGGATTTATTCAAACAATCTCTACTGCTGGTAAACTAGTTCCTATTATTTTAATTGCTGTTTTTGGTATTCTTCAAGGGGACGTATCAGTTTTTAATGCAGATAGTGGTAGTTCTACTCAAGCACTTAATATGGGCGCAGCAGTATTAGCGACTTTATGGGCATATGACGGTTGGATGAATGTAGGTTTTATGGCAGGAGAAATGAAGAATCCTTCAAAGACTCTTCCTAGAGCAATTATTTCCGGTATTGTTATTGTTATTTTAGCTTATCTTTCTGTTAATATCGCAATGCTACATGTTTTATCTGCTAGTAAAATTGTTGAATTAGGTCCTAATGCAGCTACTGCGGCAGCTTCTTCACTATTTGGTAGTATTGGTGGAAAAATTCTTGCCATCGGAATCTTAATTTCTATTTTTGGCTGTTTAAATGGCAAAATTCTTACATTCCCAAGGGTTACATTTGCAATGGCAGAACGAAACTTCCTACCTGGTTCAAAAGTATTATCTAGTATTCACCCAAAATTTAATACGCCAGTAGGCTCAACAGTTTTTCAAATTGTTTTAGCATTAGCAATGATGATATTCTGGAACCCAGATCGACTTTCTGATATGGCTATATTTGCAGTTTTCTTATTTTATGGACTAGCATTTAATGCAATCTTCATATTACGTAAAAAAGATAAAGGTGGAAATAAATTATATAAAGTACCTTTATACCCTATCACTCCGATTGTGGCAATATTAGGTACACTTTACATCATCGGTAGTACGATTATAAATGCCCCAATAGATGCACTTGTATCAATTGGTATTGCAATTGTTGGTTTACCTGTTTATTGGAGACTAAAATCGACTATTAGAAGCGAAGAAAAATATAAAGCAAGTTAATATATAGATTAATAAAAAGCAGGTAAAAGACTTCAATATCTTTTACCTGCTTTTTTATGTCTCTATTATTTATGTGCAAAAAATACTAATTGAACTAAGAGTAGTACTGCAAATATATATACAAATGGGTGTACGTCTTTAAATTTACGTTTAACGATTTTCATGATTGGATAAGAAATAAAGCCTAAAGCAATACCGTTTGCAATACTTGATGTTAATGGCATACTAACAATGACTAAAAATGCCGGGAATGCTTCTTCAAAATCATCCCATTTAATCTCCGAAATACTTTTAATCATTAAACAGCCAACAATAATTAAGCTAGGCGCTGTAATTGCGGCAACATCTGATACTGAACCAATCATTGGGCTAAAAAATGCTGCGATTACAAATAGGACTACAACAGTTAATGATGTTAAACCAGTTTTTCCACCAGCACCAACACCTGCAGAGGATTCTACAGTTGCTGCAGTCGGACTTGTTCCTAACATTGCACCAACTATTGTTCCAATTGAATCAGCAGAGAATGCACTTCCTCCCTTTTCTAACTTACCATTTTTGATAAGACCTGCTTGTTTAACGATTGCTAGTAAAGCTCCTGTTGTATCGAATAACATGACAAGTAAGAATGAAAAAATGACACTATAAAGTCCATATTCAATAATGTCTTTCACTGAATCAATTGGGTTGTATACTAAAATTCCTTTTGGTAAATGTGGCATAGCAACAAAACTATTTGCAAAATTTAACTGACCTGTAAAATATGCAATTAGACCTGTCGTAATCATCCCTAGAAATAACGCACCATTTAAGTTAAGTGCCATAAATACAATTGTTATTAGTAGACCGATCAATGTAAGTGCAACTTTAGGAGAACTAAAATCACCAATTTGAACTAGATTAGCAGGATGATCTGCGACAATACCTGATAAACGCAAACCAATAAAGGTAATAAATAAACCAATTCCAGCAGCAATTGCATGCTTTAAGTTAGCAGGAATTGCTTGAATCAATTTTGTTCGGAAAGATGTTAAAGAAAGTAGTAAAAATAAAATTCCAGTAATAAAAACAGCAGAAAAACCTACTGAATATGGGAGATTATGTCCCCCAATCACAGAATAAGTAAAATAGGCATTTAACCCCATTGCTGGCGCTATAACGATGGGATAATTAGCTATTAAAGACATCGTTAAAGTACCAATAATGGTTGCTAGAATAGTAGCTAAAAATGCCTGGTTAAACGGTACACCTGCGTCCTTTAAAATCATTGGATTGACAATAATGATGTACGCCAAAGTTAAAAATGTAGTTAAACCAGCTAATACTTCAATTTTAACTGAAGTATTTCGTTCTTTAAGTTGAAACATATGATGACTCCTTTATTATATTAAAATAAAAAAACTGCCCGCTTTTCATGAGAAAAAGCAGGCAGTTTTACATTGTAAAGAAAACAAAAATCCAGAGCTCTTCCTCATAGTCTAGCAGTTTACGGGCGCTAGGTAGAAACTCTTGAACCTTATTTTCAAGTTTATATGAGAAAATATTAATATATTTTTTCTATCATACGACCTGCCTTACAGTCTGTCAATAAAAAACATTTTTGTTATATAATTTAGAAAATATTATAATGAATGTGGATAAAATAGTAGTAACAATTTAAAAGTACTTTTTAGTAATAGTCGAATGGTATTCTCATTAAAAAGCTATCTATGTTATTCTGAAAGTATAATTTAGAATTTAAGGGGTTGTTTAACATTCGTTTAAATAAATTTATTAGTGAGTCTGGAAAGGCTTCGAGACGTGGAGCGGATAAGTTAATTAGTGAAGGACGCGTAAAATTAAATGGTAGAGTAGCAAAAGTCGGCGATCAAGTTGAACCTGGTGATGAAGTAATTGTAAATGGTGAACATATTAGACTAGCTCGAAATCATGTTTATATAGCCTTAAACAAACCAGTTGGTATAACTAGTACTACTGAAAAAGGTGTTAAAGGGAATATTGTTGATCTCGTAAACCATCCATTACGTATCTTTAATATCGGAAGATTGGATAAGGATTCTGAAGGCTTGATTCTCCTTACAAATGATGGCGATATTGTAAATGAAATTTTACGAGCTGAAAATAGACATGAAAAAGAATATATTGTATCTGTAGATAAACCAATAACGCCTGACTTTTTAACTAAAATGTCCGAAGGGGTAAAAATATTAGGTACGAAAACATTACCATGTGAAGTTAAACAACTTTCAAAATATGATTTCCAAATCATTTTAACACAAGGTTTAAATCGTCAAATTCGACGTATGTGTGAAGCGCTAGGTTATGAAGTCTGTCGATTACAACGAACTCGAATTATGAATATTCATCTAGGCAATTTACCAATTGGTCAATGGAGAGACTTATCTAAGAAAGAAAAAACTCAGTTATTTAGAGAATTAAATTACGAACCAAATGAATGGTAAACTTAAAAAAAGACTGTTTCAATTTAATTGAAATTAGTCTTTTTTGTTCAATTAGGGGTATCCTTATATTTGTATGATTTGAATTCCTACAAAAAAAGAAACCACTATTAAGTAGTATTTAATAGTAGCTTCTTTGGGATATATGATTATAAGCCTAATTGACTCTTAATCGTTTGTAACGTTTGGTTATTATAGATTGTTTTCGGTGTAGGCGCGTTTTGAACTGATGGATTTTGCTGTAAGTAATTTTTCTCGATAAAAGCAAAATCTTTTGCATTTACTGTTCCATCGAAATTGATATCAGCATTTAAATTGTTTGTTCCCCAGTAATTTTGGACGTAAAGTGCATCTTCTACATCGATTACGTTATCTTGGTTAACATCTCCACCAACTAAGTTAACGTTAATTGAATCCGTTTTACCATATAGTTCGCCTTTGTATTCGAAACCAAATTTCTTTGTTTCCTTTGTAATAAAGTGTCCAGGTACATTAACTTCAAATGTATATGCATCTTTATTTAGAGGAAGTGGTTCTATATTAAAGCGTCCACCACTACTAATTAAATTAGTCGCGTCTAGATTATAGGCTCCATTTGTTACTTTCATCGTTGCGCCTACTTTTGTCCAATTACGGTATCCAGTATATGATTGACCTTCAACTAAGTACCCCTCTGGTATAATATTGCCTTGCACTCGATTAAATCTTGATTTTAATTGGAATCGTTTACCTGCATTTAATAGCTTAACTGCTTGACCATTAGCATCTACTATATTAGCTGATGGGTTAATATAACCTATTGGATAGAAAAGTTGATCTTGTACTTTTACTTTTACGTTTACTATTTCTGCACGGTCAAATACTATCGCTTCTTTAAAAGTGACTTTTATTTTATTACCAGTTACTTGAATGGTTGCTTTATCCTTGAATTTATCCGTTAAAGATGCTTCAACAAGATTAACATAAGGAACACCTGCAGCCTGTGCATCATCAAAATTCCATGTTGCTTCTTTAACACCTTGTAAGTTGTCTAATACTAGAGATGCAGACAAGATATCTCCTGATCTAGCTAACTCTACATTATGTTTCGCGTATGAGACAGGTGTACCTTCTTTTACAAAGTAGTATTCCTTCCAGTTTGCTTGATTTCCAGCTGCATCGTAACCAATTAAATTAAATGATAGAGAATTAACACCATCAACCATTTCTACCTCATCAATCCACTTACCGTTTTTGTCCATTTTAATTGGACCGTTTGGAAAAGGCATGCCATACGTAAAGATTGCAAAGTTCGATGTTTCATCTAAATTCATACCTGCATTCTGCATTTCAGTTAAAGCATTATCTATTATTTCCATTTCAAATGGAACTGTCTTTTGACCCGGTTTATACTCAATAAACGGTGAATCTGAATCTAGTGAGCTTTTTACTTTAGGTGTATCAATATCAATAAATACATCATCAAAGTCTATTTTTTGTTTTCCACTTGGTAAAGTAGTAACGTATTTTAATTTATAGTGACCAGGTTTAGCAACCGTTGTTTCTTCAGAGATAGGATGTTTTTTATCTCCCGTAAACTTGTTATACTCCCCACTAAACGCTTGAAGGAAGTAGTCATTATCCGTTGGTCTTCCTTCTAGATTAAGTGTACCGACTAATCCTAAATCTTCATTCGTTTTTCCGTCTTGCAATATGACATCTAGTGTATTGATTGGTGAACCTAAATTGAATTTCAATAATACTGTTGTTGTGCGATAACTGTCATACCCATGATTATAATAAGAAGGTGAAATAGCAGGCGTTAGTAGATTTAGCATATCAAAGCCTTCATCTGATTTCTTAAAACTAAATGGGATACGATATTGCTCTGTTTTATCTTCACTATTTGTTATTAAAACATAGCCTTCATAAAAACCTATTTTTGCTGTAGATGGAACCGTTAATGTTGCTTTTACTGTTTTAACGGTGTTCTTGTCCACTTTAATTGAATTACTAATATCTAGAACAACCCCGTTCTCTTGTAATCCATTCTTACCATTTGCATTATCCACTACTTTTACATCAAATGTATTCTTTTTATCGCTATTGTTTTTAAACTCAATGTCTTTCTTTACTTTTAGTTGTGAGTCATTTTTAACAACTTGTTTACTGAAACTTAACCCTCCAGTTTCATTTTTTGCTTTTAATAATTCGTTTCCAACCGGGATTAATGTCTCATCTTGTACTTTTATTTCTGTTTGGGTGTGAAGAGCTTGATATGGATCTACACGACCTGCTCCTACTTCAAACACGCTATAATCTCCATTTAGTTTATCAGCAGTGTTCATAAGGATTGATTTAACATCTGCTGGCTGAAGGTTTGGATTCTGTCCGAGTAATAACGCCGCAACACCAGCTGCAAATGGCGATGCCATAGACGTTCCATCCATTCTTTGGTATGCATATTTATAGTCTTCTGGTGTATTATGATTTGCTATATATGAAGGAACCGTAGATAGAACACTTACACCAGGTGCTGTGATTTCAGGCTTCATTTGGAAGTTACCGTTAACTGGTCCTCTTGAGCTAAAGTCCGCTAGCTTATCACCTTCAGTAGACTTTTCCTTTAGATTTGCAAATGTAAAAATTGTATTTCCATTTGCAATTTTCGCCTTTAATTCTTCTCCTGCTTTCTTTGTCATTGAGAATGCAGGAATATATTCCATTGACTCACCTAAGTTATATCCAACATGGCCATCCCCATTGTTGTACATAATGACAGCTTTTGCTCCGTTTTGCTTTGCAAACTTAACTTTATCAACTAGTGCAAAATTCCCACGTTGAACGAAAGCAATTTTCCCGGTAACATTTTTATTTTTGTAATCATCCAATGTTCCTAATCCAACATCTACTAGTTCAAGAGATTTTCCTTCTAAACTATTAAAGTGATCAGCGAAGCTCCTAGCCATACTAACAAGATCAGTTGACCATCCGCCTTCCACTTTACCTTCAAATGTTGAAATTGTCGTTGGTACATCACTAGCTCCTACTGTTAAAGCAAATGCTGCCGTACCTGGTGAGCCTAAAGTATAAGCTTTAGGTCCACTGTTACCTGCTGAAACTACCGCTGTTACGCCATTTAGTACAGCATAATTTATTGCCGTACTTGTTGGATAATATGGATCATTAATTCCTGCTCCTAACGAAAGGTTAATAACATCCATACCATCTTGAACTCCTTTATCAATCCCTGCGATTACATTTTCAGATGATCCGCTTCCGTATGGACCAAGCACACGGTACATATATAGATCCGCGTCAGGTGCAACTCCTTCTACCGAAACTTCACTATCATTTTTATTTTGTCCAACAATTGTCCCTGATACATGCGTACCATGCTCAGTATAATAAGTACCATTACCATTACTTTCAGGTTGGTTTGATGCCTGCCAGTCTTTGTAAGTAGCTTCCATTGGATCATTATCATTATCTACAAAATCGTATCCGCCTTTAAAAGCGTCTTTTAAATCAGGGTGGTTATAGTCAATACCAGTATCTAGTACCCCTACTTTAACACCTTTACCTGTTATTCCTTCTTTATGTAGCTTGTCCACGTTTAAATAAGGAATACTATCAACTGATGTAGTTATTTTACTTCCAACATCTGTTGGAACATCTTCTTTAATTGGATCAATATTAAACGTTACATCTTTATAAATCGTTTTTACAGCATCTGACTTTAAAAGTTCTTTCACTTGATTTGCAGGAAGTGTAATCGCTGCACCATTAAATGCTGTTTTATACGTTTTTGTAATGACAGGAGCGTTTTTCTTTTCCTTAACCTTAACGAACTTTCCTACATCTTCTTTAAAAACCTTGTGCTCTTTATCAACTTGTGCTTGTGCTGATGTTTTCGTTAAAGTCTTTCCATCAACTGCTGCTTCTAATACTGCAACATTACTAGGATCTGAATTAAACTGAACGATGACAGAGACGTTTTTATCAGAATTTAGTTCACCTTCCCCGAATCCTTGAAGTCCTTCTTGATTGTTTAATTCTAGTTGTTTTAATGCTTCTCTTTGCTCTGGTGTAATTGAAGCTAAAATTTCTTCTGCTTTAGAAGTTGCTGCTTTTGCCGTTAAGTATGACTTTGCACTAAAAGGTGAAATAAGCAGACTCGTTGAAAGAGCAAGTACTGCCGAGTGCTTTGCTAATGTTGTTACCTTCATAGACTTCATCCCCCACTTTTCTCTGTATAATTAAAAAATTCTTACTATTTCAATAGTAATAGCATTTAGGAAAAATGCATATTGTGTTATTTTTAATCGAAATTTTGGTCATTTTGTAGGTTTTTTTTCCTAAAAAGCATTGAAATTTGAAAGAAAATTTCATTAAATATTAAAAAAACATGAAATTTTGCTGAAAAATTTGTGTTATTTTTAATTTAAAATGAAAGTATTTGACTTTAAAAATTTCTAGTTATAATAAATGAATAGGTATTTCAAAGTCTTTGTACTTTCTAGTTTCTTAGATTTGCGTTGCAATGGACATTCGCAAATTGTAGGAATGTAATCTTGCACTGACGCAAAAAACTTCATAGTTAATCATCTGGAATTAGAAAAGGAGAGAATATATGCTTGAAGGCGAAATCATTAAATTTTATCGTAAAAAAGCGGGATTGACACAAGAGGAATTAGGAAAAGACATTTGTACCGCTACCCATGTAAGTAGAATTGAAAGAGGGGAAACCCGATATTCTGAAGAAATCATTCAACTGTTCTCTCAACGTCTTCAAATTGACATTAAAAATGAGATAGCCACTGTTCAAAATATCGAGAAGAAACTACAAAAATGGCATAATGCAATCATATTAGAGCGAATGAAGGATGTCATAATCATAAAGGAAGAATTAGAAAGCATTCACTATATTAACACATCCAACTATGCTACCTATTATCAGCTATTATTAGCCCGCTATTTTATTTTAAGTAAAAATACAGATAAAGCAGATCGCATTATTAATCGGATCGAAAAAGATTCTCCTCCTATGTCAACATATGAAAAGAACCTACTCCATCACGTTAGAGGGATCTATTATTTAACCCAATATACACGACTAGGAAATGTAAATAGACAAATTGCGCTCCAAGAATTAAAAAAGGTCAATATAGAGGAATATGGAAATAAAGAATATTACTATCATCTCGGGTCAGCCTATCATTGGACTCAGTCTAAGGTTATGGCATATTTCTACGGTGAAAAGGCATTTAGATATTTTAATAAAACAAATAATTACACGAGAGCAATTTTGGCAGAATCCCTAATGTTAGTACAATTAAAAGACAGTACACAACTAGATTTTGAAGAAATAGTAGTAAGGTATGAAAGTTTAATTGAGCATAGCGAAGCTTTAGGACTTTTAGATAAAAGAGGAATGATCTTACATAATTTAGGTCTAATGTATTTTTGGAAGCGAGACTTTAAAAATGCACATATCTATTTTAAAAAATCTATTGACGAAGCTGATAAACAATCATTGCCATATTTAAATCGTTTATACAACTATTTAGATAATGCCGGGGAAGGAAAGATTCTATCAACAAATGAATTGCTAGAAGAAGCATATGAAGGACTTGCTCTTTCTGAAAAAGCTACAAATGATTTATATAGAATTCTCTTTAAGATTTTAATTTTACGTTTTAACGAAAATTATGATGAATATTATGAGTTCATGGAACAAACTGCATTTCCTTTCTTTAAGGAACACCACCATGTTACACATTCAAGTAAGTATGCAAAGTTGCTCTATTCGTACTATGTTAAGACTAAGCAATATGAGAAAGCAGTTCATACTGGAAAAATGTTTATTAGTGGTAATTAGTTAAAACGGATAAGACAGTATAGATTTAAGGGACTGATTCTATTGAGTCTGTCCCTTAAAATGAATTTTAGTGAGTCTATCATTCTAGTAAAATTAATGTACAAGTAAGTCCTTCTCTAACTGATTGTATTCATCAAGAATAAAACTAATTAGCTTCCTGTAATCTGATAATTCTGAATATTTAACAAGCAACTCTTCCACAGAGTGATCTTGGAGGAAGCTTTGTAGTTCAACTGCTTCATGATCATCATTATTTTTATAGAATAGCGCAACTGCAATTGCTTTAACTAAATAGTTAGGTGTTATCCCAAAGTTTATCAACTCTCTTGCCGGCTTAATAAAACGGTCATTTGCTCCTAATTTACGAATTGGAGAACGAGCAACACGAGATAATTCATCTGAAATATATTCATTATCGAATCTACCTATTATTTTTTTAATATAAGCGCTATGTTGATCTAAGTCAAAGTTATATTTTTTAACTAATAACTTTCCTGTTTCATCTAAAATAGAACTAACAGTATTCCTAATATTCTCATCAGAAATTGCTTCTTTAATCGTTTTATATCCGTAGAAATTGCCTAAATATGCAGTCGCTGCGTGACCAGTGTTTACGGTAAATAACTTTCTTTCAATATAGGGAAGTAAATCCTCTACATAAGTTACACCATCAATTGCTGGAACTTCACCGATCATTTTTGATTGATCAATTACCCACTCATAAAAAGGTTCAACTGCCACTAATAATTTATCTTCATGACTTTGAATTGGTACGATTCGATCTACTGCAGCATCCGGAAAACTGACCGACCGTTCAGTTTTTTTCTTCTGAGCTAATGTCATATTTAAATAAACTTCATCTCTTAAAAAAGTACTTCCACCTATCATATTCTCACATGCAATTATATTTAACGCTTTATCTGAATTCTCAACTCTTTCAATTAATCCCTCTGCAATTAGCTTTGCTATTTTAGGAAGAATTGAGGGACCTACTGCTGTCGTTACAATATCAGCCTGTGAAATTACTTTTGCAACTTTTCCTGGATCCTTCAGGCTGTTAATCCCCCTTACATTTGTTATCTTTATTTCTTCCTGAGTACGATCTGCTAGCATGACAGTATATGATTTCTTCTCATTCAGTTCATTAATAATCTCTTCGTTTACATCAACAAAACAAATCTCGTACCCTGCTTTGTGTAATAATTGTCCTATAAATCCTCTTCCAATATTTCCGGCGCCAAAGTGTACAGCTAACATTTTACTCCTCCTCGCTAAACATTAAAATTAGTTCCTCTTTTGATGTGGCTGCGACCAATTTATGTACATTTTCTTCCTCTGAACAAAGGATTGCAATTTGAGATAATAGATTAAGATGCTCATTATCTTTGCCTGCAATACCGAATACTACCTTTACGATATTTCCGTTTCCAAAGTCTACTCCATTAGGAATTTGAAGAACCGAAATTCCAGATGAGATTACCTCTTGCTTTGACTCCTCAGTTCCGTGTGGAATCGCAATAAAGTTCCCCATATAAGTTGTTAAAGACTCTTCTCTTTCAATCATTTTTTCAATATAACTTTCTTTTACATAACCGTTTTTTACTAAAAGATTTCCTGCTAAACGAATAGCTTCATCTTTTGTTCTCACATCTACATTTAATAAAACATTATCTGTTGGTAATACTGTCTGAATCATTTATTAAACCCTCAATTCTTAAATCTTTTTTGTAAATTTTCATATAACGCATAGCTTAGTTTGTTATATATATCTGTATAGTTATTAGATGTAAAAATCCGTGTTGATTCTTCATCTTCAATAATTGTTGAACTAATTGTACTCAACACCTCTAATTGACCTGTTTGCATATCAACTGGAGCTAGTAATAATAATAATGTATTGATTTTTATTGACGAATGGTCCATTGCTTTTACTATCATTGGCTCATGAAGCAAAAAGGATAAAAACACTGGTTGCATAACATATTCTGAACGACAATGATACAGTGCTATGCTAGTTCCTGGTATCCCTAGTCCACCCTTCTTTTCTCTTTCTGTAAGTTGATTTGTTACCTCAAAATAATCACCTATTAATCCTCTAACATTTGCTTGTTTGCATACTTCCAATAATAAAATAGAAGAGGTTGGAATAAACGGTAATGAAATTGTCTCAAATGTATTCAAAATATGGAGTACAGTTTCTGAATACTGATGAACTATTTCAAGATTTTGTTTAATTAATTCTGGCGTTTCTAGCTTGATCTGCTTTTGGAGCTTTTTGTTTTGGAGCTTTCTTAATAGAGTTGCTTCCGTTGTAAGAGAGTTGCGTTTTATTTCATCACGAATCTGCTCTGCCTCATTCTTTGGCAATAAAGGATTTACGGTAATATATTTTTGGGAAAATCCCGGCATCTCAACTGTAGATAAAATAATGTCATATTGGTCAATTTGAATATTTCTTAAGTTTGCTAAAGACGATACTTCGATATCTGTTATTTCTTTTATCTCTTTTTTGATTCGACTCGCTAACATTTTAGAAGAACCGATTCCACTTGAACATAATACAAGCGCTTTAACCTCTTTACTGTTATCATAGATTACTTGAGATGAACCAAAATGTAGGACAAGATAAGCGATTTCCTCAGTTGGAAAAACAATCTTTGGAAAAGCTTCTTTTAATCCTTCTTGAATGATCTTAAACATTGCAGGATAATCCTCTTGAATTTGACTTGCTAAAGGATTATTTGCATCTAGTTTTTTTTGAATTCGATAGATTGCTGGTTCAATATGGGTAATTAGTCCTTCAAATAAGGCTTGATCTTCTTCAAAATTTATTTCAAGTTCCTTGGATACATAATTGATTAACTTTTTTGAGCCTACGACGGTTTCCGTACTGCTCTCTTCTAGCCAATCATTTTTTTCTTGACGCTGCCTTGCACCTAATAAGTGCATCGTGATATACGCTTTTTCAGCACTTGGGATATTAACTTTAAACACTTCTTCTAATTCATTAACAATCTGACTTGCGATATTAAATTCTTTAGTGGTACTTAATTCCTCAAGAACCACTTGATCCATTTTTACGACTTCGCCTTGAATAATTCTTTCAATTGCAAGAGATAAGTGAATTGTAAATGTCATAAATGCACTATCAGCTAGAGAATAAGGTAATTGTTGTTCAATATCCCGAATCATTTTTCCAATCATGGTGAGTTTTTCTAGTTTTATTATTTCTAATAATCCATTTGAGAATCTATTCTCTGATTCATACTCATCTTCCACTACAGATAAAAACTCATATTCATTTAATTGCTGCGCAATTAGATGTCCTAGGGCTTTTCTTTTTTTTCGTTCCGAACCTAGTAAAGCAATGCCGTACCCTTTCTTTCTTATAAGGTCCAAATCGAACTCTTTTAACCATTCTTCTACTTTATTGAGATCGTTACTAACTGTAGCAACGGTAACATGCAAATCATTTGCTAGTGAGCTTAGTTTAATAGATTCTGGTTCTTTTAATAAGGAACATAGAATTAACTCCTGTCTTTCCTTTTGAGTAAACTCCTGCCCACTTTTTAAAATTGCAATTTGGAGCTCATTTTTTTGCTCAGGTGTCCCTTCTATATACATTCCAACACCTAATACCTTTTTTAAGAAAAGGTTATGAGCAGAGGCAATACTTTCGACTCCTTTTAGTTCCCGTTGTACGGTTCGGCTACTAACATTTAAGTTCTCTGCAATTTCTTGAACATTGATTCCGTTTGGATGATCTAACAACAAATTAATGATTTCTCTTTCTCTTGCTGATATATACATATATACCTCTTTAAATTTTTTATTTTATTAAAGAATTCACTAATTCATCATACTTTGGACTGTTTAGGAAGTTCTCTACTGAGATATGAACTGCATTCGGTACTTTTGCTTTTGCTCGATCAGTTAAATCTTTATGAGTTATGACAACATCCACATCATTTGGTAAATTATTAATTGCTACATTCGTAACCTCTAATTCTATCCCCGCTGTTTTTACCTTTTTGCGTAATATTGATGCTCCCATAGCACTTGATCCCATACCAGCATCACAGGCAAAAATAATCTTCTTCACTTCTTTATCAATACCAAGAGAACTAGCTACTTCTTTTTCAGTCTGTAATAGACTAGCTACTTTGCTTTCTTTACCTTTTAAATCTTGTGTTTTTTGAGCTGCTCTTTCTAAATCTTCATCTGATGAAACTGACTTAGATGATTTTAGAACGACAGCTGAAACAATAAATGAAACGGCTGTTGCAACAAGTACTCCCGCAAGAATTGGTAAGTATCCTCCTTTTGGAGCCATTGCTAATATTGCTATAATACTACCTGGAGAAGCTGCTGCTACTAGGCCCGCGCCTAATATATTAAAAGTAAATGTACCAGCTACACCACCAGCGATAACAGAAAGGATTAATAAAGGTCTCATTAAGATATAAGGGAAATAAATCTCATGAATCCCACCTAAGAAATGGATAATTACTGCTCCTGGCGCTGTTTGTTTAGCTGTACCTTTTCCGAATATCGTATATGCTAATAGTACACCTAAGCCCGGTCCTGGATTAGCTTCTAGTAAGAACAAAAGTGACTTTCCAGCTGATTTTGCTTGTTCAAGACCAATTGGACTTAAAATTCCATGGTTAATAGCATTGTTTAAAAATAAGATTTTTGCTGGTTCAATAAATATGTTTGCCAAAGGAATGACATTTGCTTTTACCATCATATCTACGCCATTAGCTAATGCTTCTGTTAGCGTCGAAACAACTGGATTAACACCTATTAAACCAATTATTGCTAAAATTGCTCCTAAAATACCCGCTGAGAAATTATTAACTAACATCTCAAATCCTGACTTAACTTTTCCTTGTATAGCTTGGTCAAATTTCTTAATAGCCAAACCGCCAAGTGGTCCCATAATCATAGCGCCTAAGAACATCGGCATCTCTGCTCCAACAATTACCCCCATTGTTGCAATTGCCCCAACAACTCCGCCTCGAATATCATGGACCATTCTTCCACCGGTAAAACCAATTAGCAATGGTAATAAGTAAGTAATCATTGGACTTACTAAGACCGCCAACTTAGCATTAGGGATCCATCCAGTTGGTATAAACAGTGCAGTTATTAATCCCCATGCAATAAAAGCACCAATGTTTGGCATTACCATACCGCTTAGAAAGCTACCAAAGCGTTGTATTTTTACTTTTATATTATTGTTTTTATCTGTATTCAAAATCTTACCTCCCCTGTAAAGCTTATATACAAATGATAAAACGCTTACAGTACCAATACAATGAAATGAATATTCGTATTTGTCGCTTACTAATGTGACAAAATTTAAAAGAGCTAAATTTCCTATAAACTCTACTTATAATAGAATGATAGAATCAGTCTACCTGAGCAATAGGTCTCAAAACACTCGAAAACATGACATAGTACCTACAAAAACACCCCTACATTAGACTCGTAAACCGATATAAAAAAAGAAACATATTCAAGTTATGAATATGTTCCTTTTGATTTTATATTGTAGAAATGAAAGCTTCCATCCTACTACTCTTATCCAACCTGTCCACTATATTTAGATTCTTCTTCTGGGAATAAAAATCCTAACTCATGGTGTTCACCTTCATAAACTGAAGATTGCGTTATACGGATTTCAGAATTAAAATCAACTACTTCTAATTTACAGTACGCACGATTAATTTGTAGAGCTTCATAAAACTCATTAACAGTAGAGACATTTTGTCCATTTACTTTCGTAATACTTTCGCCTACTATAATGTTCATTTTATCCGCTACAGAGTTTGGTAAAATCCCTAAAACAATTAGGCCAGTTGATTTAACTGTAAAGTAAGATGGTGTATTAATATCTCTACTTTTATGAATGTAGTTTATAGCTTCTCGTCCCACTACTGCGATTGCTACAGCTATAAATGCTATAAAACCAATAAAATAGCTTAATATTCCACCTGCACAAACTATAATTGCTAAAGCAACTATTTGTTTACCGACAAGCTTAATTGATTCCTTTGGTAGCATTCCTTGAATTAACTGGTAAAATCCAATTCCAAATGGTACACAAAGAATCGAATACCCACTATCACCTAAAGCAAGTGTAGGCCACCATGAATAGTCACTAACGATCGAACCACTTGGTATTAGTAAAAATAATGGCACCATCCATAATCTATTTGCCTCATGTGCCCCTACTCTTTTTCCACGTTTACTCTCAATAAATAAAGGAGTTGTATGATTTGCAGCATTACGTTGAACTAAAATTCCTTCAGCCAATAAAAGTAAAGCCAATAGAATTGTTATAGCAGGAAGCATCGCATTCAGATCATTAGGTATAAAGTTTTTCAACAAAGGTAGTGAATCTTGCCCTCTATTTAGTAATGGCAGAGCTACTAATGCTAGTCCAAAAAGATAAGCAGGAGACATCCATCTGAATTGTAAAATTAGTGCACAAATAATTGTTAATACACTTAATAAATAAACCATTTCAATCGGAATGCTAATTCCAGCTACCAATGTGATAACTGAAAGAATTAATCCAATCAGTAATCCATACCATAGTGAAGTTTTCCACTCGAACGTTACATTAAAATTTCGAACCGAAAAATGCTTACGTTCTCGTTTTACACGTAAATTGCCACAGAAAATTGATGCGATGAAAAATATATAAGTAAATGGATTTAAAAATAGTTTACCTAATCCAACTAATAGTTCAGATAATAAATTTGACCACATAACATTCACCACCTTTTTTATATAATAGATTGATATTCCTATGTTATCGGTTTATTAATGTTTTTTCAAAGAGAATATGCTACAAAACAATAAAAAAAGCACACTTCTCCATAAAGTGTACTTTCGACATACTAAACTAAAACTCCTGCATGAATTGTAATTTCAAATCTATTTCCCGGGAATTATGTCAAATGAGGACGAAATTAATTTTGTCCTCTAAAACTGGACTTTGCTATACAAAGAGGACAATTCAAAATTGTCCTCTCTGTGTATTATTATTGAGCTACCATATCTAAAGCTTTTTCTAACTGAAGATCATTCTTTTCATCTTTAATTTTATCAATTAATGATGATTCAAGTTTTTCTGAAGTTAGAGGATCAATCTCACCGTTAACAGTAATCCCAACAGCTTTTTGATAATTCTTAACTGCTGTCTCTGTTTGCTTACTGAAATATCCATCTTTACGACCCGGGTCGTATCCTAAACCTTTTAACATGATTTGCGCTTGTTTAATATTTTCATCATTATCATCAAATTTAAATATTTTCTTTTTATCAATTGGTGTAGCGTAGAAATAATCAGGTTGTTTTACAGCAACATCTGGTTTAATACCTTTTTTGTGAATCCAAGTACCATCTGGAGTTAACCATTTAAATTGTGTTAACTTAATATTGCTACCATCTTTGAAATCTAATGTAGATTGTACAGTACCTTTACCATAAGATTTTTCCCCAATTAATTCATAGTGTCCTGCTTCGCTTAATGCCGCAGCTAAAATTTCAGCCGCAGATGCACTACCTTTATCAATTAATACATCAATTGGATATGGTTTCGCTTTATTTAATTTAGTATAATACTTTTCTCGTTGGCCATTTCTATTTTCAACCTGTAAGTAAGGCTCACTTTTTACAACTAATTCTTCTAAAACGCCTTCTACAGCTTGTAAGTACCCTCCAGGATTTCCTCGAACGTCAATTGTTAATCCTTGAATATTTTGATCCTCTAGTTTTTTCAATTCTTTCTTGAACTCATCTGCTGTTTTTTCATTAAACGAGGTAATATGAATATAACCAATTTTTTCATTATTTACGTCTTTCACCGAACTAAATACTGTATACATTGGAATATCATCGCGTTTAATTGTAAATTTAATTGGCTCTGGAACTCCTGGTCGTTGTACTTCAATCGTAACATTTGTTCCTTTTTTACCACGGATTTTTAATACTGCATCATATTGAGATAAACCTTTTACACTCTTACCATCAACTGATAAGATTTCATCCTTTGGTTTCAGACCAGCCTTTTCCGCAGGAGAGTTCTTAATTGGAGATACAATAATTAATTTTTCACCATCTTTAGAAACTTCCGCTCCAATTCCTTGGAAAGAAGAACCTAATGATTCATGGAATTGTTTAGCTGTCTTTCCATCCATATAAGTAGAAAACGGATCATCTAAAGTTGTTACCATCCCTTGGATTGCACCCTCAGTTAATTTATCAGGATCAATCTTTTTCACATATTGATTTGCAATAATTTCGTAAGCTTTTTGTATTTTAGCAATATTTTCATCTTCTGAAGCTTTTACTTCTTTACTTTCAGAGAATTTCGAAACGATTGTACTTGTACCATCATTAAATGCAAATGTACCTACCCCCATACCAACAACAAATGTTGCTGTTGCAAGTAAAGCCGTTGTTTTACGATTCATACAGAACCTCCTATTTTTCGTTCCTTAAGAACGTACCAATCTATTAAATAGTGTATGTACCCGAAAAAGCATCACACAGACGTGCGATGCCATTTCTGTTCTATTATATGATAAGCCTGTATCACTTATGTTTGCAAGTAGAACACGATTTAATAAATTTTTATTAGAAGAGTTTAATTTATTTTGGTAGATGTTGTAAGTATGGTGTTAGATTAATACCTAAATTACCAGCTAGTCTCTCACCTAATTTTGCATCTGCACGATAGAAGTTACAAACTGCACGAAGCTTAATTTTTTCATCTACATCTGTTAGGTCAGCACTAATATTTTTAATAACAGCAACCTGCTCCGCTTTACTATATCTATTCCAAACTTCTCCTGCTTGGCCGAAGTCATTTGTTTTTTCTATTTTTTTTCGCTCAGAAACACCACTTAATGGCTGCACTACTTCAACATAATCGGCATCCTCTTTTGGCGTATCCGAGTAGCTATTTGGCTCATAGTTAACTTGATGTGTTTGCTGACTAATAGGCATATGACCATCACGTTGACCATTTGCTACTTTCGCAAAAGGACAGTTAATTGGAAGCTGTAAATAATTTGCCCCAATACGATATCTTTGAGTATCTGAATAAGAGAATAATCTTCCTTGTAGTAACTTATCTTCAGATGGTAATATGCCAGGAACTAACACACCAGGATTAAATCCAACTGATTCTGTTTCTGCAAATACATTTTCAGGATTTCGATTCAGGATCATCGTTCCAACAAATTGTCGAGGAATCACATCTTCAAACCAATCTTTTGTAGGGTCTAATGGATCAAAATCGAAGTCATCCATATCTGCTGGATTTAATACTTGTACATATAGGTCCCATTCTGGGAAATCGCCGTTTTCAATTGAATCGTATAAATCACGGCTTGCATGATTAAAGTCTTTACCTTGAACTTCACTTGCTTCTTCCATTGTAAGATTTTCAATTCCTTGCTTTGGTACCCAACGAAGTTTTATATAAACAGTATTACCGTATTCATTTATCCATTTATATGCGTGAACACTTGAGCCTCTCATTTGACGATAGTTCGCTGGAATCCCTTCATCAGAAAATACATGTAATAACATATTTGTTGACTCAGGTGTTAGAGACATAAAATCCCAATATCTGTTAGGTGTTTGTAGATTAGTCCTAGGATCCGGCTTTAATGAATGAACCATATCGGGGAATTTCATTGCATCACGAATAAAGAATATAGGAAGATTATTACCTACAAAATCATAGTTACCATCTTCAGTATAGAATTTTACAGCAAATCCTCGAGGATCACGTAATGTTTCAGGAGAATGTAATCCATGAATAACTGTTGAGAAACGAGCAAATACTGGTGTTTCTGTTCCGGCATCTTGTAAAAACTTAGCTTTCGTATATTTTTTCATACTATTTTTAGTTATGAAAACACCATGTGCGCCAGCTCCGCGTGCATGCACAACACGCTCAGGTACTCTTTCACGGTCAAAATGAGCTAGTTTTTCAATTAATTGATAATCCTCTAATAAAGTGGGACCTCTACGTCCCGCTGTAAGTGAATTTTGATTATCTCCAACTGGCACTCCTTGATTTGTTGTTAATCGATTATTTGTCATATCATTTCTCCTTAATTAGAATTATTATAATTTAGTAATAATTATATAATAGTCTAACTCATAATGAAAATCAATATCAAATTATAATTATTATAAACTAGCAAATATTATAATTGAATTTTACCTCTTAACTATGTAGGTATGAATTGCCGTTCTTATATAAAAAGGTGCTGATTTAATAAATTCAACGTAAAAGATCCATATAAATACTAAAATTCCTCTATAACTCAACATTAAGCATGACAAATTGAACCATTTTATTAGACTTTTATGATAATATGTGTTCTTTTTAATAGTTTGGTTGGCTTTATTTGCGAATTTGGAAATTTTAATTGCGATTACATAGGTTTATTTGCGATGGACCATTTTTATTTGCCATTACACAGTTTTATTTGCATGGACCATTTTTATTTGCGACATTCTTCTGTTTTATTTGAAATCAATAATCACAAAAAACAAAATAAAAAACCTATCCTAGTGTTTTAGGATAGGTTTTTAGTAAATTAAAAATTAATATATTTCATAGGATCTACTGCATTTGATTTAGCATAATTCCATTCACCTTTATGTAATTCAAAGTGTAAATGTTGTCCAGTAGAATGACCTGAATTTCCCATATAACCAATTTTCATACCTTTTGAAACAGTTTGTCCAGTTGATACATTAAAACTAGCCAAGTGCGCATATACAGTTGTCCATACTTGTCCATCAATATTATGCGTAATAAATACACAATTTCCATAAGAAGAAGAGACATAAGCACGAATTACAACCCCATCGCCTGCTGCTACAACTGGTACACTTCCCGCTGAGGCAATATCAACACCTTCATGGAACTCTCCACCTTCAAATGAACGTTGTCCAAATCCTGAAGAGATATAACCGTTTGCTGGTCTTGTAAAGTTGCCACTAGACACGGTTGGTGTGTTATCAGAACTACCGGTATTATCTGAGTTACTAGAATTACCTGAACTACTTGAGCTTTCAGATCCACTTGATTGACTTGTACTTGTAGATGGCTTTTTACTTTTTGCAGTTGCTTCTGCTTTACGTTTAGCCTCTGCTTTACGCCTAGCTTCTGCCGCAGCTCTTTCAGCAGCTTGTTTCTTAGCGATTTCAAGAGCTTTTTGCATTGCAGCCTGCTGACTTGCTAATAATTGATCTTGTTCCTTTAAATCTAAAACATCTTCATGAGCTTCACTTTCTTTAGCTTTTAATGAAGCCATTAATTTGTTCTTTTCGCTAACCTGACTTGCAAGTTGATTATTAAGACTCTTTAAGTTCGCTAAATCTCTTTCGATTTTTGCTTGTTTAATAGTCAAATCATCTTTTTTAGCACTAACTTCTTTTAAGTCCAAGTTTTGCTGCTTAATAATGTCCTCGTCAGCCTTCATAATAATTTGTACGGCACTCATTCTTTGGATTAAATCTCCGAAACTATTAGCGCCTAAAATGACATCAATGTATGATACCATTCCACCAGCTTTTTGAAGAGAACGCATTCGGTTTTTCAATAATTCTTCACGAGATTTAATGCGTTCTTCAATAAACTTGATTTCTTCCTTTAGTTTTGAAATTTGCTTTTTCCCATCACTAACTGCATCTTCAGTTTGGTTAACTTTTTGCTTAGTCAGTTTCATCCGAGCATCAAGTTTTTCAAGCTCCGCAACAACTTCTTGCTGGTCATGCTTTATATCAGCAATTTTGTTGTTTGTCGCATCCGTCTGATCCTTAACTTCACTACGCTTCTTTTTAATGCGGTCAATTTCTGATTGGTATTTACTTTCAGCAAAAGAAACGGATGGGATAGCACCGATGATGAAAGTACTGCATAACATAATCGTTATTACTTTCGATGATTTTCTCTTACTCATCTAAGATCCCTCCTTATATGTATATAGAAAAGCCCTAGTACCTGTATCAACTCAGACAGACGTTAAATTGGGAACTAGAGCTTATCAATCGAATTACACTATTAAAACAATAGAACTACAAATGAAAAATTTAATCTTATTTACGTAAAAACTTACGAATTGACATGACAGAACCCCACATCCCGATTATTGCACCAATAGCTATTAATATTGCAGATAGCTGGTACACAAACGGTGAAAATGGTAATAATGTGAACATTGTTCCTGCTAATTTTGGCATTAACATATTATAAATGACCTTATAGCCCGTTAATAGTAAAACAATCGGAATAACCGATCCTAACACACCTAACAGTAAACCTTCTAATAAGAACGGCCAACGAATAAAGTTATTAGTTGCCCCTACCAATCTCATAATCTCAATCTCACGTCGTCTTGCCATGATCGTTATTTTGATAGTATTAGAGATTAAGAACATCGCAGTAAATAATAGTCCGAAAATCAGTACTAAACCGATATTACGACCTACCGAAACTGCATTAAATAATTTTTGAACTTGTTTTTTACCATAAATTACTTCATCAATATATTTTAAGCCTTCAATTTTTTTGGCTACTGGTGCGATTTGTTCTGGAGAATCTGTTTTAACAATAAACGTATCATTTAATGGATTTTGCTGTTCAAACAGTTGGAATGCTTTTCCATCTTCTCCCATACTTTTGATTAGATTGTTTAATTCTTGATCTTTCGATGAGAACTTTACAGTAGTTACATGATCTAATTTTTTGATTTCTTCTTTTAAAGTAGCTTGTTGATCTTTGTTTGCTGTTAAATCAACCAAAACACGTACTTCAACATCTTTTTCTAAAGTTGTTCCAATGTGATTAACATTCAAAATTACGGTTAAAAATACGCCAACAAGCATTAAAGTAACTGCAACAGCACTTACCGATGCAAACGTCATCCAACCATTTCGTTTTAAACTACGTAGACCCTCACGAACATGTCTTCTTGCAGTTCTAGCTTTCATAACCGTACACTCCTCTCGCTTGGTCGCGTACAATTTTTCCAGCTTCAATTGCGATTACACGTCGCTTTATCGTATTTACGATATCTTTATTATGAGTTGCCATTACTACAGTTGTTCCACGTTCATTGATTTCTTTGAATATATCCATAATCTCCCATGTAGTTTCAGGATCTAGATTACCTGTTGGCTCATCGGCGATTACAACTTGTGGTTTATTTACAATAGAACGGGCAATCGAAACACGTTGCTGTTCACCACCAGAAAGCTCTGTTGGTAAGAATCGCGCTTTATGTTTTAACTTAACAAGGTCAAGTACTTCCATTACTCTCTTCTTAATTGTTTTCGGATTTTCTTCAATAACTTCAAGTGCAAATGCAATATTTTCATAAACTGATAAAGTCGGTAATAATTTATAGTCTTGGAAAACTACCCCAATATTTCTACGTAATAAAGGAACTTTTTTATCCTTCATATGGCTTAAATCCATTCCATTAATTAAGATTGTACCCTTTGATGGTCTTTCTTCACGATACATCATTTTAATGAATGTCGACTTTCCGGCACCACTTGGTCCCACGACATACACAAATTCACCTTGGCGAATTTTTACATTAATACCATCTACCGCAAGAACACCATTAGGATAAGTCTTATAAACATCTTTTAACTCAATCATGACATTCTCCTTAATTTTTTGTTCCGTTTTCTTCTATTAAACTATATAAGATCCATTTTGGATGAAATTATACTTTACTTTACTTGATCTTATTATTTCGCTTGCTATTTACATATTTCGATAAATTCAGCTAAGCTCCTCTATTATACCACTTAAAAAATGTCAAAATTGATAAATTTATGTTACATTTTAATAATAGTCAAGATTATTTCCGAACGATTTAAGAACTTATTTAACAAATTATGGAAAAATGTAACTAAAATGAAAAGAAACAGACCTTTTCTAATTAACAGAAAATTGTCTGTTTCTTTCATTTTTTTCAATAAAATTTAAAACATTTTATTTTTTAGTCGCAAGCCATTTCGCTACACTTTTCGCGTCATTTCCTTGAACAACTCCACTAGGCATTGAACCTCTACCATCATGGATAATATTTTCTATTTCTTTTTCAGAATATTTCGCTCCGACCTTTTTTAAGCTTGGTCCAATTACACCTTCTAATTCTCCACCATGACAGCTAGCACAGCTTTGTTTAAATAACTTTTCCCCATTAGCAACTGAAACCGGCTCACCTGAATCATTATTTTTACTAGAATTATTATTTGAACCACATGCTGTAATCAATAACAGCATACCACCAGTTATAAAAGCAAGAAGTAGTTTTTTCACAAAAATCATCGCCCCTTTAAAAATCCATAACTATAGTCTACTACTAATAAAAATATTTATTTTACCTTATTATGTCAAATTTGTGAAACCTTCTCCAAGTACTTCTGTTGCATCTACAACTGTAATGAAAGCATTTCGATCAACTGACCGAACGATATCGCGTAAAGAAGAAAATTCAGTTTGATCAAGGACACACATTAATACTAAACGGTCTTCATTTGTATATCCACCAACACCGGTTAACTTTGTTACTCCACGATCTAATTGGTGAACAATTGCTGTTGTTACAGGCTCCACTTCTGAAGTAATAATTAGTGCCATTTTTGATCTAGCAAGACCGATTTGAACTAAATCGATTGTTTTACTCGTAACAAAAAGTGCGATTAGTGCATACATACCACTTTCAAGATTAAACACGATTGCAGATGTAAGTACAATTAATCCGTCAATAAATGCTACACAAATCCCAAGTGATAAACCAGTATATTTATGAACAATTTGAGCTGCTAAATCTGTTCCACCAGTAGATGCTTTACCACGGAACACGATTCCTAAACCTAAACCAATAAATAGTCCTCCAAAAATTGATGCTAAAAGTGGATTATCAGTTGCAGGTTTTATATTGTATAAATCAACTAAATAAACAACAAGTGGAATAAAAATTGTTCCAACTAATGTTTTAGCGCCGAATTGTCTACCTAAGAAAATTACACCTGCTATAAATAAAGGAATATTAAATGCCCATTGTACAAACGCAGGATTAAATCCCATTGTACTCTTTAGAATCGTCGAAATACCGCTGACCCCACCAGAAGCAATATGATTTGGTAATAAAAACACACAAAACGCGACAGCAATAATTGCAGAACCAATTAATACAAAAAAGTACTCAAAAAACGTTTTACCCCACCCTACAGTTAGAGCAGTAGAATATCTGACCTTTTTCAAACTTATCCCCCTCAATATTTCTCACTTACAGACAACTTTTCTATTTTATATCCTGTATATCGGATACTCTCTCTATTTTTTATTATGAAAAAAACAATAAGATTTAATTACATATAAACAAAATTTACTTTCTTCTATTTGTAAAACAACTTAAAAATAAATATGATTCATGTAACCCCTTCACATTAGTAAGGTAGAATCCTTATTAATCCCCTAAAGAAAAAAGCTCAAAAGAATAACATCTCAATAATTAAGAGATGTCTTTTTAGACAAAGTCCCAAAAATTTGATGATCAGACTATTTGCAAGTGTTTGGCAGGCAGTCTGATCGTAGATTTTACAGGTTAAAAGATGGATTTACAGCTAACTAAATGATAAAATATACCTCTTTTGTCCCCAAAGATTAAGGCTGGTAAGAAAGAAGTTTCCCCCAATCTTATCAGCCCATTTTTCAACATTAAATCTTAGAACGTAAGTAAGCATCAATAAATGGATCAAGATCTCCATCCATTACTGCATGAACATTACCAACCTCTGTGTTTGTTCGATGATCTTTAACCATTGAGTATGGGTGGAAAACATATGAACGAATTTGACTTCCCCAGCCAATTTCTTTTTGTTCTCCACGGATTTCATCTAGTTGAGCTTGTTGCTCTTCTATTTTACGTTGATATAGTTTTGCTTTTAACATTTTCATTGCATGTTCACGGTTTTTAATTTGTGAACGTTCTGTTTGACATGTTACTACAGTGTTAGTTGGAACATGCGTAATACGTACTGCTGAGTCAGTTGTATTAATGTGCTGACCACCCGCTCCACTTGCACGATACGTATCAATTTTCAAATCTTCTGTACGTATATCGATTTCAATTTCTTCATTGAACTCAGGCATTACTTCGCAAGAAACGAAAGAAGTATGACGACGACCTGATGAATCGAATGGAGATATACGTACTAAACGATGAACGCCTTTTTCTGCTTTTAAATAGCCATAAGCATTATGGCCTTTAATTGCTAAAGTTACGCTCTTAATACCAGCCTCATCACCAGGTAGATAATCTAAGGTTTCGACTTTAAATCCACGTTTTTCAGCCCATCTAGTGTACATACGTAATAACATTGAACCCCAGTCTTGAGACTCAGTTCCACCTGCTCCTGGGTGAAGTTCAAGAATTGCATTATTTTTATCATATGGCTCGCTTAATAATAATTGAAGTTCAAAATCATTCAGTTTTCCAGTTAAAGATTTTACTTCAGTTACTAATTCTTCAAATAGTTCGTCGTCATTTTCTTCTTTAACTAACTCATAAGTTACTTCAAGATTCTCATATCCATCATTTAAATCATTGAATTCATTAATGACTTCTTTTAAACCATTTACTTCACTAATTACTACTTGTGCAGCTTTTTGATCATCCCAAAAATCTGGCTCTGACATGAACGCTTCAAGCTCATCTAGTCTTGCTTGTTTTGTTTCGACGTCAAAGAGACCCCCTAAATGCTTGAAGGCGTTTCGCCATCTTTTCTAGTTCTTGCTTCACTTCTACTAATTCCATTACATAACACCTCGATTAAATTTTACGAACAATAAAAAGCAGGTAAAGACAAGTAGTAAAGTAAGAATAACCTTTGAAAGTTACTCCTCTTTTCTAATCACTACTTGCCTTTGCCCCTTTTCATTTAGTTTCTATTTTATTAGATTCCTTTACCGTGGCAGTTTTTATACTTCTTACCTGATCCACAAGGACAATCTTCATTACGGCCAGTTTCTTCGCCTTTTACGATTGGTTTTTTCTTTACTTCACCTTCACCATCATTACTTACATGAATTGCATCGCCTTGAACAGCTTCACGCTCTACATCAGCTTCAATTTCAGCTTTCATAATAATGCGAGATACCTCTTCTTCAATTGAAGCAATCATCTCTTCAAACATTGCGAAGCCTTCCATTTGATATTCACGTAGTGGATCAATTTGTGCATATGCACGTAAATGGATTCCCTCGCGAAGTTGATCCATTGAATCGATATGAGCCATCCACTTGTTATCAACAGTACGTAATAATACAACTTTTTCAAACTCACGCATTTGTTCAACTGGTAAAGCTACCTGTTTTTCTTCGTAACGCTCGAATACTGTTTTTTGAATTAATTCAACCATTTCATCCGGTTCAATTACACGTAATTGTTCAACTGTGATTTCATCTTCATTTAATAAGTTTGCTTCTAAGAAATCAATGACTCCTTCTAAATTCCACTCTTCTTGAAGCTGCTCGTTTGGAGTATGAGCTTGAACTACTCTGTTAATAGTACCTTCAATCATATTCTTAACGATTGGTTGTAAATCATCTGAATCAATAACTTCAGAACGTTGAGCATATATAACTTCACGTTGTTGACGTAATACATCATCATATTGAAGTAATTGTTTACGAGCATCAAAGTTATTACCCTCTACTCGTTTTTGTGCAGATTCAACTGCACGTGAAACCATTTTACTTTCGATCGGTTGAGAATCATCTAATCCTAAACGGTCCATCATAACTGATAAATTTTCTGAACCAAAACGACGCATTAATTCATCTTCCATTGATAAATAGAAAGTTGTCACACCAGGGTCACCTTGACGACCAGAACGACCACGTAACTGATTATCAATACGACGGCTTTCATGACGCTCTGTACCAATTACAGCTAATCCACCAAGCTCACGAATGCCTTCTCCTAGTTTGATATCTGTACCACGACCAGCCATGTTTGTCGCAATCGTAACTGCGCCACGGTGACCAGCTAATGCGATAATATCAGCCTCACGTTCATGGTTTTTTGCATTTAATACTTCGTGTTTAACACCTTTACGCTTTAACAATTGAGAGATTAATTCTGAAGTCTCGATCGCTACTGTACCAACTAGCACTGGTTGCCCAGCTTTGTGACGCTCTACGATTTCATCAACAACAGCATTAAATTTTCCAGTCATTGTTTTATATACTAGATCAGGTTTATCCATACGAGCAATTGGTCGGTTCGTAGGAATAACTAGAACATTCATATTGTAAATATTACGGAATTCTTCTTCCTCAGTTTTAGCTGTACCTGTCATACCCGAAAGTTTTTTGTACATACGGAAGTAGTTTTGGAAAGTAATTGTCGCAAGCGTCATACTTTCGTTTTGAATTTTTAATCCTTCTTTAGCTTCGATCGCTTGGTGAAGACCTTCACTGTATCGACGGCCTTTCATTAAACGACCAGTAAATTGGTCAACGATTACAATTTCACCATCTTGAACTACATAATCTACATCGTGAGTCATCGTCACGTGAGCACGTAATGCTTGAGTAATATGATGGTTTAAGTTAACGTTTTTCAAATCAAATAGGTTTTCAACGCCAAAAGCTTTTTCAGCACGTGAAATACCATCTTCAGTTAATAAAACTGATTTTGTTTTTACATCGTACGTATAATCTTTATCTAGCTTAAGCATTCCAACAAAAGCATTTGCAGCAATATAAGATTGTGCAGACTGTTTTGCTTGTCCAGAAATAATTAATGGAGTACGTGCTTCGTCAATTAAAATTGAGTCAACCTCATCGATAATAGCATAGTTTAGTGGACGTTGAACTCGTTGTTCAGCGTATACAACCATGTTATCACGTAAATAGTCAAATCCTAATTCATTATTAGTACTATACGTAATATCACAAGCATATGCTTCACGCTTTTCATCTGGTTCCATACTATTTAAATTTAGACCAACAGTAAGTCCTAAGAACTCATATAATTGACCCATTTCACGAGCATCACGACTAGCTAAGTATTCATTGACTGTAACAACGTGAACACCTTCGCTACTTAATGCATTTAAGTAAACAGGTAAAGTGGAAGTTAAAGTTTTACCTTCCCCAGTTTTCATTTCTGAAATATTACCTTCATGTAAGGAAATTCCACCTAATAACTGTACAGGATATGGAGTCATACCAAGCACACGAGTAGCACCTTCACGAACAACGGCAAATGCTTCAACTAAAATATCATCAAGAGTTTCACCTTTTTGTATACGCTCTTTAAATTCAAATGTTTTACCTCTAAGTTCATCATCAGATAATTTTGCATACTGATCCTGTAAAGATAACACTTGATCAACTTGTTTTTGCATTTTATTTAATTGTCGCTGATTAAGATCAAAAACCTTTTTTATCATTCCAAGCATTCGTAACGCTCCTCTATTATAAAGTCATAAACTAAAATGTCATTAAGTTAGTAGATACTATTTCTAATTTTATCATTAAATGAAGATACGTGACAACCTTATGTCGAGAATGTTCTATTAGAATTAATTAATATTTTAGAAAATAAGCAAAAAAAAACAAAAAAGGACTAAGCTAATTGTTCAGCTCAGTCCTTTTATTATTATTTTATTAATTTTTATTTGGCTTCAATTAAACCATAACGCCCATCTTTTCTAGCGTAAACGATGTTCGTTTTATTCGTTTCACCATTTAAGAATACAAAGAAGTTATGACCTAACATATTCATTTGTAGCACTGCTTCTTCTGCATCCATAGGTTTTAAATCAAATTGCTTTGTACGAACTAACTCAATATCATTTTCGTGCTCTTCTATTGCAACAGCTGATTCAGTAGTTGATGGTGCAAACATGAATTTTAATGAACCTTTTTCTCTTAACTTGCGATTTACTTTTGTTTTGTGTTTTCTAATTTGACGATCTAGTTTATCAATAACTAAATCGACAGCTGCATACAAATCTGAATGCTCTTCTTCTGCACGTAATAACATATACGTTCCAGGAATAGTTACTTCAATTCTTTGCTTGTCGTGGAATACCTTAGCATTAACTCTCGCCGATAACTCTTCGTCAAAATAACGATCAAATCGCGATAATTTTTTATCTACGTAATCACGAATAGCTGGAGTAATTTCAATATTTTCGCCTCGGATGTTTAGCATCATATGGGTTTCCTCCTTCATCAAGCTCCAAATAATGAAAGCTGTCATATTTATATTCTACACTTCTATCTCTATTTCCTCCTTGAAATTTTTGTCAAATATGAGAAATCTCTGTGTCCATTTTATGAACTTTTATGGTTTATATCAGATTATATTTTTATAATAATTTAAAGATACTCAAGAATTTTCCAAAACAAACAAAGGCTTACTCAAATGAGTAAGCCCTCGTGGTCCGAATCTATATAAGCAAATACTTACTTATTAACGGAAAAAATTAAATTTTAGTAACATTAGCAGCTTGAGGTCCACGGTTACCTTCAACGATTTCGAAGCTAACTGCTTGGCCTTCTTCTAAAGATTTGTAACCTTCTGCGTTGATAGCTGAGAAATGTACGAATACATCGTCTCCATCTTCACGCTCGATAAATCCAAAACCTTTTTCTGCATTAAACCATTTTACTTTACCTTGCATTCAAATCCATTCCCTTCAGTCGAAAACTTGTGAATCTTCTCCACATTTCAACTATACATCATAAAACTAGGACAAGTCAAAAGTAGCTTATCGCCTTTTTTTTCACGAATTCGACAAATATCGAAAAATTCTAATTATTTTTCTTACCTATCATATTCGCTTACCTTTTGACTTGTCCCATTATTTTTTCCTATTTTTATAAAAAGAAATTTTATAACATTTTTCCTACAAACTTTGCTCTCTACACCTTAAATCTAAAAGGTACAGTAGTTACAATAACGCTTCGTTTATGAAGTAAATACGCTCGAAGTAATAAGCTTGATTGATTATGTAAAACATTATGCCAATTTTTTCTCGTAATAAACTGTGGTATTAAAACTGTAATTTCAAAACCTTGTTCATGAGCTTTTGCTTCCATTTCATCTATTACTTTTAAAAGAGGTCTTGTGATCTCTCGATACTCAGAGTGAACAACAATTAATTTTACGTTAGGATTCCATGCTTCCCATTTTTCTCTCATTTGCTCTTCACTTTCTTTATCAAAAGAAATGTAAACAGCATAGACTTCATCAGCAATCCCTTGAGCATATTGCATTGTACGTTCAACTACTTTTGTAATCCCAGCGACAGGAACTACCATGATATTTCCACTAATTTTTTCAGGAATATCATTATTTAATCTTAATTGGTCACCTACTGCTTCATAATGCTTACGTATTCTTAAGAATAGAATAACAATCAAAGGTAAGAAAACAAATATGGACCAAACTTGATTTAACTTAGTCGTTAAGAAAATAATTGAAACTGTTGCTGAAATAAATGCTCCAACGAAGTTGGCAGTTAATTTCGGTAACCAGCCAGCCGGTTTTTCTCTAATCCATTTAATTACCATACCTGTTTGAGAAAGTGTAAATGGTACAAATACACCAACAGCATATAATGGAATTAATGCTTCTGTTTTACCTTGGAAAGCAATAATTAATAAAATTGAAGCTATACCAAGTGTAATAATACCATTTGAATAGCCTAGACGATCTCCTCGAAGTAAGTACATTCTTGGCATAAATTTATCACTCGCTAAGTTATAAGCTAGTAATGGGAATGCAGAAAATCCTGTATTAGCTGCTAATACAAGGATTAGCGCCGTTGTCCCTTGTATAAAGAAATAGATTATATTTCGTCCGAAAATATCAGAACCTAATTGGGACATAACTGTTTCTTCTGCATTTGGTACAATTCCATACCAGTAAGCTAAAAACATAACTCCAGAAAATAGTACTGCTAAAATCGAACCCATCAACAATAGTGTTTTTGCCGCATTTTTATCTGAAGGTTCTTTAAAGTTCGGAATAGCATTTGAAATTGCTTCTACACCGGTTAAGGCTGAACAACCAGATGAAAATGCTTTTAAAAGAATAAAGAGCGAAATCCCTGGAACAGCAGTACCAATCGCTGAATGTGCTGTTTGTGGAGCATGGCCTGTAAAGACATTATATAAACCTACGATAATGATGATAACAAGTGCTACAACGAATAAATAAACCGGATATGCCAAAATCGAAGCAGATTCAGTAAGTCCACGTAAGTTTAAAATTGTAATACATATAACCAAAATAACAGCAATAAAGACTGTATGAGCGTGCAAGACTGGAAAGGCAGACGTAATCGCGTCCGTTCCCGCTGACACACTAACCGCTACGGTCAAGATATAGTCAACTAGCAAGGATCCACCGGCAACTAAACCTGGAATAACACCAAGGTTTTGTTTAGATACGACATAAGCGCCTCCACCGTGAGGATAACTAAAAATAATTTGGCGATAAGATAAAATTAATGCTAATAATAAAATCAGAACGCCTATACCAATCGGAACCGAATACCAATACGCTACCGCCCCAACCGTAGTTAAAACGATCAGAATCTGCTCCGGACCGTATGCTACTGAAGAAAGCGCATCTGACGATAGAATTGCCAAGGCCTTCGTATTCGATAACTTTTGTTCACTTAACTCTGTTGACTTAAGTGGTTTACCAATTAAGTATCGTTTTAAAATCGATAACATATGTACACCTCTACATAAAAAGTAAAAAACTAAACCATTTGAGTTTATCACATTATTAGAAAAAATTGTGTGATATATTAAGAAAATCTTTCCATTATTTTATTAAGTTTTTGTCAAAATAATTAATATTAACTTTCCTCTAAATCAAATTAAAATACTATAAAATGAATGACCACTATAAAAACTTCCCGACCCAAATAAAAGAAGATTATGTTTCGGATGAAAATCCTATTTTATATCCTTGCCTAAACACAGAAGAACTTAACATTTTTGCTAAGTTCTTTCCTTTTTCTTCTTATTTAATTAACAATTTTTGTAACAACCCGGTTCGATTGTTAGTCTTTATTTCTTATTAAAATAACTAAGCATTTTTTCAGCCACTTTCATTGGTTCAACTTTGTATGTTCCCTCGTCAATTTGTTTTTTTAATTGCTGTATACGTTCATCACGTTTTACGATTATCTGATTGGCGTTTTGATTATCCTTTGCTTGAGGGGAGATTTCTATTTTTTCTTCTTGTTCTCGTTTATTTTGTTCGATTTTTTCTACGTTGTATTGATGCAAATGAACTTTATCCTCATCAGATGATTTACCCTTCATTTTTCTCACCCCATCGCTAATCGTTTTATACCTCGGCTTTATTATTAAATTACGATCCTTTATCTGTATTTTTGTTTTATTCTGTCCAATGACCATTATTTATATCGGTAAAACTCGTAGTAAAATTAAGTTCTTAATATAATTAGCCCCAAGCTTTATGCCCGAATTAATGTGAGTGAATATACTTCAGTAGCACCATTTTGCAACAATATCGCTGCGGCATCTTGTATCGTTTTACCAGTTGTATACACATCGTCAAGTAATACAATCGGTTCGTTATCGATATTTTCCTCACCACAAAAAGAAAAAACTTGTTCTCGGCTAAGTCTTTCATAACGGTTTAATTTACTTTGTTTTTCGGTATGAATTCTTTCTAAACAATTTGTTAAGTTTAAACCTGCATATTGTGCGAGCACGTCAACCTGATTAAAGCCTCTTTCCTTTAGCCTCGCATCACTTAGAGGTATTGGAATTATTTTATAATTTTTGAAAGAATTTTCATAGTATTCCCTCAAATCACTTGCAAATATAGATGCTAACTGAACATCACCACAAAATTTAAAATGATTGAGCCACTCTTTTACTTCATTTGTGTAATGAAATATCGACTTATTAATAATTAACGGCACATCTAACTTTAAATTCATATATTCTACACAATTTTTACAATGCTTTTGATTCTCCATAATGTAACCACAACAAATTTCACAAACAGGACCTATTATTTTTTTAAATTTCGCTACACATTGTGAACAAGCTGATTCATTGCTTAGAAAAAACAATTTATGCAAGGAAAACTCTTCAATAAATCGAACACCACAATTTACACAAATCACTTATTATCCAACCAGCCTTTCTCGATACCTAAATGATTCATTAGAAGTATTTGCTTTTTAGCTTTGAGCATTTCTTCACTAATTCCATTGTGAAAAAAGATAACCTCTCCATTTGCATAATTAATATGCCTACCAGCACGCCCAGCAATTTGAACTAGTGCACTTTCTGTAAAAATCTCTTCATCAGCACCTAGTACTGCAATTTGGCTATTCGAAATCGTAACACCTCTCTCTAAAATTGTCGTTGTAATTAAAACTTGAGTATCACCGTTTCGAAAAGCACTTACTTTTTCATGTCTTTGTGGATCTTGACTATGAACTGATGCCGATTTAACTGTTATCTTTTTAACAGCCTCTTCTATGAAAACACATTCATTAATTGTAGGGACAAACAAAAAGATAGGGCAGCCTTTTTGAATAAATAATTTTATCCATTTTTCTAAAGGATTTGGAAGTTTTGGTGTTTTGCGGATTGTTTTACGCCAGTTACCAATCCATTTAAAGCTAGGTACTGGTAGGGGTTGCCTATGGTATCTTGCGGGGACCATTACATTTTTGATTTTATTTTTTAGCGCAAGTAGTTGTTGTTCACTAGTTGGGGTAGCTGTCATTTGTACTGTAGAACCTTTAATCGTTCTTGATTCATTTGCAACCCAGTGCAAATGTGTTTCAATATTATAAGGAAAAGCATCAACTTCATCGATAATTAATAAGTGGAAGGTATGTCTAAATTTCATTAACTGTTGTACTGTACAAATCGTTATCCTATTTCCATCCCATATCTCTTCACTACCTCCATAAAGTACTGCAATTGAAATAGTAGGGAAGGCTTGTCTGAATCGAATCGATAGCTCTAAAACAACATCTACTCGAGGAGTTGTAATGCAAACAAATTTCCCTTGTTGCAGTGCAGCTTCAATTCCTTCAAACAACATTTCTGTTTTTCCTGCGCCACATACTGCCCAAAGTAGCAAATTCTGATTTCCATTCACAGCTTCAACTACTTTAATAGATGCTTCTTTTTGCTGTGGTGAGAGTTTACCATCCCATTCGAGTCCAGAAATTGAGGTATCGAATTTCATATCCACTTCATTAATGACTAGCTCAGTACATGTCGACATCTTTCCCATAGTGATACATTTTCTACAATACGTACACTGCGATGAACATTTAGCACAAAAATGAGTAGCGAAAAAGTGTTGATTTTGATTACCACAACGAAAGCATTGATAACGATTTTTAACTTTTTGAACCGCTTGAATGATTAGACTTGTTGAGGGGATGTCCTGAAGGTTTATTGTGGGGAGAAGTTGGAGTTTTCTACCGTAAAATTTGTTCATTTTTAACCTACTTTCTTATTAAGAAATATTTTGAGGGAAAAAACTTGGGAGTATTAAAAAGGTTCCACATAAATATGGTCATCTTCAAATATTACATCCAATCAGTCACTAACGACGATAAATCCAATGAAATTTCCTTGTCAAATATATAGATATATTGTGACGATCTTTTAATGACTACATTATTAAAAATCCATTTTCAATAATTCTACAGTTCATTTATAAAGTAGACTAAAAATAATTAAATTCGAGTTAAAAATGAAGTATTTTTGATCAAATTCTATATAAACTCCTAAAAAATTAACAACTTTAATTGAAATTGAACAAAATCTACAATAGTTTATCGAGTTTTTCTTTTTAATTGCGATTTCGCTGATTTTATATATGATAACAAGGTTTTATTTGTGATTTTCTACTTTTAATGAAGATTACTTGTTTTTATTTGCGATGCTAACATTTAATTACGTTATCAAATTCCCACTGGAAAAAACAAAAAAAGCCCCTAATCAAAGGAGCTCCTACTTAAACAACGTACCAACCTAATCCTAAAGCACCTTCACCAAGGTGCGTTCCAATTACTGGGCCAAAATATGAAGTTTCTAATTCAACATTCGGATATGTTTCACTAAGTTGTTGGGCTAACTTTTTTGCATCGTCTTCACGATTGGAGTGAATAACAACTGCTTTCATTTTTTCGCCTTTTGATGCAACTTCGCCAAATAAATCTGTAATTCGTTTCATTGCCTTTTTTTCAGTTCGAATTTTTTCAAAGGCGACAATTTGTTTGTCTACAAATGTTAGAATTGGCTTTACTTGTAGTAAACTTCCTACAAAGGCTTGTGCACTTGAAAGTCTTCCACCACGTTGTAGGTGATCTAAATCAAAAACCATAAAGTAAGCATTTGCAGATTGTTTTATTTCATCTAAGCGCTCAATGATTTCAGTTGGTCCAGCACCTTTCTTTGCCATTTTCGCAGCTTCAATGACATAAAACCCTTGGACCATGCAGCTAATTTCTGAATCGTAAGCGACTACTTCTAAGTTATCAATCATTGAACTAGCTGATACAATACTTTGATAGGTTCCACTAATTCCACTTGATAAAGTGATCGCAACAACAGCCTCATATTCTTTTGAAAGCTGTTCAAATTTTTCAATAATCGTGCCGTATGCAGGCTGTGAAGTTTTCGGAAGCTCCTTTTGTTCACGGACCTTGAGGAAAAACTGTTCGGCTGTAATTTCAACTTCTTCTTGGTAGGACGCATCTCCGAAGATTACATTAAGAGGCAACATATGTATATCTAAAGAATCTCTTACTTCCTTTGGGATATAGGATGTACTATCTGTAACAATTGTAGTTCTCATTGTCATATCCTTTCTTATATATATAGTAACGTTTAACTATGTATTTAATGGTTTAATTTTACACAACTAATTAAGTAAAATCATTGTATTTCATTCTCTTTACTCTGAGTCAATTCGACAACCCAGTTAGACTTAGAAAGACTTATTATACTTAAAAGCCTATTTATTGAAAAGAAAAAGTGGCGATTTTATTGATTCTATGTTTTAGACTAAAAGCGAAAAATAAAATATATTGTTCTTTGTCTACAAACTAAAACAGAGTACCGATCATCCGATACTCTGCTTTTTGCACCTAATTATTTCACTTCTACCCAAGCGTTTCGAATTGCCGTTACTACAGCATGGGTACGGTCATTTACTTCTAGTTTTTGTAGAATATTACTTACATGGTTTTTGACAGTTTTTTCACTAATAAAGAGAGCTTCACCAATAGCACGGTTACTTTTACCATCTGCTAACATTTGAAGTACTTCACATTCTCTTCTAGTAAGTAAATGTAATGGACGGCGCACTTCTACTTCGCGAGATTTAAATAATTGTTCTTTAAGTGATAGTCTTCTAAATTCTTCTACTAGGTTGTGAGTTATCTTCGGGTGTAAATAACATCCACCTTTTGTAACGACTTTAATTGCTTCAATTAGTGTATCAGAGTCCATTTCTTTTAATAAATAGCCTCTTGCACCTACTTTTAGGACATGAGTTACATACGATTCATCATCATGAATTGATAAAATGATTACTTTTGCATCAGGATGTTTTTCTAGCAATGCTTTTGTAGCTATTACTCCGTTCATTGTCGGCATGTTTATATCAACAATAAATACATCTACTTGATGTTGATCCATGATATTTACAACTTCTGTACCGTCAGAACCTTCAGCAACAACATCAAAACTCTCTTCAAAATCTAGGATTCTCTTAATTCCTTCACGAAACAATTTATGATCATCTACAATTGCAATTCTAGTTTTCATTTCATTACTCCTCTGTTTATTTGTTCTAGTTTGCTAATCTATCGAAATTTGTAGAAATTGGTATTTTTTTCTAAATTATAGTATATTTTAACATATTTTATGAATAGTTACGACGCAAATCTCCGAAAAATGTGAAACGAAATTTTACTTTTAGAAATTTTCAGACGTTTAATTTTGAAATGACATTTCTAATTCATTCTCTATATCTACATCTAAAGTGATCTTAATTTTCGTACCTACGTCTAGTATTGATTCGATTTTAAAATCTCCATTTAATAACTCAACGCGTTCTTTCATTCCTATTAATCCAAAAGAGTTTTCACTTTGGCCTTTTCCAACAGGAAAACCTACTCCATCATCCTGTACGAAAACATTAATTTTGTTTCTTAAAAACTCTAATCTCACAAAAATTGTTGATGGATCGGCATGCTTACACGCGTTTTGAACTGCCTCTTGGATGATCCGAAAGATTGCAACTTCTATTTTTGAATTAAGTCTTTTTTTGCTTTGACCGCAATATTCAAATTTCATTTCAATATGCTTATACGATTCAAGCGATTTTAAATATTTATTAAGGGCTGGAACTAAACCTAAATCATCTAAAGCCATTGGGCGTAGATCGTATATAATTCTTCTAACTTCCCCTAATGCACAACGGACTTGTTCCTTTATATCACCTAATTCTTTTCTTGCATCTTCTTCTGGTCTTTGGCGATATGTTTTTATTAAAAAGTCTGACTGCATTAATATACTGGCTAACGTTTGGGCAGGTCCATCATGAATTTCGCGTGATAACTTTATACGCTCCTCTTCCTGAGCTTGTATCAATTGAAATCCGAACTCTTGTTTTTGTTTTACATCTTCAAGTAAATGACTAACTTGCTTAAAGTCTGTATTAAGGTAGTTTAAAACAATTGAAATACGTGCAACTAATAATTCTGCTTTTTGGAGCTTCTCTAACAAAGTCTGAAGTCTATTTTCTAATTCTTTTCTACGATGATTTAGAACTTTTTCTTCCTTTAATGAAAGAAAATGCTGTTCCTGAATAGTTTGGACAGTTTCATATACTGACTTTACTTGAGAGTCAGTATACCGATTAAAATCCCCATCAACTTCAGTTAATTTTTGGCGAGCCGCTCGGGCTAATAAATCTAATCTAACCGTATTTTCAATCTTCTCTACTACTTGTAATTTTACTTCTTCAAGCTCTACTCTTAATTTTTCGTATTCTGAGCGAGTATCTTCAACAATTCCAAACACATGGGACTTACTATCTATAACAGATAAGAGCATATTTTCCATGATTTCGTCTAGTGTCTGATTGTCCATTTTCCTAGCTGTCATTCACCTTTTCCCCCATTAGCCTATTACTAAATGACTAATAAATTTATGTATATCTAATATTATAATGTAATTAGGATTATAATTGTACAAAAATTTGAAATAAGCAAAAATTTTAATTTTTCCGATTCAAACCTTATATTACCAATATATATTGGTATTTTATTATAAGTTTTAAAAAATACATACCCTTCTATAACATCCTTAACACAATGTTAACAAGTATTACAAAAATATTACGATTGACCCAATAAAAAAGCTGATTCCTGTAAAAGAATCAGCTTTCTGCCTATTTATTGATTGGTACTATTTTCATTTTCAGAACTACTATCTGAATTAATTGTATTAGTTGTATTAGTTGTAGGTGGTTTTTCTAAACCTAAGTGAACTCGGAATTTGCTAGTAATTTCTTTTACACTTTCCTCTTCAGGAACATAATAGTAAATACCGTGAATCGTATCATCGTGACCTTTTAATTTTATAGTTTCTAAGTCATTTTCAGAGATATTAGGTAAATGCTTCGCAAGTGAAATACCACCGCTCATTTTCATGTTCGTACTAATATTTTTACTGAACACTTTCGCGTATTGATCCATTTTCATGATTGTTTCAGGTGATTTAATTTCATTTAAGATCGCTTTAATTACTTGTTGCTGCCTTTCTTCACGTCCAAAGTCACCACGAGGATCACGTTTACGCATACGAGAATATGCTAACGCCTGTTGTCCATTTAAATGCATCATACCTTTTGTAAAGTAAACCTTTTTCCTTGGTGTAGTATCTGTATTTTCCCAGAAGTCAAAAGGTACATCAACATCTATTCCACCAACTGCATCAACTATGTTTTTAAAGCCATTAAAGTCTACTGTAACATAATAATCAATTGGTACATTTAAGAATTGCTCAACTGTATCAACTGTTAATTGTAAACCGCCATATGAAAATGCATGGTTAATTTTAGTTTTTTCTGAATGTCCTGGAATACTTACATATGTATCTCGAGGAATACTCATTGTTTTTATTGTCTCCTCTTTAGGGTTAAAGGTAGCAAGGATCATCGAGTCAGTTCGTCCACCCTTTCCACCAGTTGAATAGTTCTCAATCCCTAAGAAGAGAATCGATATTGGATCTTTCGATATTGCAACTTTTTCATTTCTTAAGTTTGAAGAAATATCTTCTCCTTTTGTTGCTTTATTTAATTCAAGATATGTTCTAACGCCTTTATATCCTACAAAAACTAAGGCTACTATAATGATAAGTAATAATACCCTAGCAATTAGGCCTCTCTTTTTCTTTCTTCTTTTCTTGGCCATTTTTCGAGAATGATTCTGATTCATATGTTCGAATAGACCTCCTTTAAAGTTAGTATGATTGTTCTATTTGAAATTAGTCATATATTTACTATTTATAAAGCTAGACTACTACATGTATTTAACAATACTTTCATTTATATGGCAACTACCATTTGTTAACTCAATCATCCAGTTTTTGAAGATCTCTACTTCATCAATCTTAACCCAAAGTTCAAAGCTTACTTCTTCCATATGGTTAACATTTTCTAAATGATAATGTGAGTTCCGTAAAGCGAACTCTACTTTGCCTAACAATTTATAATTAATCCTTACGTTCATTACTTTAACTAATGAACGCTCAACAATTCCAACAGCATTTAACCCTTCACTGACTGCCTGTCCATATGCACGAATTAAGCCTCCTGCTCCAAGCTTTTTACCTCCAAAATACCTTGTTACAACAACAACAGTATCTTTTAATCCTCTCTTTTTCAAAACTTCTAACATTGGAACTCCAGCCGTACCACTCGGTTCACCATCATCATTGGCTTTTTGAATTTCATCATTTTCACCGATTAAATAAGCTGAGCAATTATGAGAAGCATCAAAATGCTTTTTTTTAATTTCTGAAATGAATCGTTGCGCATCAACTTCAGTTTTCGCTTCATTTATGTAACAAATAAATTTCGATTTTTCAATCTCAATCTCATGACTACCAAAGCCACAAACAGTGAAATAATTCGCTAGCATTTAACACCTAACCTTTCGACTAAATTAAACAAAATTTCGACTCACTTCAATATATTACTACAATTATTCATTCCATTCCTTAAAAAACACTAACATTCTTCAAAAGTAAGTATTTACTGACAAGATTTTATACAGTAACATTAGAAATAATGCTTAATAACTTAATTTTAATCTTCAGCAACTACAATATGATCTAATCATTTCACATGTATAAGTAAAGTTTTCATATTCACATGAATATCAAACTGTATATCCACTATGCATAAAAAAATTTATATCAATTACTGATTCCACATCAAGAAATTTCTACTCAATTTAAATTAAATTTAACAAGATTGAAAACTAAGTGATAAATCCATTTCATCTTTGGTCATATCCAGCTATATCCCCACTAATTTAATTGGTTTTTTCATTTAAAAATTAAAGATTACACCTTTTTTTAAGAAGAAGATTATCCTAAATGTTCAAAAAATATTAGAATCATATTTCTTCTGCGGTAATAAGCTTAATAGTGCGGAAATTAAATAAGAGCATTTTATTACAATCGTATGATTAAAAAGCAATACTCCACCTCAATAGTAAATAAAGTCCTTAATGGAACTACATAAATTAATAAATTTCGTTCACTTAATTCAAAATCAAATATAACAGCAATGAAAGCTAACAGAGGTTTGCCAAAAGTAAAAAATTCTTGATCAATTACGAAGAGGGAGTTGATTTTTTGGAGAAACAAAAAAACAAGGATTTAATGAAGGATAAAAAAACTAAATTTATTCATAATAAATTATAAGGAGAATCATCAAAATATTGTTATTACATACCCAATTACAAAATCAAGGTTATAAAAAGGATTAATCCCCCCACACAAATTAACTAAATTTAACTGTTATTAGAATGTAGTAAAATTCTTTGTCCATATAACAAGTGCTTTTGTTTTCTTGAAATAACGTTAAGTATAGAGACAAAACGCTGCTAAATCTATATGGGGTTTTAATTTCTTTGGGAAAGTGCTATTATAACGCGACGTATTTTTCCGCTTACTTTATGCTAAAATAATAATACCTAAAAAGTCGACCTGGACAAAAGTTTGATCAATTACTAATTATTGTAATGCCGATTAATAAATCATTCTTGCACACACTATAAGTGTAAGGTACCCTTGTGAACTTTTTATGTGGAGTAATAAGCTTGTAACATAAAAATAATTTGATTTTTTTCTGCGAACATTTATAATTGTTATGATGTTATAAAACGTAAACGTTATACATTAGGACATGTTGCAATGTACTTGCAAGGATGGGCCTAAATTATAAACTGGGGTGTTTAAATGGCCTTACAGAATACTCAACAAAAGGTTGAAAGCCGCTACTCAATTCAACAACTTGAGTCATTAAAAAAGAAAAGTATTTTTTATTCATTTATAAAAAGAACATTGGATATAGTCTTTGCGTCGCTCGCGTTTGTCATTTCTTTACCATTCGTTTTGTTCTTTATCGCATTAATTAAAATTGATTCTCCTGGTCCTGCTCTTTTCATCCAAGAACGAGTTGGATTAAATGGGAAGATTTTTAATATTTACAAGTTAAGAACAATGCGTATGGATGCAGAGATAAATGGACCACAATGGGCTAGTACGGATGATCCTCGCATTACAAAACTTGGTCACTTCCTTCGAAAAACTCGTATCGATGAATTACCACAGTTCGTCAATGTCTTACGTGGAGATATGAGTCTTGTTGGTCCTAGACCGGAAAGAGCGTTTTTTTTAGTAAAATTTAATCATGAAGTACCAGGCTTCACTAATCGCTTAACAGTCAAACCAGGGTTAACTGGTTGGGCACAAGTGAATGGCGGGTATGAATTAACACCGAAAGAGAAGTTAGTCTTGGATTTACACTATATTGAACATCGATCAATCATGTTGGACATTCAAATTATGTTTAAAACAATTAAAGTTGTCTTGACTGGTGAAGGTGCTCGTTAGGTAATATAAGACAAGTTCAAAATTCTCTATATTAAAAATAAGAATAGCTTAACAAAAGGCCATTTCTCAATTGGGAAATGGCCTTTTAATTTCTTTAATAAAAAGTATTATTGGTCATTAAAATGTTTGTAAACGTGAAAAACATTTTAAATTCCGAAAATTACCCACAATTTCAGAAGTTTATTAACAATTTGTGGATAACATATAATAGTTATCCACAAACCGCTTGTTTATAAATTAATTCAAGTAGCTAAGAAAGATAAAGATACGACAAAATTCTACCAAAATGAAAATTGTTAATCTTTTCTTCCTGTCGATAAGTATTAATTTTATTCACAAGTTATCCACATATTAAAAACAAATCGCATTCATCATAAAAATATTTTGTAAAACAGATCCTCGTCCACTTAATTATCGTGAAGCAATTGTAAAGTTCGAAACAAATAAACTTACTCTTTCCAATAAGAACTTGAAAAAAAAATACAATGCAATAAGAAAAAAACTTATCGCATCGTATTTTAACTATTATACAACTTTAATTGTACGAACGCTTTTGTTTCCCGATTTATCAGTGACATAAACCTTTAAATAGGTGTTTGCTTTCTGTACTTTTATTGATACAGAAAATTTACCACTGGAATTAACCGAGCTTTGACCTATTAATGTGCTTCCACGATAAATCTTCACTGAAGCATATTTCTCAGCACTACCTGTTACAGTTTTTGATTTTGAAGTAACTTTATTAACAACTGGAAGTGCTGGTGGTGTTTTATCTAATACTTTTAAAGACTTTGTTGCACTTACATTTCCAGCTTTATCAGTAGAAGTTACACTTACTGTCGTTCCACTTTTTTGCTTTGAAATTGTAAATTTGTAGCTTTTATTTGAAGCAGCTGTCGTGCTTTTTTGAAGCTTGCTATTAATATATAGTTTAACTGTAGAACCTGCTTCTGCTGTTCCGGTAATAGTAGTTGATTGATCTGAAACTGTATTCATTGTTGGTGTTGTAGGTTTTGTTTTATCAATTGTAAAGGTGATTGTCGTTGTGTTACTTTCTTCATCTTTCACAACTAAAGTGTATTTGCCTGGTTTACTAACGATTTGACCATTTTTAAATCCTGCACCATTTAATAAAGCAGTACCTTCATCAAATGTAATCTTTACGTCTTTATTATAAGAAATATTATTTTTCACCCCTATTACGATTGGAGCTACAAAATCTTTCTTTTTGGCAATATATGAAGAAGCAATATAGCCTGATGTTTTTCCATCAGTTGATTTTACTGGGAACCAAACAAAATGATTTAAGCTAGAATTTGGTTCAGTATATTTAAATTCTCCATCAATAACAAATACCTTATTTAAGGGTTGGGATGTATATGAAGATGAAGTATTCGGTTGAGTTCTTAGTTTTGTACCATCTGTTGTTACTTTGACGATATTACCTTTTTTCAATAAATACACAGACTCATGTAATCCACTTGTCATTGTATAATTCATTTGATTAAATTTTATACTTTCACTAAGATTTGGATCATAACTAAAATCATCATAGGCAAATGGATATTGAGCAAGTTTTGTACTTCCTAATAAACTTTGGTCTTCAATAATTTTAAACACTTTATCTTGGTAAGTTTCCAAATTCCTTATGATTAAATGATCATCATTTCTTTTTAACGGACTATTTACAGGCATTGTACCGTTATACGCCATAACAGGAAAATACCAGTTTTCAATAACGTCTCTTCCAGCACCATTTATTTTTGGTAATGACGATAATCCATACTTCTGATCCAAAATACTAACACCCGTCTCAATATTATAGACGATGTCATTTTTTAATCTCTCTGGATCAACATTTGGATCTGTCACTTGCATAATCCCAAATCCATTATCTGAAGAAATAACCGGTTGTCCTTTTTCATCAAATTGTCTCCAAGATGATTCTTTCATTGCAATTGATTTTACAACCTCAGGTGGAATATTCTTACTTAATGCTGCATTCGTTAGTAAACAGTTAATTTGTTGATTAGATGGATTTACATTTTGTTTAATTTCGCCCATTGGTAAACATTTCGTAGACCAATCCGTTGCTGCTGATGCTTTTCCAGCAACTAAGCCAATGGAAAGCGTCGTCAATAAGCCTACTTTTAACATTGTTGATTTCAAAATTTTACTCCTCCCCAATCTACTTAAATAATTTTCTATCTTTCATTGTATCATATAAACAAATTATTCTTTAAAATTGTTACTCAATTAAACTAGTAAAAAAGTGACTCACAAGGAGTCACTTTTTTATTTTAATTCTTGTTTGACATAACTTGAAGATACCCATCCAAAGCTTCCATTTGCTAGTTGGATTTCATACCATTTTTTTGTACTATCCATTGTTAAAGTACCATCTGTATTTGTAACAATACTTACGTAATTATTAAGGTTTAACTTACCAATTACATTGTTTTCAGCTGTAGTTGCAGCTGAGCGCACGTTTAAACCATCTGTTGTTATTCTACCTAAGTTTTTAACAGATAAGGTTTGGCTATATGCATTTAATTTGATACTGTTTGTCCAAAAAACGTTCCCATCTATTGATAATTTAATCCAATAATTATTTGTTTTTTCAAGAAGAAGGAAAGTTGTGCCGGCTGTAATCGATTTCACTTTAGCCGTATCTCCCTTTGCGGTGTATAGATCAATGTTTCCTTTTGCAACCGCTTGGACATTAGCAGGGAATACATCACTTCCAACAGGAGTGGATGGACTTCCTGGAATCGTAGTATTCGGTTGAGCTTGATCATAGTACGCTTTATTAAATGGTAGAATTTTTTGCATATGTTGAGCAATCAATTTACCCCAGTTTGGATCAGTCGCGTAATAAAAATTCATCCCTTCACTTGCTGCATCTATTCTTACATTGCTCATATCTTTCGTACTAAAACCAAGATATGCACCTTTATATTTCCAGTTACTTGGGTTTAAGTAAGTAGATTTAATTGAGCGAGCAATATACTCTACATTTTCTTGCACACTCATAAATTTGTATGAAGCTATATATGGTGTTGTGTCATATGAACCAAAGCCAAATAAGTTATTTTTACCTAATGAAATTTGAGAAGTACCAAATCCACTTTCATGAATGGCATGCGCTGCTAAATAAAGTGCATTTACACCATATTTATTTCCAGCATCAATAAATAATTGTCCTTGTCCAGTCAGTATACTCTTAACTCCACTTTTCACATTATTAGCAATATAGGTATTAATTTGCGCAGCAGTTACAGGCGAAGGTGTACGCAGATCAATAAACTGGTAGCTATCTCTTGATGTTATTGGGTCACCAGTTTTTACTTGTTTGATATATGATCCTGATACATATCCCGTTTTCCCATTGTAACTAACCTTATACCAATTGTTAGACGTTTTATCAGTCGCCATTAAAACCATATTAACGGGAATTACTGTAAGCAACGCTGAAGAAGTATCATACGTTTGACGTAAATTTAATTCTGAAGTCGTAATATAAGTCGTATCCGTTATATTTGTTATCGTCACGACATCACTTTTTCCGAAATCTGCTGTTCTTACATATCCATTTACACCGTTATAAGACACACTATACCAATTACCAATTTTTTTGCTAATCGGGATAACTGTATCTTTTGGAATTTGGATAAGTTGTTTTGATGCATTGCCGAACGATTCATATAAATATGTTGCATTAAGCGCTTTATATTTTGTAGTAGTAAATGTTGTGAAGCTATTTGCAGATACATCTTCACTTTTAACATACAGATTTTTTCCATTGTAATTAATTCGATACCATATCTTCCCTACTAAATCTGTCGCTTTTTGAGTTGAAGCGAAGCCATTATCTCCATTAACTGTAGTTACTACAGGTTTTGTCGCATCTGGAGTTGCATATAAGTTAGTGACTGCTTTCGTAAAATAATATGCAGTACTTGTTGTTTCATATTTTACTTCATTTACTTTTGTAAAATTATTAATATAAACATATCCTGTTTTACCGTTAAGCGTGACGCTATACCAGTTACCGACACGTTTTGATGATGAAATGACCGTACCACTTGGAATACTTGATAGTACTTTAGAAGATGCACCATAGGTTTGATATAAACTTGTATTTTTAATTGCCTTATATTTTGTTTGTGCAAATGTAGCTACAGCACTTTTCGTAACATCTGCGCTATTTACATACAAGGTTTTGCCATTATAACTAACGCGTAACCATGTTTGGTCAATGCTATTTACAATGTTTTGAGTACTGTAAAATCCATTATTAACAACTACAGAATATACTGCAGCTTTTTTTGTATCAGGCGTTGGATATAGCTTAGTAGTTTTATTTGTAAAATAATAAGCGGTCGCTTGAGTAGTATATTTATAATATTCCTTTAAATACGTACCACTTACCCAACCAGTTTTTGAACTATAAGTCACTTTGTACCAATTACCATTTCTTTGAGTAGCGGTAATTACTTTTCCTTTTGGAATAATCACAAGTGATTTATAGGTTGTACCTGCACCCTGCCTTAAATATAGATTTGCTGTCGTTTGATACTTTGTTTTAATATTTACAATTGCTGCACTCGCTTTTGATGTTTCCAAACCGATATTAGGACAGGAAATGCTGGAGGTGCCTACTAATATGCCTGTTGATACCAAAAGTACTCTTCCCATTTTTTTCATGTATCAAATTTTCCTTTCCTACCATTATTACATTTAAGCCGTAGAATAAAACAATCCAATTCTATTAAACTAGTAAAATTAATAAACTATAATTTTTTAAAAATGAAATTAACAAAAAATTAACACTAAAATTAAGTATAAGTCATAAAATGTCGGAATTTGAATTGTTTTTTCAATAATTATATCGGTAAAAAAAGGAAATTGTTTAATTTTATCGAAACGACAACCATTTTGTAATTAAATTGACATAATTCTAAAAAAAAAGTTAAAAAGACCACAAAGAAGACATTTAACTCTTCTTCATGGTCTATTGATTTCCTACTATATTATGTTTAAGTGGGACTAAAATCTCAAAATACTTTGTTTTCTTCATTACTTTTTTACTATATGTGAAGTCACCATAACAATATGGATATCTGAAATTTTTCTTATTATTATTACACGTATAAAGCTCAGGATTCGTCTCCACCATCGATAGAGAATAAGTTTTAGCAAGTTGATCTGTATGTTTACCTCCATGTGTTTTTACAAAATCAATATAAGCAATCCCCATATTGTAACTTTGTATGATGGTTTGTAAATCAACGCCTTGCTTTTTACCATAGGAATACACGTCTTTAAAGTGCGAGACCCCTTGTTGTATGCTTTTTGAAGTATCTTGAATACTATCCTTTGCTAATCCTAGTGATTCTGAAGCTTGCATTGGATCTTTTCCTTTACCCTTTGTTTCTTGCATCATTAGTCCTAGTAATAAAGGTGTGTATTCTTCTAAATCAGACGTCTTTAATTCAGTGTAAACTTGTGTTTCATACTTCAACACATCTTGGAAATAGTAACGATAGATCGCAAATAACCCAATAATTGACATCAGAAGTGTAAATAAAAGAAGTCTTTTAATAAATTTCCACATTCTATTCTTTTTCATTACCTCCAAACATTTCTCTTTAATACATTATAACGAATATTCCTATTTAAAAAAGTAATGTGCTAAAACTACATATATTTGACATTAAAATGTGAAAAAAGAAATATTTCTTATCATAATCATTTAATAAGAATTGTACCCTTTTAATCCTAGCTTAATAATTGCGGGATCTTCCAACTCTGCATTCAAAAAAAAAAGAGTCCAACCTAAATTTGGACTCTTTTCTACAATTTACTTTATCTCTTTTACTTCTAAAATACGATCCATTTTTAATTCATCATTTTCTCTTGAGAAGTGGTAAGTAATTTCAAATGATTTCATTTTAGTTTTACCATGTTTATCAGTGATCTCATACGACTCATTTGTTGTAATGATCATACCTGAATCATCTTGTTTTGAATCTTTCATAGAAAAGCTTGTGAGTTTTTGCGTTGTATCCTTTTTCCTAATTTTGTCTTGATATTCCTTAGACTGTAAGAATGCTTGGCCATTTTGATTAAACAAGCCGTTGATTAGTTGCTTTTCTTCTAAATCAGAAGAAGGCTTTGGACTAGGTAAATACTTATCAAAAAAACGTTTAAGTCCTGCAAAGAAACCATCTTTTTGATCTGTCTCGTCCTGATTTTCAACTGGCGTATCAAACATTAAATCTACATATTTTCCTGTAACCGGAATATCATCCGTTTTAAATAATTCACCATTCTTTTCAATTTCAGCGTGAACTACTGTTTTACCATTTAATAAAAAAGGACCAAAGCGATCTAGTTCACTTACTTTTTGCCCCGTATCTTTTCCATTTACAAAAAGTTCTGCCTCAGGTTCGTTCGAGTAAATTTGGACATAACTAACATTAAAAGTTAATTCTTGTGATAACTTATTTTTTGAAGCAGAAGAAAAATCTATATCAACTGAATCCTTAACATCACTATAAACACCTTTATATGAAACAGCCATAGTGTACTTTCCAGGTAAAATTTTATGGTATGTTGTTTCATATTCATCTTTATTTAAATGTGTAATATGATTATTTAATTTTAATTTAACGTCATCAATCGGTGAAGAAATCTTTAATTCGAATGGTTGTGCACTTATTAAATACGTTTGATAAATCCCTAAAAATTTACTACCCTTTTTAATTGAAAGCACATAATTTCCACGACTGTCTATTAACTTACTATTAATTACTTTATTATTTTGGATCATATCGTCTAAATTATCTAAAACATCATAGCTATTTAAATAATCCATAAACGCGATTACTGAGTCTTCATCTAGGGATGCCCCCGTACCGCCTTTTTGTAGCATATGTGTGACTTCTTTATAATTATTATCTGATACAGCTTTATCAAAAATCTTCACTAATCTTTTAGGCGAATTTAAGTAATTTAATGTTAAATGTGTAATTAATATCGCGAGAATTGGTATTAAAATAAACATCCATTTTCTTTTAAAACAAGGTATTCGGTTTTTTCGCATTATTCGTATACCCGCTCTTGACAAGGAATTTTGTTCTCTTAACTGAGTTTCCATTTATTTTTAACTTCCCCTTAAATTTTCATTCTATAAAGTGCATGTTTTTAATATATAAATTGAATCTAAATAAATCCTTAAAAAAGTAGACTATAGTCTATCATACTATTTTTTATTTAAAGGGTAAAAAGAAATTTTTTTATTATTAAGTGGAAGTAATTGGTTTCATTTCACTTAAATATTTGTATGACATCCTTTCCATTTACTTGTTAAACTATAAGAATTGAGATATAGGAGGAGAGAAATTGAAGTCGTTAGTTAATCGGAAAGAATCGATTTATTTTATATTACTTTTACTTATTAGTATTCCAATTTATTTTTTACTTATTTTAAGTGTTGTTGGTCTTATTATTTTAGGAATTTTAATCGTTTTACCTCTCTTTGCCCATTTAATTTTCACTGCCCACATACGTATGAATGGGGTTAAGATTACTGAAAAACAATTTCCAGAGGTATATTTCAGAACAAGAGAAATTGCAAAGGAAATGGGCTTTTATTTCTTACCAGATGTTTATGTAGTCCAATCTGGAGGACTGTTAAATGCCTTTGCTACGCGTTTCTTTGGACGGAATATGATTGTATTATATTCAGATCTATTCGAAGAGATTGAATCAAATCCAAAAGTAGTTGATTTCGTGATTGCACACGAGCTTGCTCATATTAAACGAAATCATATTCTAAAAAAGGCTTTAATATTGCCTGCAAATTGGGTTCCTTTTTTAGGTTCCGCATATTCACGCGCTTGTGAGTATACAAGTGATCGATTGGCTAGTCATTATATAAATGATTTCGAAGCATCGACTCAAGCACTTACAATGTTAGCCGTTGGTCGCAAATATTATCAACAAATTGATCAGCATGAATATTTATTAAATAGTAGCAATGAAAAAGGCTTTTTAATTTGGTTAAGTGAACGATTAATGTCCCACCCAACTTTACCAAAACGTATTAACGCTTTGCGTCATTTTAATAATGTAGAAAGCGATATTAAATTTAAAACACCAAAACGCGTGTACGGAATTGCTGTAATTGTATTCGGGTTGTCATTCGGGGTTATAGTCGGTGCAGGTTTATTAGTAGAAAAAGCGATTCCACTAGCACAATCATTCGTTGATGGCTATTTATCTGCGGAAACACCATTAACGCAAGCAGTACTTGATAACGATATTGAACAAGTTAAAGAGTTAATTGACGAAGGAGAAGACGTAAATGAATTGAATAGAGATCATGAATCTCCACTTCTTAAAGCATCATATACTGATGGAGAACCTCTAAACTTAGAGATGCTAAAGTTATTACTTGATAATGGAGCAAATCCTACTATAGGAGATGCAGATGATTGGACAATCTTACATGCTGCAGCTTATTTGGGTGACAAGGAAGCAATTGACTTATTACTAAAATACGGAGCAGATATTAACCAACCAGACAATGTTGGAGAAACGCCTATTTTTGATACAATATATGAAGTAGATGATTTAAAAACTTTCCAGTATCTAATTAAAAAAGGTGCAGACTTATCAATAAAGAATGTGGATGGAATGACATTAAAAGAAGTAGCTAAGGAAAATGGAGCAAAGAAAATCTTAGAATGGTTTGATAATCAAGAAACCGAGATTAACCTTTAAGACAATACAAGTATTTTCTTATCAAAAGCATTAGAGTTAGTAAAAAAGCAAAGTTCATTAATCACTGAACTTTGCTTTTTTTAATAGCTTATTACTAATTTATAACTTGATACAATTGAAGAAGAAACTGTCGTATTTCCAACTATTCCCTTGATTTAATTAAATTTAAATTATATTTTTCTACATCATTAAGCTCTCCGCTATATGCTGGATTAGGTTTATACCAAGACTTCGAGGTGAAATAAATCGTCAAGTCACTAGATTTAAATACTAAACCATGCCTAGCATAGATTTCATTTCTGGCTAAACGTAAATCATTAGGAGCTAATTTAATTAGATCTGCATTCGTTAGTTTTCTACTATTACTTTCCGGTAAAACATAATCTTTTGATTGCTTTTCTTCATCAGTAGCTTTTGTTTCCTTAGTAGTTGTTTCTTTAGCAACTTCCTTAGTTTTTGTTTCAGTCGTCTTTTCACTCTTTGTTTCTTTTTTTACATCCTTATCCGCTACTGCCTTTGTAGAAGCATTTTCCGGATGAAAATTACCTTCATTCATTATTTTTGGGTAGACATAAAAAATTGCTGTAGCACCAATTATAAGTACTCCAGCTATCGAGAGTATTAACGAAAAGTATCGTTTATTACTTAAACCATCTTCCTTATTCTTAAGTTTTCTATTTTCTGAACGACTTTCAACATTGTTTTCTGCCTTATTAGCCAAATTCTTTCACTCCTCTAATACAGTTATAAATAAATTAATTAAAATAAATACATCTATCATATTATCTAATCTATTTGCTAAAAATCCAATTCTTTTAATAGAAGTTTAATATGTTATTAACACAATTGAAAAGACCGTTTAAAAAATCCTATATCTACACAAGAAATCCCTAGCTCCACAAACGGAATTAGGGATCTTTCATCACAATATTTATTGGATATTGACGCTAATATATTTACCTCCTCTAGTTCCAACAATTACTTGTTGACCAACTACAACTGGAGACGCCTCAATATTGGCACCTAGATTAATCTTATTGATCATTTTTCCTCTACTACTTATTAAGTACAGGTTCCCAACAGAATCACCTTGAATTAAGTAAGCTTTATTATCCTTTGTATAAACCGCTACTGTAGATGACCACGCATAGTTTGGTAAATCTAAATGCCATTTTTCTTTTCCAGTAACAGTATCATAACTAATTAATAAGCCCCCATTCATCGTTTTATACCTTGAAATATTAAAAATAACCTGCCCTTTTAATGGCCCAGTTCCAACAATTGGAGTCGCTAACAGTCCACCATTAACAGGATGATTACCTTTTATCGAATAACCCGGTATTTTCTTCTCCCAAATTACTTTACCAGTAAGCCCATTTAACTTTTGAATGCGTGCATAGCCTTTAGTTCCTTGTTTATCGATTTCAGAACCTGTGTATAAAAACGGTGTACCATTAGAATTCTCAATGACAATTGACGCATCTGTATCGTCATATGCATCATTTGCCCAAATTGGCCTTTTCTTAATAATATCCAGCGCTTGAATACCACCACCATTATCGGCGAAATATGCAATATTCTTAAATACCGCTACTGAATTTTCAATACCTTGGTATGAATTATTTTTAAGTTTATATCGATATTTTGAAATTACTGGAGAAATTTTTATCTTTTTAGCCTTAGAATCATATTTGGTATTTAGTTTGATAAAGTAAACTAGTCCATTTTCCCCGCCGACTAACATCGCATCATCTTCTCGGTTAAATAACGCGGAGCCATCAAAAGCTCCCCAACCACGAAAAGAATAGGAATCAATTCCTGGAATAAATGCTAATTGAGAGCCATCAATTAGACTATAAATCCTCATACCTATTTTTCCGGTTTGTGGTATACCTTGTCCAACGTATAAAAGAGGATAACCACGTGGATCAAGAGCCACGCTACCCTTAATTGGATTTTGAATATTAATTGGATTTCTTGTTTTCTTCCCTGTTGCTAAGTCTAAAAAGTAAACTCTTCCATCTAAAGATCCATAAACTACTTCTTTAAAATTTGACTTTGTTTTAAATTGAGAATATAAATTCATAATTTTTTGTTCTTGTGGTTTCCATTCAATTACACTAGGTTGGCCAGTCCATCCTGAGCCCCCGCCCCATCCAGATGAAGAAGAAGTTTGAAACGACCAACTCTTAACTAACTTTTGCTTTGAAATAACTGTCGTTCCCATCGAACCGTTATTTCGGAAAGGTCCGCCTCGAAAGCTCAATATCCCATTAATAGTTTGATACTGCTCTGGGAAAGGTTTTGTAAACACTTTTGTACTATTACTGAAACTATACGATAGGTTTTTACTACTTGGGAGTGGATTCAGTTGTAGTGCTTCCCATTTTTTTTGTTGATTTGTCTCAACCTTTTGAAGTGTTGATTGTCCACTACTAGTTTGATTTGTTGCAGCTTTTACTTCATTATTACTTATTAAATTGGTCTCATGTTTAGTGCCTCTATGCTTCAACGATGGTGAACTAAATATACTTGTTAAAAGTATTGCAGCAGAAAAGATTATACCGATCTTTGTCTTCAATAAAGCTCTCTCCCTCATATCTTAGTAGACTATTAATATGAAACTACTAAGATTATATATAATAGGAAGTAAGTAATTTGTCACATTTTGAAATTAACTAGTTATTTTTACTTAAAGATCGTTCGCTTCATTTTGATTCCTACTAATTGTTACTTTAGTATTAATAATATAATTTTCAATCTTTTCTATAAATTCCCACTATTTACACCTTGAGTCCCGTAAAACTTATGATACATTTAAAGAAGAGACTTGATAGATTACCAGCTCAGGAGGGAACATCCTTGATCCAGACTTTGCAAAAAATTATTGGCAATCGAAAATTAAAGGAATATGAAAAAGTTGTTCAAGAGATAAATACAAAGGAGCCATTCTTTGAAAGTCTTCTAGATGAAGATTTGCGTAAATTTACTTATCTATTAAAGCAAAAAATTTCTAATAAAGAAGCTGTTATTCATGAAATTACGATAGATGCTTTTGCACTAGTACGTGAAGCATCAAAACGTGTTTTAGGGATGCGCCATTATGATGTTCAATTAATTGGGGGACTTGCATTACTAGATGGAAATATCGCTGAAATGCAAACTGGGGAAGGAAAAACATTGGTTTCTTCATTACCTGCCTATACTCGTGCGCTTGAGGGAAAGGGCGTACATATTATTACCATAAACGAATATTTGGCCCGACGCGATGCGGATCAAATTGGGCAAATCCACGAATTTTTAGGTCTTACAGTTGGTTTAAACATTCCCAATTTACCTTTGGAGGCTAAAAAAGCTGCATACAATGCAGATATTACTTATGGAATCGGAACAGAATTTGGTTTTGATTATTTACGAGATAATATGGTTACTTCTTTCGTTGAACAAGTTCAACGCCCATATCATTATGCAATTATTGATGAAGTTGACTCAATATTAATAGATGAAGCAAAAACACCACTAATTATTGCAGGAAAAAAAACCGCACAATCACACTTATATTCGCTTTGTGCACGCTTTATTCGCACGTTTATAAACGGTAGGGATTATTTTTTAGATCAAGAAACTAAGGCAATTACTTTAACCGAAGAAGGTATATCAAAGATTGAAAAAGCCTTTATGGTAGAAAATTTATATGACCTAGAACATACAACGCTTTGCCACTATGTTCATAACGCATTGCGAGCCGATTTAATATTTCAACGCGATGTTGATTATATAATTCACGAAGGCGAGATTAGACTAATTGACTTATTTACTGGCCGAATGATGGAAGGACGCTCATTAAGTAACGGTCTCCATCAAGCAATCGAGGCAAAAGAAGGGTTAAAAACAACTGAAGAAAATCATACCGTTGCATCTGTAACAATACAAAATTATTTCCGTATGTACCCAATTCTTTCTGGCATGACTGGAACTGCAAAAACGGAAGAAAAAGAACTCCTACATGTTTATAACATGGAAGTTTATCGAATTCCTACTAATAAACCGGTAATTCGTATTAACCACGAGGATATTGTGTTTGAAAAAACAGAAGAAAAACTCAGGGCAGTTCTGGCTGATGTAAAATTACGACATGAAAAGGGACAACCAATTCTAATTGGAACAACCTCCATTCGTCAATCTGAAGTACTCGCAGAATTATTAGAGAAAGAATCGATAAAGTTTCAGCTCCTTAATGCAAAAAATGTTGAAGAAGAGGCACAGATGATTGCCCAAGCTGGTCAAATAGGTATGATTACCATTTCAACCAATATGGCGGGTCGAGGAACTGATATCATATTAGCTGATGGTGTATCAGATTTAGGAGGTCTTCATGTAATTGGAACCGAACGTCATGAAAGTGAGCGTATTGATTTACAATTAAAAGGGCGTGCAGGGAGACAAGGGGACACTGGTTCATCTCAATTCTATCTGTCATTAGAAGATGAATTATTTGTAAAATATAATACAGAAAAGCTAGAGAAATTATATAAGAATCTACAGGCTGATCAATTTGGTAGAGTACTAAATTCTACGATTCAAGACTTTGTTTCATCTACACAAAAGCTCTGTGAAGGAAATCAATCTTTAATTCGTGAATGGCAGCTTAAATTAGATGGTGTTGCAAATGAACATCGCCGTATTATTTATAAATTAAGAAATAACTTTATACAAAATGAAACTGGTTTAGACTGGTTTATTGATCAAGCTGAAGAAACTATTGATCACTTATTAATGCAATTCTATCCTAAAGACAGTACACCTGAAGATTGGGATCTACTTGAAGGTAAAACAGCACTTGAACAACTTATACCACCACTTCGAATAGATATTGAACATTTTAATACTGAACAAGAGATTTGGCATAACGTAAAAGAAGCTTTTTCAGTATATAAAGATGTATTAAACGGTATGGTGGAAGAGAAAAAAGTAAAACTTATTAGTGTTTTAAAAAGCACGGCATTAAGTACTATAGATTTATATTGGACTGAACATTTAGAGCATTTACAACAATTGATTGAAGGGATACACTTAAGACAGTATCAACAAGAAGAGCCAATTCGACTATATGAATTTGATGGATTTACTCTGTTTGAACATACTTATAACTCAATACAACAAGAAATATCAGCAAGTCTTGCTTCAACATTCCAAGAATTATCTTGTCCACAGGGGGTAGAAAAACAAAATGTTATCGTCGATTAAGCGTTTATTACAAAAAGGTAAAGATTCAACAGTTTCATCGAGTGATTTATTGCAACAAACATCTACTGATCAAGCAGTTCAAGGTGAAGAAAATGAAGTGGTTGAAATTTTTCCTAAAATTTCATTCCACCCATTAATGCATATTGAGGATGAAAAGCGTTATGTTTATCAATTTTTAAATAACGAGCTTTCTCCTTTAAAACCAAATCAATTATCATTATCTGCAATCGAGCTTGAAACTAATGATGACGGAAGTGCAACTGTTACTGCATTCGTTCGTAACAGTTTAGAAAAATTAGTTCGTTTAGAAGACGCAATTCTATTATTGATTAGTGAAGAAGGAGAACTCTTAGCTAAAAAAGGATTTAGATTGGAAGAGCTTGGCGAAATGCCTCCTTGCAGTAGCCGCCCATGGCGTTTTGTATTTGAACGAGAGTATTTACTAAAAGAGGACTTGCCTGAAGCAGGTTTTGAGTTAGCATTTGATTTATCAAAAACTATCCACCGATTAGATATAGATCCATCATGGGAAGGCCGACTTACTGAAGAACAAATTTCAGAATTAAGCAATCTTGTAAATTCTTTACCTAAATTACGTATAAATGAAGTGAGCTTACATGCTTTACGAGCAAGCTATAATGAAGAAGGAAACTTAGGCGTTAACATTTTAGTTCGAAATGGATCAACACAAGCTGTTAGTCTAGAATTACTACCACTAGAAATGTTAAATGAGAATGGCGAAATAATTGCGAAAGGTTTATTCACACTACCTCCATTAACAATCCAGGCAAATACGAGTAAACCATGGACATTTATCTTCCCTAAAGAACTAGTAGAAATAAATGCGTTCTCACAATGGACAATTAGAATACCTGAACAAGAAGTTATTTAAGGCATAATTAAAGAATAGATCCACAAAGTTTAAAAGCAGGATTTATGATCAATTAAGATCTTAAGGCCTGCTTTTTGTATTTCCTGCCCCTGCTTTCCTAAAATAACTTACCTAAGCCTACCCATCAGAAGAATATCCTTCTATTAATTCCTTAATCATCATTAACTTTTCTTCATCTGATTTTAGCTTATATTCTACTTTCTGACTTAAATACATACTAATAATCTTTGTGGCTTTACTAATTTGTTTATCAAAAATGTAATAAGAAATTGGGAATACCCTCTCTTCTCCATTCCTAAACTGTATTTTTGTTTTTCTTTTTTCTTTTATATATTTATTTATTTGCATAAAATTTAGCCATTTGCAAGATATGTTATTTTGCGAAGATGTAGGAATCATAATAATTGATAATGTGGGATTAATCATAAGAGGAATCTTTTTCATAGTTGGATATTTACTTTTTACGACTTCGAGATGACCTTTAATAGATTGATTATGGTAGAGGGCGGATTCATTCAAGATTGCTTTCATTGGCCGCTTTGAATAGATCACCCCTTTGTTTTTATCAGTTATTTTGGTTAAAAACTCTGGATGATCCGCAGCTTCAATCAGCATTGTTTCATACGATACAACATAATCTAATTTTGACATATGTGCCTCCTTTTTAGGATTTTTTACATATCGATTATATCAAAATTATCTTTCCGTATTTTTGAAACTTCTATGACCGTTTAGCCTGTGTTTTAGTAAACTTTACTTACGTTTAAAAATATAAATAGATAAGATTTCATTTAATTATTTCTGGCAAATTTAAAGTTTTAAATATGAAACTCACATTTCACTCTATTTTTTTTATTCTTAATTGATGTATCCAAATATGATATGTTTTTTAAATTTTTATATAGTTACATCACCGCGGAATACACACAAGGGCATGCCTTTTTAGAAAGGCAGTAAGCATGAAATGTAGTGAAGAACATGTAGATTATCAAGTTATTTCAGGAAAATTGAAGCCAAGTACATTCGAGGAATGCTTAAACCAGTATTCCCGAATGATAAAAGCAACTATGAAGAAGTTACATTTATATAAAAACTTTGATGAATATTATCAAATTGGTCAAATAGCATTGTGGAAGGCTTATCAGCAGTATCAAAATGAGAAAGGGAGCTTTTCAAGTTATGCTTATATTACAGTTAGAGGCTATTTATTAAACGAGCTATCCAAAGCAATTAAATATGATGAGAGAAACGTAGTAGTAGAACAAAACCATGAAGATGTAATATATTGTGACGAAGCATTTTCACTAGATAATTTTATAAGTTTTCTAGATGGGATTTCTCCCTTACAAAAGCAAATTCTAATTAGACGTTTCTACTACAATCATGAGTTTCCACAAATCGCATATTGCCTAAATATGAAAGAATCCAGTGTTCGATCTAGTTATCGTTATGCATTAAAAAGATTAAGAGATTCAAAATAAAACTTTTAAAAATAAAGTGATCTATTTATTGGTTACTTTATTTTTTTAGTTTATCAACTTTAATTACAATTAAATCCAAATTACCCATTACTTTCCTCCTATTTTTATAAATTTCAAAACTATGCCATTTTGAGTGAACTCCGTACATTTTTAAACGTTTTCTTCTATTTTGGCCTAGTCTTGAATATTATTCTAAAATTACTAAATTTCACCAGTCATTTTTTGGTATTTCGACATTTTTTTTTGCAAATGTCGAAATGTATTCTCTTAAAATTTTTCCAATTGTTTCAAATGTAAAAAAACGCCTTGATTTATCTAAAGCTTTTAATATAATTGAAATATTAGCAATATTATTGTTTTTTTTGAAACTACAAATTACTACAAACTATGTATTGGATTCATTATATAATTGTGATATAAATTTTTTAAAAATTGTAATAAATACACCAGAACTCTCTCTAGAAAAAGGCAAACCAGTTGAGAGATTGGGACGCAAAGCCACTGATCTTAGTTGGGAATATAGTTAAAAAGAACTAGTTCTCTGTATTTTTTAACGATTAAACGAGCTAAGATAGCAGGGTTACCTAGGTATTTTATACCTTAATTTTAGGAGGCCATTATCCATGTACAGTCAATTGGAAAAACATTCTGCCGAATTAAACTGGATCGACTTGCTACTAGAGTGCATTGAAGTAGGCATAAGTCCTGATGAAGTGCGATCATTTCTTTACAATTGCGTTAAAGATTCATGTCAAAACTAGGATAACTACTCCCTACTATGATATACTTTTTGTAATAGTCAAAAAGATATGGAGTAGCTTATATGATTGGAGAACGAATTAAAAAACTACGTTTACAACATGGAATGTCACTTACAGAGCTTGCAGAACGTGCTGGTATCGCAAAATCTTACATAAGTTCGATTGAACGAAATCTACAAAGCAATCCTTCAATTCAAGTACTTGAAAAAATTGCTGGCGTCTTCAATACAACGGCAGAAAGCCTCCTGAAAGATGATATTGATCCAACAAAAATTATTGATTCTGAATGGATGGATATCCTTCAAGAAGCAATTAATTCAGGTATACCAAAAGATGAATTATTAAAATTTATTGAGTTTAATAAGTATAAACAAGGTAAATAAACCTTCAAATTAAAATGTTTCCATTTTAATTTGAAGATTTTTTTCCCACAAAAATAAGAAGGGCGCTCTTCAAACGAAGAGTGCCCTTCTTATCATTTATTTACGTAAATCATATTTTAAAGAAATGTTATCGATTTAACCAGCATCTTTACTTGAGCTACCAGATTTATCTTTAGCATAAGTAAGTTTTAACACATGTTTACCTGGTTGAATCGTAAGCTTTTTATTTGTCCAATGGTTATCTGTACCTGATTCACTAACTAGTACACTGCCATCCAATGAAATTGTTAAGATATCTTTATTTAGTTGAGAAAGTACTAAATAATCAAAAGATAAGAAAGCGTTATATGCATTATCTGGTACACTAATTGTTACCTCAGCAGTAGACGAACTATTATTAGTTAGTCCTTTTTACACATAAATTACGAAAATGATTTAACGTAAATACTGTTCATTCTCTATTTTTTTTTCATATTTGAAAGGGAAAATCAGGATTAAGTACTAGGTCTTTAGTAGCCCGTAGGTTTGCGTTCGAATATCAATATGTAGAAATTTGTAGAAACTACAGAGGATAAATATCAGAGGAATAGTCTTTTCGTTCAGATTAAAGATCAAAGAAAAAAACCCCGATTTGTAATNNATTACAAATCGGGGTTTTTTCTCTCGATAAAAATTCACGCTATTGTGTTAATCCCAACTGATCGCGTAGTTCGTTTGAAAGTGCTAAACGATTTTCTTCCGGTACTAAATAATAGTAGATTCCCTTAATCATTTTCCCACTTCCTTCTAGTTGCTGTTGTTCAATACTGTCAGTGGCACCGCGATAGCTTTTCTGAATATCGAACATTTCATCTAAAGTTAAATTAGTTTCTAGGTTTTTACTAATCGAATTTAATATATCCTTATAACTCACTAAACTTTTAATTTTTGTTCCTTTATTAATTACTTCCTGAATAATTTGACGTTGTCTAGCTTCTCGTCCGAAATCACCTTGTGGATCCTCGTAACGCATTCGCGAGAAACTTAATGCCTTTTCACCATTTAAAGACAATAATCCCTTTTTAAAGTGATAACCGTCATTTGTGAAGTCTAGTGTATTCATAACCTCTACTCCACCAATTGCATCTACAATGCCCTTAAATCCCTCCATATTGACCTCTAAATAATAATCAATAGGTATGTTTAAAAATTTCTCCACAGTGTTTACACTCATCTGTATACCACCGAATGCAAATGCATGATTAATCTTATCAGTACGATTTTTCCCTACTATTTCAGTACGAGTATCGCGTGGAATACTAATAATTTTCGTCGTATGTTTTGTAGGATTTACGGTTAAGACCATTAGAGAATCAGAGCGCCCCTGGTCACCTGGACGTTTATCTACTCCTAGTAGTAAAACTGAAAATGGATTATTTTCCTTAACGCTGACGGTTTCGACTCTTTTCTCCGACTTTTCAATTGGGTGATAGATAACGCTTGTCGTTTTCGTGACTTCATGATAAATATAAAATCCAGTAGCCCCAGCTATAACTACCAGGACGATCAAAACAATTCCAATGCGCAACATTATTTTTTTCCAGCTCACGGATATTGCTCCTTTTAGTAAAAATTAAAATTGTTAGACTAGATTAAAGAAAATATGAAAAATATGTTTCAACGTCTTATTAATTTTATTTTTTTTGTTTTAATGTTAAAACATTAAATTCAGGCGGGTTAAATAAACGAAACTTTAGGAACCGAATAAAATTGCTACTTCCAAGACCTGTACTTACATATTGTTTAGTATGTTTGTACTCCCAAAGACCTTTAACGCGGTTTTGTGGGGGAAACAGACCACCCCATTTATACCATCCCTCTGGAACGAATGGTGCTCCTATAAAAGGTAAACGAATTTGTCCTCCATGATAATGCCCAGCAATAATCAAATCGTATTTCCGATCTCTAAACTTCAGACTAGAATCATTTAAAAGACTATCAATTCTCTTATCAACTATAGGATAGTGATTAAGCGCAATTAAGACATCATTCTTTAAATAATTAATACCGGACATCTCTTTCATTAATGTTTTACGGTGCTCAATATACTGTTTGGTTTGTACATATTCAGGTAAGAAGATTCCATTTGTTTGTTTTTCACTTTGAGAGGCGTTCAGGATCGACGTTTCAAAGTCAACGAAGTTAATTGTGGAATTGTTTTTTTTGACTGAATAAACAGATTCCAAGAATTTGACACCACGTTTTTCAATTCCTTTAATGAATTTACTTTTTACTAAAACACCTTTTGAATTTACATAATATGCCTCTGGATCTTCATTTCCAGGTATATAAATCGCATTCTCTTTGTTTTTTATGCCTTCTAATAATTGATAGAAGGGCTTAATATTACTACTTTGGCTTTTAAGAATCATATCCCCAGTAAAAACAATGGCATCATAATCAGTGGAATTAATGGATTTTAACAAGCGACTTTGATTTTTACCAAACTCTTTACTATGCAAGTCTGTAATTTGAAGAATTTTATATTCTTCTAATTCTTTTGGTAAATGGTCTACTACGACATCTTGTTTTGCTATTGTAATTCGGTTATTATCCCAAATTATATAAATTACTAGAGCACAGATAAATAATATGATTAACCTTGCAACCACTTTTGTTAATTTATTTTTCAAAGTAACCGCTCCATTATCCACTTTTTATACAAAGTATTGATAACCCGTTCAAATGAAATTAATAATTGATCGTCTGCTTTAATTCGAAAAAATCAAAGAGCTCCTCAACGCTTTCAGTTACATAGACATTCTTACATTTACTTGCGTCGACTTTACTTTCAAATCCGTAACCATAAGTCACAGCAATAAAATCAATTCCCACTTTCTCTGCACCAATTGCATCATGCATGCTATCACCGATCAATACTACTTTTGATATATCATTTTGACCTATCTCTTTTAAACACATTAAAATCAAATCTGATTTACTAAGCGTATCGGCATCATCGACCCCGCAAATAACATCAAACTGCTTGTTCAAATCAAAATTTTCCAAAATCTCTTTTGCTAGATCATCCCTCTTTAGTGTTGCAACTGCCGTAGTACATTTTTTCTCTTTTAATGAAAATAGTAACTCTTTAATATAGCTATATTGCTTAGCTTCAAATTTACCCTTTTCTTTATATCTAGTTCTATATATTTTTACAGCTTCTCTTGCCTTCTCCTCATTAAAACCGCACTCTCGCATAAATGATTCGGCAGGTGGTGGACCAATAAATCGTCTCTGCTGTTGAACTGTTAATTCGGGTGCCCCCATTAGAATTGCAGTATGATTCGCACCAATCATGATTCCTTCCGCTGTATCTAATAATGTTCCATCTAAGTCAAAAATGATTGTAGAATATTTCATATGCCCTCCGCTTTAATATGCCTTACTATACAAATGAACATCATTATAAATCGTCGATGTTACATAGTGAATTCCCATATGCTTTTCTACACTGGCTAAGTAATTTTTTATTTCTTCATTCTTTTTAACAAGCTCAACCATTTCAATATGATTAATTAATTCTGTTGAATAGTAGTTTTTAGCCTTATTTAAACTGAACCCATCAAATCCCGCAAGATACACATGATCAATAAATAAACGATTTAATAAATTAATAGCCATTAATCCTGCGTTATCTGAAATTAAGGGGTTTTCTAGTAGTAAATCAGCATAATTAACGACTATTGATGAATCGACTTTTAAGTTTGTAATATTAGACGTTGTAATCAAAGTTGTAGTAATTGCTCTATCTTTTATTACTTCTTCCATACTCTTAAATCTCTTACTATTGCTAATAAAAATGGCGTTACAGTTAAAAGCACAAGGTAAAAAATTTACGCTAATAATAAACGGATTCTCTTCGGTTATAAACGTTTTAATATTCGCTAATTCTTTTTCGATTGATTTACCTGGTGCTATAATAAGTACTTTTTTATTACCAATTTGCTTCCTTAATCTCTTCAAACTTTCTGTATCGTCTACCAATTGCATTTGATGATTTATGTATAAATCTTCAATATAAATTTCATCATAGTTATCACGTTTTTTGTTCGGGATTTGCCTCAATATTGTATTGATTGACTTAACAGAAATCGTCTGTTTATTCATTAAATATGATGCATAGTTAGGGTGACAATTATTGATTGCCGCTATGAAATAGGGAACGGAATAACCCCATTTAGGCTCATTAAAAAATCTACCCAAATGTTCATCTACAATTTCCAATAACGGTACTATTTTATATTTTTCATCAATATTTTCATTGATGTACTCGGAAATTAGCTCCGTGCATAAATTTCCAGCACCTCTTCCCATACCAAATACTGATGAATCTATTATTATATTTCTTTTAGTATGCAGCGTTAGCAATTCTTGAGCATTTGAAAAAGATAATTGTAAATTATTATGAGAATGGAATCCGATGTTAATTGTTTTATCAAGATTATGATCTAGTAGGTGGTACATTCTTAGTAAATTATTTTTGTACATAATCCCAAGTGTATCTACTAAGTAAAATGCATATGGTTTTAACTCATTAACTTTTTCGATCAAAGCTAACAGATTTGCATCAGTATAGCTAGTAGTACCAACGGGTTGAATAAACACTTTATACCCTTTTTCAATTAACATTTTTCCATATTCTAATGCTTCAGCAATTTCTTTTTCATTATCATGGAACGTTAATCGAATTCCATCAATTGAAGTACCATCATATACTTTTATCTTATCGTTTGAGATAAATGGCTGATCAATCATAGCTACGTAAATAGTATCTTTATTTTTTGGCTGAATCAGTTCTTTGATGTTTTCAATATCATTGAAAATTGTAGTATCATTATCATAAACCACATCTCTAAGAAATCCACATTCGATAATGTCTATATTAGATTGTGTCAATTTTTCAATTACTTTTTTAACCGTCCTCTTACCAAAGTTCCAATTGTTGATGTATCCACCATCGCGTAAAGTACAATCGAGTAACATTATATTGTTCACTCAAATACCACACTTTCTAAACGATTTTTTATGATATCTCGTACTTTATCTAAATCTTTTGGAGTATCTACGGAAAGAGTCGTCACATTTGCTTCCACAAATTTTATCTTTTGACCATTCTCAATAAATCTAAACTCATCAATGTCTTCGGCTGCTTCCAAAGGTCCTCTTGGTGCCAAATAACAGAACTCCAATGCACTTTTTGTAAAACATTGTACTCCAACGAACTTTTTATAATAGAAATCGTATGTCCCTTTTGGGTAAGGAATTGGGCTTCGAGCTAAATATAATCCATATCCAAAAACATCCGTGGCAACTTTAATCTTTGAAAAATCAACCGCCTCCAAAGGATTTTTTAACTCTGTCATTAAATTTGATACATATAATGAATTCGAATCAACCTCTTTAGGAAGAATCATTCTAATTGCCTCAGTTTCTATTAATGGTTCATCCCCATTTACATTTATATAAAAATCTGCGTCTACTAAAGTGGAAACCTCGTATAGTCGGTCAAGATGTGTTTTATGATTTTCAGAAGTCATAATCGTTTTTATTCCATAGCTTTCACAAACATCTTTAATTCGTAGATCATCTGTTGCTACATATACCTCACTTAGTCCCTCTAATCCTTTTAATCGTTCGTGAACCCACCAAATCATTGGTTTTCCACAAATATCTGCTAATGGCTTGCCTGGGAATCTTGACGAATTATATCTAGCTGGGATTATTCCAATCACTTTCATACAAAATCCTCCTTAAACGGTTCATTATAACGAACATACATGTATAAAAAACTACTTTTTAATTATGTCTAGCAGTTCTAATAGTATTATTATCTTTTTCTAAAACAACATCTAGGTCTACCCTTTCAAAAACTTCAAGCATACCTCCTCTAGTTGCATTAAATATTTTTATATTATGGCAATCCGCATATTCTTTTGCTATATTATATGCGCTAATCATTTTTTCACTAGTTGAGGTATAGTTAGAATCTACCAAATTATAATCTTTAAAATGATTTATCTTATCTTTTGAATAATTACAATCTACACCAATTAAATAGATTTCATTAAATCCCATATAAACAGCAAGTTGTATTAATGAATAAGTGATTGTATATCCATCATAAATTACTGCATAAGCATCATCGCTAAATTTAGTATGGAATCTTTTGTGTTTCATATTATGATTAAGCAAATCTAAAGGGTAAATATAATAATCATCCGATACATCAAATTGTTTAGAAATTACATTTGCTATGAATTTATAACGAACATCTAAATGATCTATCTTATTTTTATATTTCTTAAACAAATCGGTGAATTGTATTCCATAATAAGTAGGTCTCCAATCGGTTTCTTCAAATGCTAAAAATATTGAGTTCATACTAAAAGTAATTTCATTTTTCAACTTTTCAAGATCGCTATTTAACAAACTTGGGCCAGTTGCTACTATGAAACAGCGTTCACCTTTGTGTATATTCTTAAATTGTTTTAACTTCAAATAAAGACTATTATTGACAAAATTAGTTACCCTAAACCACTTATTAATATTAAAAAAAAGCTGGTTAATACTATGAAAGAATAATAATTGAAACTTTCTAACGGGTTTAATCATGTTAATTATGACTTTGTTACTTTTTATCATTTCTCTTATCATTATTACTACCTCATCATTTAAGTTTCACATAAACTTGAATAATTGTTATCTTCAATATAAATGGGGGAATCTTTTTCTAAAGCACTTTCATACAATTTAAAGAATCCTATAAATTTTCCTAATTGAGCCAAATGATTGTTTTCTGGATATTCTTTTAATTTAAGTAACGTAACTTCCAAATAAAATAGAAACCTATAAATATCCGAGTGGTTGAGTGTATCAACTTTTAATTTTGAATCTGAGTTCATATTTACCATTAAATAGTTTTGAAAATATTTAACAGCCTCTTCCATTTCACATGTAATCATTTTATTCTTAGAATTAAAGATCTTAAAAGCAATCTCAAATAAAATATCATAAAAATCAAAATAACAACTTCTCATATCATGTGTATTCCAATCTATAACATAAGACTTACTTTTATTTTTAAGAATATTTCCTTCCCAAAAATCCCCATGTGAAAATACCCGTAATATGTCTATATTGGAAGAATAAATTTTTAGTTTATTTTTAATCACCCCAAAGAATTCGATGATTATTGCATTTTCTTTTTTAAAATCGGCGGTATCTATTGAATGTTTTTCTATTAATCCCTCAATCAGGTTAATTAATTTCTGTGAATATTGACTTAAATTTATCATGTTAGTATTTGCACTCGAAATTATTTCAGTAATTAAGGGAATAACGTCAACTTTAAAACTATTAAAGTTTTTATATTCTATATTTATTGGTTTGAAATTTATATAACTCTCTCTTATATACCGTGAATTTATATCCCAATTTAAAACTTTGGGTGCTAAACTACAGTTTTGAGCATCAACCTTATTTAAAATATTTTTTTCGATTTCATTTTTTGACATTATTTCTGGAAAAACGGTTGTAACTACTTTCGTTTTAAAATTTATTATTTTATATTCTTCTAGTCTTGTAACTAATAAACTGTGTCCATTGAATTTGGTAGTAATTGTTTTAAATGAATCTTTGTTCTTATTATAATGATATTTGTTGATTAAATATTTGACCGTCAACTGAGCGACTCTTAATATTCTTACTCTAGGTATCAAAAAGTTAATTATTTTACTACTTGTTTTATACTCAAGAAATATCATTGGTTTAGCCTTAAAATAAAAATAATAAATAAGAGATACCAAGCTAATTTCTAAGTTGATATATAAAGAATCACTGATAAAAAGATAAGTCTGATCTATTGAATCTGATGAAAGATTATTTAAAAAATTTTTTATTCTCATCATTAGTACCTTCTTAATTAAAATCGTATTTTCACTCAAAAAAATTAATAAAGTCATTTACAAAGACTTGTTAGAAAGAATAAATATTTAGCTTATCAATTTTTTTATTTTTTTTAAGAACATGAAGTTTTCTTTTTTTAGATAATATAGATTTTTCATTTAATTCTTCTTCAACTAGTGAAAGGTTAGCTTGTCGAATTGCTTCCCCCTGCAGATAGAATTGTTCCACGTCTTGTGATTTATGTTCAGCTAACATTTTCCTTTTAAGATCACGCTCATCTCCTGAAATATCAATTTTTATTTCCTCAAAGCTAACTAGCTCTGAATCCGGAAACCTAACATTACTAGATCCTAACGGCTGAATTTCATAGTATTCAGTCCATTCAAAAACATTAGTGTATTCCATTTTTTCACATACAGACTTAACAACAAAACTTGTCATATCATGGTCTCTGTGCCCACCCTCAATACAGTGAACATAAATCCGCTTTGGTTTTAAATCCTGGATTAACATAAAAATATCTTCGGACATATTTTCAATATATCTATGTGTGCCTCGATCAGGATACCCTAAGCAAAACATATCCTTTTTTAAAATGTTTATTAGTGATAACCCTTGGACCGCCTCGGAGAATCTAGTATTTGATTTTTCTTTGGATTTGCTTAAACTTAAATTCCAGCTTTCACGGCCATAACCTGTCCCATTTGTAGTAAATATAACTTTAACGCGATCGCCATTTAAACTATGGCGATGTAGCGTAGTTCCTAAACCTAATATCTCATCATCTTGATGGGCTGCAAAAACTAATACGTCGACATCCCCTTTATTTTCATGTGGCATCCTACGGCCTAACATTTTATTTGGATATCGGTATAGACCTCGAATATACTCTATTTGCTTTATTACATGGTCATTTAAAATAAGTTTAAGTATGCCTATAATAATATTTATTAGCATTTTAGGAGCTGCATTTATAGTCATTTTAATTATTGATTCCAATCTGTAACCTCCCTTAATTATAGTACCTACATAAGATTACCGATTCATAAAATAGATACTTTACTTAATAGCCTTACTTAAATTACTGATTGGTCTAACTTTCTTTCAACAGTAGTTAATTTACCTTTATTTATTTTGAACACTATATCACAATTTTCAATTGTGGTTAGTCTATGGGCAATGATTATTAAGGTCTTTTCGCCTTTTAACTTATCAATAGCTGAAATAATTTCTTTTTCAGTTTCATTGTCTAATGCCGATGTAGCTTCATCCATAAAAATAATTTCAGGATTATGGTATAGAGCCCGCGCAATACCGATTCGTTGACGTTGACCGCCAGAAAGTCTTACCCCTCTTTCCCCTACCGCTGTTTCTAATTTATCAGGTAGAGACTCTACGAATTCTTTTAACTGCGCTTGCTCTAGTGCTTTCCAAACAGCTTTCTCGTCAATTTGATCACTTGGTATTCCAAAGGCAATATTCCCTCTTACGGTATCATCCGATAGAAAAATTGATTGAGGTATATATCCAATATTTTTTTGCCATTTAGAACCAAGTTGGTGTATTTCAATTCCATCTACTGAAACGCTCCCCTTTTCAGGACGAAAAAGTCCAAGTATAATATCTACTAATGTCGTTTTCCCAGCACCTGACTCACCTATAAAAGCTATAGATTGGCCAATTGGAATTGTTAAAGAAATATCTTTAATTGAAAGTTCATTTTGATTAGGATATCTAAAGGAGATGCCTTTTAAATCAATGGACTCTTTGAAAATTCTTTCCCCATCATTTGTAGAGTTTACTTTATAATCTTTATTTTCTATTACCTCATAATTAAGGGATTCATCTTTATTCGTAAATAAATCCTCATAAATTACCGATAACGCTGGTTTATTAAATCGAATTGCTGCAATCATAGCAATTACACGGTTAATTGAAGGCATAAGTCTAAATGCTGCCATTGCAAATAGAGCCATTGTCGAAACAATTTTTGATATATTAGTACCTTCGAAAATAATGACAAGCATAATAATAAGAACGATTGATACGATTAACGTTTCAATAAATAGCCTTGGAACCTGATCAAACATCATTATTCCACGTTTAATAACAGCACTTTTTTTACTATATACTGAATACGACTCCACAAAGAAGTTCTCTCTTCCTGATACTTTTACTTCTTTACTTGCCCCTAAACCTTGATTTACCCACTTAATCATCATGCCATTAGCACTTTGTAAACCTTTTCCCATCTGGCTCATTTTTTTACGATAAGCTTTTAAAAATAAATAAACGCTTCCGCTCAATATTACGGATGCAACTATTGTCGCCATTGGACTAGTTACTAATAATAAAACTAATATACAAAAAATTACGAGGAGTTCTGTAACCAACAAAAACCCAGATATAATAATTTGTTGAAATACTTTAGATACTTCTTCATTTACATTTCTTAATAATAATGCGGTATTCCTTTGCAAATGAAATGTATAAGGTTTTTTCAAGTACTCATTAAATAACATCCTTGATAGTTTAATTTGTTGATTCATAATGACTCTATTCTGACAGTATTGAAAAAATAGAATATATGAATTTTTTATTATATAAATAAAAAGTAAAACAAATACTGAAAATATTAAAAAGGAAGTGGTAGATTTAAAACCAATTAAATTATATAAATATTTTAAGATTACTTGTTCTTTTATAATTGTTGGATTTGTTACAATCCCGACAAACGGAACAATTAATCCAATTCCTACTGTTTCGAACATTGCAGATATGATCATCATAAAAAATAAAATTAACAACTTTTTCTTTTCCCTTTTGTTAAAGAGCATTATTAATTTTTTAAAAGTATCGCCCAATTTCCTTCCACAACCTTTTCTGAGAATTTCCTATTAAATACTATTAACTATTCCCAATATTATTTTTCCATTTTAAAAATTCAAAAACAGTTTTATATTCATGAATCTTTTCTATTTCAATCCCCGATTCCTTTAATTCTTTAAGTAAATTAATCCATTCCTTTTGCATATGTAGTTCAGTATCTACATTTTTCCCTAGCAATGTGCTCATATCAACACCTAATACTTTGGAGAGCTTCTCTAGTACTTGGATAGAAGGATTATAGTTAATTTCGCGTTCAATATTACTCAAGTAAGATTTTGAAATATCGGCCTTTTTAGCAAGCTCTGATAATGATAATCCCCTCTTTTTTCGGGTTTCCTGTATGATTTTTCCTATCATATTCTATCCCTCTTTTACCTTACTAAATTCTTTTGAAATTACATTTTTAAGACAATCTATTACTCTGAATTGTTCATCCTCAGTTAAACTTGATCCAGATGGAAGACAAATACCTGTTCTAAACAATTCTTCTGCTATATGCTCATTTTCACTATGAGAATAATATGATGCGTTTTCAAATAAAGGCTGCATGTGAAGCGGTTTCCAAACAGGCCTAGCCTCAACATTTATTTCACCTAATGCCTCAATTAGCAAATTAGGTGATATCCCTGACTCTTTATCCATTGTTAAAACAGTGAGCCAACGATTACTTTTAGTATTTTTTAATTCAGGCATGAAAGATAGGCCCGGGATATTGGAAAGTTCTTTTAAATACCGTTCAAATATAAGTCTTCTCTTTTCTACCCTTTCGTTCAAAACTTGAAGTTGGGCTCTACCGACTCCAGCTAATATATTACTCATTCGATAGTTATATCCCATTTCACTATGTTGATAGAAAGGAGCTGGATCCTTTGCCTGAGTAGCCAAAAAGCGAGTTCTCTGTATGGCCCCAATATCATTTGAAACAAGTGCTCCTCCTCCTGAAGTTGTAATAATTTTATTTCCATTAAAAGAAAAAATACCAAATCTTCCAAAGGTACCACTTGCTTTACCTTTATATGTTGATCCCATGGATTCGGCCGCGTCTTCAATGATTGGAACATCAAATTGATTACAAATTGAAAGTATTTCGTCCATTTTTGCACTTTGACCATATATGTTTACCACTATTACAGCTTTTGGTAACTTATTTTCTAAATGCGCATCTTGAAAAGCTTTTTCAAGTGCTCTCGGAGACATATTCCACGTATCCGGCTCTGAATCTATAAAAACTGGCTCAGCTCCTTGATAAAGAATCGGATTTGCACTTGCTACGAAAGTAAGACTTGAACAAAAAACCTTATCACCTTTCGTTACGCCTAATAAAGAAAGAGCCAGGTGAATTGCTGCCGTTCCTGAACTAACGGCAACTGCTTCACTGGCTCCTACGTATGAGGCAATCTCTTTTTCAAAAGCATCAACATTTGGTCCTAGAGGTGCAATCCAATTCGATTCAAATGCTTGATTAATATAATTTTGCTCTTTTCCACTCATATGTGGAGGAGAAAGATAGATTCTTGATAAAGACATTTAAAAACACCTTCTCGTTTAATTTTCTATTCCAACATCTAACGTTTTAATTACTTTAGCTGGACTTCCTACTGCACAACTGCAAGCTGGGATATTTTTTAAAACTGTTGATCCTGCCCCAATGACTGACCATTTTCCAATCTTTATGCTAGGTATAATAGTTGCAGCAGCTCCTATATGTACACCCACATCTATTTCAACATTCCCAGTTAATGTTGCATTCGGTGAAATATGGGAGTAATCACCAATGGTATTATCATGTTCAACAACTGAACTTGTATTAATAATGCAATGATCCCCAATCTTTGCTCCTGCATTTATAACGGTTCTAGGCATTACAACAGTTCCATTCCCAATGATCGCTGATGGGCTTACTATTGCTGTAGGATGAATAATTGATAAATATTGGTCTCTATTTATATTTAATAAATTTACTATTTTATTCCTAAGTTCATTATTTCCAATTGCAATGATTACTTTAACTTGATCGTAAAGGTACTTTTTTATTGCATTTACGGGACCAAATACCACATCGTTATCTCTTACTTCAATAGTATATTTATCATCCAAGATAGCGATGATTTCATGATTCAAAGAATAAGCCATTTCTTGTATGACTTTGCTATGTCCACCATTTCCTACTATGATTATTTTCATGTTACATCACTTCATATGAACCTTTAAATTTTTCCATCGTAACTTGCCCTTGCTGGCTAATACCCTCTTTCTTTATCACTTTGATAAACGTTAAGAATAAAATTTTCAAATCTACCTTAAGATTTTGATTTTCTACATACCAATTATCAAATTTGAATTTTTCTTCCCAAGTAATTGCATTTCTTCCGTTCACTTGAGCCCAGCCAGTTATTCCCGGCCTAACATCATGGCGCAGCATTTGTTCTTTCGTATAAAGAGATAAATATTCCATTAAAAGCGGTCTAGGCCCCACTAGACTCATCTCACCTTTAACAACATTTATTAGCTGAGGAAATTCATCTAAACTAAATTTTCGAAGGAATTTCCCAAAATTAGTTAATCTTAATTCATCTGGTAATAGCTCCCCATTTGAATCCTTTAAATCAACCATCGTGCGAAATTTATATAAGTTGAATGGTTTTCCGTATAATCCTGGTCTTTTCTGTGTAAATAGAATAGGTGAACCCATTTTGAATCTAACCATGACTCCAACAACTAGGAGAATTGGAGAAAATACAATTAATAACATTAGAGAAATAATTAAATCGATCATTCTTTTCATATGATGGGACCCCCTATTTAGGCTTACTTACATTTATTTAGATTGAGTAACGTAGGGTCTGTATTTAATAAATAATTTCATTTACAAAATCCCGTGTTATGATCAACATGTTCATTACCTTTTTTGTAAAAGCTTTCAAGAACCTCTTTTAGTTGCTCCTGATTCAAGTTAATTGATTTCGAGGTTTCCATATAATTAATTTGAAACAATTAGATTACCTGATTTAGAAATAAATTGGTCAATTTCTGAAACTTGATCATAGCCATTAGGATTGCTTTTTTGCCAATTCCAGGCATCATCGCACATGTCGTTAATATCTAAGGTCGCTTCCCACTCTAGCTCCGCCTTTGCTTTCAAAGGATTTGCATAACATATTGCTGCATCACCCGACCGACGTTCCGTAATCGTATAGGAAATTTTTCTTCCGGAAGCTTTTTCGTATGCTCTAACCATTTCCAGCACGCTAAATCCCTTACCTGTTCCAAGATTATATGCATTGATCCCTTTTTCATATTCTAGCTTTTCAAGTGCTTTTAAATGGCCTTTTGCTAAATCAACGACATGAATGTAATCCCTCACACCTGTTCCATCCGCTGTTGGATAATCATTTCCAAAGATACATAAGCTCTGTAACTTTCCTACTGCTACCTGCGATAGATAAGGAACTAAATTGTTTGGCGTTCCTTTTGGATCATCACCAATCAACCCACTTTTATGTGCTCCCACGGGATTAAAGTATCGCAATAGAGCAATGCTCCAATTATGGTCGGAGTTATATAAATCCCCCAGTATCTCCTCTATCATTTGTTTTGTGCGACCATATGGATTTACTGCTCCCAAAGTTGTCTCTTCAGAAATTGGTACTTGTTCTGTAGAACCATATACAGTCGCCGATGAGCTAAAAACGAGTTTCTTTACTTGGAACTTATTCATCGTTTCACAGAGGTTAACTGTACCGACTACATTATTTTGGTAATACTTTAGTGGAACTATATTTGATTCACCTACTGCCTTCAGACCAGCAAAGTGGATTACGGCATCAATTTTATGTTTTAGAAATACCGCTTCAAGCATTTTTAAATTTAATAAATCCACATTATAATAATGAAATGATTTACCCGTTATTTCCGATACTCGCGTTAAAGCTTCAGGTTTACTATTTGAAAAATTGTCCAAAACAATAATTTCATATCCCTTATTCAAAAGCTCTACACAAGTATGGCTACCAATATATCCCGCTCCACCTGTTATTAATATCTTCATAACTTACCTCCTCCAGTTTTCCATAAGCTTTTAAATCGTAAATTTATTCACTTTAACAAAATAAATAACTGAGTGAATTACATGGGAGTCGGATAAAACTTCTTAAAGCTGAAAGAGAGTCAATTCTTCAAATACCTCATGCTATATGCTCTTAAAAACATATCCATAGCGGTTACATTTTTGATCCGCACAAGTGTCCTTATGATTTTTTGTAAATTACTCCGCTGATTTGGAATGTTAAATATCTCCTGAACTATGTCACTATGCATTATTGTATTTATCATTTTCTTTCGATCGGTGCTACTTAATGAACAATCTGGCAAGTAGTAGTTAGTGAATACAAATGTAAGTTCATATTGGTAATAAAGATACATCGTATTAATAGAATCGCTACTAGACACTTCGTTAACTAGCTTTCTTAGATTCTTGTATAGTTGAGTTTGTATTTCATATTTATTATGGTAATAACTATTAATAAGGCTACCAACATTTTGATGATATTCATAAAAAATACGATTATCAATTGAGCAACATTTTGAATGTTTAAAATACGAAATGTTAAACAGGGCATCCTCACCTAAATTAAAATCTACCCCAAAACGAATATTATTAAGTTTTATAATTTCACTACGATATAATTTATTACACGGAGAATATGCTAATCCCCTGTCTAGTAAATTAATAAACAAATCAATTAATGCCGTACCACGAGCACTCAATAGTTCATCCACTGTATATTTATTATGAGTTTGAGCATTCTTAATATTTTCAATTCCACAGATTACAATGTCAGAATTGTCCTGCTCAATTCGAGAAACCATTGCTTCTAAATAATTTAGTGGCAATGTATCGTCACTATCTGTGAATTGAATGTATTCCCCTCTTGCGATTTTCAAGCCCATATTACGGGCATATCCCGGTCCATGATTTTCAATTTGTATAACCTTAATTCTTTCGTCCCTATGTGAATAGTCTAAACAAATTTCTTTACTCTTATCTGTTGAACCGTCATTTATGAGAATGACTTCAAGTGATTTGTATGATTGTTGAAGGATACTTTCAATGCATCTTGATAAATATTTTTCTGAATTATAAATTGGTATAATAACACTTACTAACCCGCTAACGCTCATTAATTTCCCTTAAAAGTGATTTTGTCAAAACTTAAACCTCCTCTATTAGGTTATAAATCTGATCCATCATACACTTCATTTCAAAATCATTAGCTCTTAGTTTTGACGTATTTTTATATTTCAGAATTGATTTTTGATCTTCTGCAATCTGAATTAGTGCTTCAGTTAAACCTTTTTGTGAATTATCAACTAGTAACCCATACTTCCCGTTATCCAATATTTCCTCTGGACCGCCACATTTTGTCGATACAATTGGTATACCTAAAAACAATGCTTCTAATAGAACGATACCAAACGGTTCACTAATCGCAGAATGAATATAGATATTTGCATCATTTAAGTAAGCATATGGATTTAGTTGCTTACCCAGGAAAAAAACAACTTCATTAATATTTAACTTTTGCGTTAAATTCTTTAAGTTATTTTCTTCAGGTCCGTCACCAATAATATACAATCTTAGCTTATTATTCTTTTTGTAGCCTTCTAAAAATGCACGTATTAAGCGATCAATTCCTTTATCCTCATGCAACCTAGCAATAGTTATTAAGTTAATCAAGCTCTTATCAATTACTAATTGATAATCCTCATGCATTTTGCTCATAATCTTATCAGGTACAACAGCATTGTAAATTTTTTCAACAGCTGTATTTGTTTGAGTTACATTAATAAATGATTTTTTGCATTTTTCCGAAACAGTAATAATACGATCAAATTTGTTATAGCACTCTGTTTGTTTTGCTTTTGTTATATGACTTTCGAGTCCAAAGTTCTGATATCCCATTTCACCATGAATCCATGCTATTTTCTTCGAATGAGTGTTTCTAGAGGCTGCCACAATTTTCTCTGGCATTCCTGTCTTAAATGATATTTCAATATCAAACTCCTCATTAAAAAGTTTTTTGTAAAGAAGGCGCGGACTAATAAAACGCAAAACTCTGTATATGCCTTTATATTGATTTTTAAATAAAAAAACATGCTTTACCGAATTTGGTAATGCATGTTTAAGCTCTCCACCGTCAAATAGTGTTCCGACAGTTATACTATATTTGTTTCGATCCATACTATTAATAATGTCTATTAAAAGTATCTCAACTCCACCCATTACCATTCGATCTAATAAAAATAATACTTTTTTCTTCATTACTTTAAACCAACCCTCCTACTTATTAGGGTTTTTATCGGATTAAAACTCATAATTAATTGTATTAACCAGTTACCTGGAAGTGAGAGTAATATAATTAATTTACTAAAAAATGTAATTTTTTTATTTAATAGTTTATTAATTGGCTTTTCGACAATATCTTTTGTTAGTTTTTTTGCAGTATTTTCATGAAGACTAGTCCCATTTGTCGCATTTCCCGCACATATATCGAACAGCATCCTACATTTTATATTTAATATCCTTGCTTCTAAAACCTTATCGTAAGTCATAATATTTTTTTCACTAAAGAAGCTTTTTATTTCTTCAATTGCATCGAGTTGATCAAACTGTTTATTATTAAATCCTTTTCTTAAAGTACTTCCGTCACGCTGAATATAATAATATAAAGGTTCATCAACTGATACGATCTTATTAGACTTTAAAAATAACTTATATGTTGTAAAAACATCCTCATATATTTTTCCTTTTGGATATCTGATATAATCAAACAATTCTTTTTTATAAAGCTTATCCCAAGCATAATCAAATAGAGATCTACTCCCAATTAATTCTTCTAATGCTTCCCAAGAAGTATAATGAACGGTTTTCTTTGTGTTGGTGAAAACTTCTCTATTTGAGTATTTTCTAATATGACCACACACTGCTATGTCGCAATGTGTTTCTATAAATAAATTGTATAGTTTTTCATACATTTCATCTTTAATATAGTCATCACCGTCAATGAAACCAATAAAATCACCAGTAACTACTTCTAATCCCGCATTTCTTGCTGAACTAAGTCCCCCATTTGATTTATCTATCACTACAATTCTTTTATCGTTCTTTGCATAAAAATTAATTATATCTATCGTTTTATCAGTCGATCCGTCATTTACAACGATTATTTCTAAGTTTTTAAATGTTTGTGAAATAATAGACTTTAAACAATTTCCAATATAATCTTCGACATTAAAAGCAGCTACTATTACACTAATTTTCATCTAAACCCTCTCTTTATGCTCAATAATTTTGCAAAAAACAATATGATAATACTATTTTTTGTACTAATAATTCCTTTTAAAATATAAGTTAAAGGATCTCGGGTACTGCAATCCTTTAAATACTTTTCCTCTTTTATCAATACGTTTTGTATAAATGCTAACTTTTCTTGCTTAGTGAATTGACAGGATTTTTTATATAAATCCATGATACCTGCCATAAAATCTTTTATTAGAATTCGATCTAGCATAGGCTTATTATCATCCAGTAATCCCCAGTATAGTAAAGTTTCTTTTATTTTTTCTAACAATGACATTCGGATTTCTAAACGATTAGGTCTAAATTTGGAGACCAAACCTTCGCCTGATTTTACTCTGTAATTTATTAAAGCCTGATTTATTAATTTAACAAAACTTATATTTTTTGCGACTAATAAGTTAAAACTTAAATCCTCCCCAATATCTATATTAGTAGGAAAGCTTATATTATTAAGCTTTATGTAACTTGTTAAGTAAATCTTATTCCATGGAGCATTAATCATTTCATTCCCAATAAGGGAGATTGCAATTTTTCTAAATTCATCTTTCGTATTAAGTTGTACAGACTCTCTTATAGGGCTTTTAAATGATGAGAATTGACCATCCTTTACAATGTTATAACCATATACTAGCATTTGAGTATTCTCTTCTATTTCAGATGTCACAACACTTAGAAAGTTATCATTGTAATAATCATCTGAGTCAAGGAAGGTAATATACTTTCCACTCGCTTGGTCGATTCCAAAGTTCCTTGCATAACTTACACCTGAATTTTTAATTGTAAATAGCTTAATTCTTGGATCATTGATGGCTAGTTCTTCACAGATTTTAAGACTACAATCAGTTGACCCATCATTTACGACGATAATTTCTATTTCATTGTAAGCTTGTGCTGTAATGCTGTTAAGCGCTTGTTTTATAGTGTTCTCGGCATTATACATTGGAATGACTATCGTTAGAAATGGTATTTGCATTTAATTTTCCCCTTTAATTTTTGCAGAGTGTATTTTATGTTGAAAAAATACTAGTGTAAGCGGCACTACTACTTATTTGGTAATAAAAGAATGTTAAGAAACATACTAAAATCCCAAAATAAATTAATTGATTAAAACTGAATTTCTTAAATATTGAAGTAAGTTTTGGAATGAGTAAAACTCCAAATAGTGTAAAATAATCTGCTATCCTAGCAATAAAAACATAATTATAAGATATCACCATTAACATCGTACCGATTACATAGAGATTCACTAGATGGTCACTATTAGGATATTTAATTTTTAATGGTTTTCTCCAAATATATAAAAGAACTAATGGAACAATAAATATGAAAATCCTCAGAATATTAACCCCATAATACCCCTCTGTTAAAGAACTCAAATAGGTACTATACTTAGTATTTACAAGCATAACTGCTAAAATATTAACAAAAGTTCCAAATGAAACTGCAAATACTATGCAAGAAATTATGGTTAAAATTGTCCACTTTGACCAAGCTCTCTTTTTATAAATAAAGTATGCAGGTATTAAAATTAAAGCTGAATAATGAAAAGTTGATGCAATTAATACACAAATAAAATACTTTTTGAATTCTCCTTTATTTACATATCTTATTGCCCAAAATATTATACTAACGGCTAAATATTGTCTCATAATATTAAAACTAGTCATATAATAGCCTACACAAATAAATAGTAATATACTTAACTCAAACTTCTCACTAAACCTTGCAATTGTGGAAACGATTAATGCATTGGTTATTACAGCACAAACAAAGATAAGTAGTTGCGGTTGAGGTGAGATCTTATACAATAGCCAATTTAGTAAAGCAAAACCTGGTTCTAGATTTAAGGAAAAAATAGCTTTTAAATCCATATTTCCTATGTCTGAGTACTCATTTCTATAGATCCATTCATCACTATATAGAGCATTTAAATACCTCAATCCAGAAAAAAGTATTAATCCAATTAGAACAGTAAATACAAAATATTTATTATTAATAAATTGACTGTTCTTAACAAATCCAAACCTTTTTGCTAACCACCCATAGCAATAAGCAAAAAATAAAGTTAAAACATAAGGTATCAATGTAACCCATCCTTACCGAAACATTCATTTTTGTCGCTAAACAAACAGCAGTATTTTTGTGATTTCGATCGCACAAAATAAATTCGATTTTTTAATAATTATTTTCTTTTATTCTTAAATCTTTTAATCTCTTTATTATCAAATCATCGTATTTGCTAGACTATTTACCACTTGATTTACGTCATACTTTTTAATTAAGCGATTGGCGTTTAAAGCCATTTTTTCTAATAACAACCTATCTTTATATAGTAATTCGATTTTGTCCGCTGTTTCATTCGGTTCGTTAATTGGTACTAAAAACCCATTTATATTATCTTCAATTAAATCTCGAATACCTCTTATATTTGTACCAACAACTGTTTTCTCACATGCCATTAACTCCATTATATTTCTAGGTAATCCTTCCCTTTGAGATAAAAGAATACCCATATCACATGCTATAATTAGCTCATTTATATCATTTCTAAAACCTAAAAAATTTATATTATCCTCTAATCCTTTAACCTTTACATTATTCTTTAAACTTTCAAGCATTGGACCATCACCAGCGCAGATTACCTTGACGTGAATCCCTCTCTTTTTAAGAATTTCGACTGCATTAATCATTTGCTTATGATTTTTATTTTGATTTACTTCAGCAATCATAAGGATCACAAAGTCATCTATACTTAAATTCAATTTTTTTCGAATCTCTTCCTTTTGAAATAAGTTCAAGTTATAGGATGTAAAATCTACTCCAACACCATGAATTTTATGGATTTTGTTTATATTAAATTTCTGAGCTCTCTCATAGTCTTCGGTATTCATTGTTATGATTGTGTCAGTGAAGTTACTCATTATTTTTTCGATAGGATAATAAATACACCAATTTAAAAATGGAGCACCTTCATAAAAGTGAAAACCGTGAACTGTATAAATTGTTTTTATCTCAGGAAACTTTGCCTTTAATAGTCTCCCGTAAAGCGCGGCTATTGGAGTATGAACGTGAACAATATCATATTTATACTCCAATTGTATTTTTATGAGAGCTCTAAAAGCACTTATATTTTTGAGGTGAAATGGATTCCTTGTAAAAGGAATATCAAAAACTTTAACACCTTTCTCAGTTAAATTTTTATCAATCTCAATATCTATCGAACAAGCACAGTCAACAATATTCCCATCACTTATTAGTTTTTCAATATGTGGAACTAAAAAGGCATTAATGGTTCTACTCAAAGTTGTAATATATAATATTCTCTTCATAATTTTACCAATTTCCCTTTTTAAACCATTTCGGTTCTATTTTTTAAAAAAACTAGCCAATAATATCAATAATTGATGTGGCTTCTTCTTGCATAAATCCTTTTCCTGCAACAATGATCATGTCTTCTATTCTAGATTCAATAGTTTCTTATGCAATAATTGCTGGTTTAATTGCTTTTTTACTTTCATTTATTTGAACACCCTTTTAACTTAGCCTGATATTGAAAGTATTTCTGCTGCATTAACTACCCCATTTGAAATATTCAGTAAATTATGTTTGAGAATCTCCTGATCTAATGTTGAGTGCGTTAAGATTAATTCGTTTATTTCATCAATATATAATTTTGATGTTTTTCCGACATAAATTTTCGGGTAAATTTGCTCTTCATACACTTCTTCCTTATTCAATAACTCTTCGAAAAGCTTTTCCCCTGGGCGTATTCCAGTAAACTCAATTCCCACTTCATCAATTGTGTTACCGGAAAATTTTATTAAGTTTTTTGCAAGATCAACAATTTTTACAGGCTCACCCATATCCAATACAAATATTTCTCCTCCGTTAGCCAGGGCTCCAGCCTGGATTACAAGCTTTGATGCTTCAGGAATCGTCATGAAATACCTAACCATATCTGGATGTGTTACTGTAATTGGTCCACCTTTTTCAAGTTGTTTTTTGAATAAAGGAATCACACTACCTCTGCTACCTAAGACATTTCCAAATCGAACAGCAACAAATTTAGTCTTACTATTTCGATCCAAATGTTGAATCATCATTTCTGCCAATCTTTTTGTAGCCCCCATTACACTTGTTGGATTTACTGCTTTGTCAGTTGAAATCATAACGAACGTTTCAACGTCCAATAGACTAGCAGCAGTTGCAACATTCACTGTTCCAATGATGTTATTTTTAACTGCTTCTTCAGGATTTTGTTCCATTAATGGAACATGCTTATGTGCAGCAGCATGATATACCACATGTGGACTATGTTTTTTCATAATTGACATCATTTTCTTCTCATCTTGAATGTCTGCAATTTCTGTAATAAATTCAATCGAGGTATTTTCGAATTGCTCTTTTAGTTCCATATTTATTGTATAAATGCTATTTTCACCATGTCCTAATAAAATTAAAGTACTTGGATTAAACTTTGAAATTTGCCTACAAATTTCCGATCCAATTGATCCACCTGCACCTGTTACTAATACAACCTTGTTTGTTATTGAATCAGAGATCATTTCAATGTCCAATTCAACAGCCTCACGCCCTAATAAGTCTTCAACCTGGACGTCACGAAATTGGTTTACAGATACTTTTCCAGTCATAATATCCTCTAGCATAGGTAGAATTTTTGTTTTTGCTTTCGTTTTAGTACATTCTTGTAAAATTTTATTTAACTCTTTTTTTCTTAAAGAAGGAATTGCAATTATTATATTGTTTATATCTAGTTTATTTACATAATGGTCAATCTGGTTTACCCCACCCACTACAGGGATTCCTAATATATGTAAATTTTGTTTTTTTACATTATCATCGATAAATGCTACGGGTATTAATTCTGAGTCATAATTTTTTAACAATTGTCTAACTACCATCGTCCCAGCAGCTCCGGCACCAATAATAAGTGTTCTATTTTTATTCTCTGTATTCTTCTTAAACGAATCAGTGTATATTCTCCAAACTAGACGAGTTCCTCCAATTAACAAAATATGCAGAAGCCATGTTACAGTTAGTAGACGGAAATACATTTCGTGTATAGTCAGTTTCTGTACGATTGCAGCGCAAAGAATTGAGTAGGTAATTGCTTCAAAGATAATAATTAATTCCCCTATGCTTGCATATTCCCATGCCTTCTTATATAGCTTAAATATAAAAGAAAAAAAATGATGGCTAAGTAATAATGTGATTGAGCTAATAACGATTGGTGCATTAAAAACTCCAATTCCAGGGTTTACTAAAAATCGACTAAAGAAAATTGAAGTTAATACAATAAATGAATCTAAGAAAATAATAAAAGAAACTCTTTGTCTATATGTCACATTACTTACTCCTTTTCTATACGATTTTCACCTTAAATTTTTAAAGTCTTTAACTATTGNNCAATAGTTAAAGACTTTAAATTAAATAATGGGCATCTAACCCAACCTCACATCACACTCTCGACGACTTGCGTCTAAGGTATCTACAAACCCACAGCATAACCGAGTGCCTTCATTGATAGAGGTAAGAAGACATCACCTTTTCAAATCCTCTTTGTTCTTAATAAAGAACAAAATTATAAAATTAAAACTCAATTTTTAACAATATACTCTTACCTCTTATTATTAAGAATGATTCCAACTAAATTTGAACTATTGGCTAAAAGTTTTTTAGCTTGAATAAGATCATTATTTTCCGTTTTCCTATAGCGAACAACTAATATTACACCATCACAATAGTCTGAAAAAATTTTAACATCAGCGACTTCAAGAACAGGTGGAGTGTCAATCAAGACCATATCATACTGATTAGTTGCAGTCTCAATTACTGATTTCATTAATTTTGAACTAAGTAGATCAGCCGCATTGACAGCCAACGATCCACTTGTTAATAAATCTAAGCCTTTAATTTCCGTTTGTTTTATTGCATCTTCTAATCTGGTATCCCCTGTTAATACATTACTTAACCCAACTGAGTTATTAACTTTAAAAGCAGAAAATAGCATCGGGTTTCTTAAATCGGCATCAATTAAGAGAACCTTTTTTCCAAGCTGTGTAATTGATATTGCTAGATTAGCTGCAGTCGTTGATTTTCCATCATTATAATTTGGAGAAGTAACAATCAAAGATTGTGTTTTACGCCCATCCATTGATCCTAGTAAATTAGTTCGAATTGTTCTATACTCTTCAGAAATTTTACTATTTGGACTTTTAGAAGTTACTAGATTGATTTTGTCTATTTTGTTTGATGATTTTATGCTCTTTAGCTGCACGGTAATCCCCCTTCATATTAAGTTTACTCTCAATCTTACTTAACGAAGTATTTTTCTTATTCATTTTAGAAATAGTTCCAAAAACAGGAATTCCAAGTAAATCCTCAACACTTTGCTCTGATCTTACCGTGTCATCCAATGAATCTAATAAAAAGATGAGAGCTATACCTAAAACTATTCCTACTAAAATTCCATAAATGATATAACTGCTATAGCTATCGTTAGTCGGTACAGTATTGACTTCTGCATATGATAAAAACTTAATATCTTTAAATCCTAATAAACCTGGCATTTGATTCATAAAAACATTTGCAGTAGTATTTGCTATTTCTGCTGCTAATTTTGGATCTAAATCAACTGCAGTGATTTGAACTACTGATGAACCATTTATACTTTCAGCTGTAATTTCTTTACTCAACTCATCTGGTGTCGTATTCAAGTTCATCTGATTAATAACTTTTCTCAGTAATGATGGCTCTTTTACCATTACCAATAGGGTGTTCATTAATTCTGGTGTTTTTGCATTTACAATTAATTTAGAAGATGTTGAGTACTGTGGCATGGTAAAATAGTACGTGTAGATTCCACCTAAACTAGTAAATAAACCAATAGATACTAAAAGGATCCAAAAGCGTTTCTTTATGATTCCATATAACTTTTTAATGTTAAATTCATTTTCCATACTTATCACCACTTTTTTCAATATTTTATTTGCATTTCTTTCATTGGGATCTATTCAATATATAGAAGGGATTAAATAAATCTGTTATACTTCCAAGCTTCCTAAAATAACCAAAGTTAATATTCAAATAATTTCGTTATATTGAACAGTACTTTGGTTAATAATCTATATTTAATTGAAAACAGATAAAAATATTTAGTATTTTCTGAACTTTACAAAAAACACTATATTCTATATAACGAACACAAAATCAAGAAAGTTTGCCATACTTTAACTATTTGTCTATTTTATATAATATTTTCATTTTATTGAAAACTGGAAATTATCTTAATTATAGATTAAATTCTAATTCTTTATAAAGAACAAGTCAATAATATTCTTTTAAATTTACATCCTTTTTACTAACTTAAAAGACGGTTAACATAGAGCTATTTTATTTATATTAAGAACTCTTTAAAAGAAGAATTTTAATTTGAAAAAATCACATGTCATATAGGGAAATATCACAATACTTGAAATTTTTTTGTAAAAATTTGGTAATATTTCCAACCTTCTTTGGGGATTCTAGTTTTAGCTTATGATGAAGGGAAGTAATAATATGGAACAAACTCTATACGAAAAATATGGTGGAGAGGAAACAGTAGGAAAAGTGGTGGACTATTTTTACGATGAATTAGTACTAAAAGATGAAACTGTCAATCACTTCTTCGAAAAAACAGATATGGATAAGCAGCGTCGCCATCAGACAAAATTTATCAGCTTTGCTTTAGGCGGACCAAACCAATATTCAGGAAAATCAATGTCAAAAGCCCATGAAGGCATGAATATTCAACCTGAACATTTTAATGCAATTGCCACTCATCTTCATGATGCTTTAGCACATTTTGGGGTTAGTGAATCAGATATCGATCAGGCCCTAACGAAGGTTGAGTCACTTAGAGATGATATACAGTATAAATAATTTTTATAACGAATCTACTGTTTATTTAAGATTGAATATAGTTTTCTTCACTTACATGGAGTGCTAGTTATCTTCTAATGACTCTATACATCGAAAGACAAGTCTTCAGTCAGTATAAAAGTTTTATATTAAACTTTTATACTGACTGGAGCTTTCTCAATTCCGCATAGCGTAGGACTAAAAAACTTAAAAAGCGAAGAATTACACCTATTTCTAGCCAAGTATTCTTTTCCATAAAAAAAAGGGGAGATTTTCACCCCAAATGTTTCACAGAGATATCTATTACTCAATTGAATAATATAATTTAAAACACCCCTCTATAATTTATTCATTAAAACAGTGATTTACGAATTTCTACATTATATGTTATTTTACTAAAGTCAGCAGACTTCAATTTGTAAGTGCTTGTTGCTCCGTCGACTAATTTATACCCTAATTTAATTTGACTTCTATAATTATGGTTAATACCTTTTACAAAACTTGCATCCACATAAAAGTTACCACCACTAAAAACTTTTCCACCTGTAGTATCAATTGTACAAATTGGAGAAAATTCTACACCTCGATTATTCGTGCCTCCAGTAGCGTCGTCATAATAATCATAAATTACACCTAATATTACTTTTACATTAGTAGAAATCCCAGCATCTATATAAACGGCTCCTTTTACATTTATACATGATGACATTTCTACAAATTTATTCTTAAACGCTACTCCGTTTGAGACCGGTGACTGTAAATCTGAAAAATTATACATTATATAATTTTGAAAACTTGATAAATTATTACTTACATAATTGAATTTTGATCGTAATTTATAAACTGAGTCTTTTGATAAAGACAGCCCACTTTTATATATTTCCATTCCTGCAAAGTAGTAACCTGTACCATCTGATCCATTTATGTCAATTAAGGATTTTAATGTTGTAAAATCACTTGGTGGCATACAGTCCTTTAAAATCACACAACCATTTGGATAATGATTAATATCACCACTATCAATTACGATAGGATTTAGAGAACCTGTTTCTGGACCTTCTCCTAAATAAGTTCTCCCTTTTAAAAAGAGTCCTCCATTTCCTGAAGGAGCAGTAATAGGAACGTTTTCTATAATTATTGGATTAACTCCGTAAGCCCATCCTTCGTAATCAATAGTTGTTGTTTTTTCAGGTTGTGCTAAAGGTTCATAAGCTTCTTGATATAAATTAGATATTTTAACCATACCTTTAGTGTGTATCACAATAAAATTATTAAAATTATTTTTATCTGCACCTAAGTAGCCCGTTGCCACATGGATATTTGAAATCGAACACGGCGTACCCCCATAACCAAATCTAATACCAACTCGATTATAAAGTAACTCAACATCATCTGCTTGAAATAAATGACTTGCTGATTTAATGTATATACCATAATGACAGGTAGAGAATGACATATGTTTGCCACCACTTCCTGAACATGAAAAACCTGGTGATTTAAATCCATAATCGTAACCATGGATGTATACATTATAAAAATGAAAATTGTATTCGGCAGAACCGTCATTTTCGGCTCCAAAACAAACTCCTGTTGGAATTTCCGTGTACCCTTCATAAGAATAGAACTTTAAGTCCTCAACATAAAAACAAATTCCTGGAGAAGGATTTCTTCGGTCATATATAAAATCTTGCTTATTTGTCTTAACTGTAGTGGATACACTTTTAAACCAAGATGGCGATAATCCATCATTTTCACCTTTTAATTTTATTGTTATACTGCCTGATATATTAGTGAGGTCTATTGGATTAAAATAATATTCTCCTTTTGGTAAATAAAAAGTAAATTCACCATTTGGGTATTGTGTAATTAAGCTTTTTAGAATCGCTGAATTACTTGCAGCAAATGTACTATTTCCTGATTTCACCCCTAAAGTTTTTAAATTAATAATTAAACTAAATAATTCATTCCGATTTGAAAATAAGATGTTACCATTACTAGATCCAATAAATAATTCATTTGTATCGGTAGTAAAGCCAAATTCACCAACATCCAAAAGCGGTAAATTTGCTTTAAGACCTCTACGAATTTGTATTTTTTGCGCCATTAAAAATTCCCTCCATCTATATTACCTAAAGGTGTGTCGGTAAAATTTCCCCCATCTATCTTCTGATCAAAGTTCACATCAGTAAAACTACCACCATCAATATTGAGGCTAACTGCAAACAAAGTAGTTTTATTACTTAAAAACTTTTGGGAATTTGAAACTAAAAAAGTAGTTTTCTTATTTTCAATTGCTTGTCCAATTTTAAGAAAATAAGTCAATCAACTTTAACCTCCATTCTATGAATATTAATTAAGATATAACATCTTATGAAAAACGCCTCTTAAATGTCTCCGTGAATGACTACTAATATAGAAATAACTAGTTTTACATTTTTTTGGCACAAAAAAATACTAAGATTAGTTCTTAAACCAACGAAAAAGGTCTAGTAGATTAATCTTAGTATTTTTAATAATTTACTCTATTTCCAAAACGCACCCTCAAACTCAACTAAATCGTGATATGGGTACAAAGGTTTCAATAATCTTGCTTTTGTCCATAAATCTGTTGTTTTTTCTAAAGCCGTTAAAGACGATTTATAATTCTCATCAACTGTAATATATTTGACATTACCGAGATGCTGGAGTGAGTACCCAGTTATTTGTTTAAAGAAGGTTTTATTGGCGTAGTCCAATGGGTCACCCTTAACAATGTAATTTGTAAATAGCGGTTTAAACGTTTTTTGGACTTTTTGTGATTTTGCATGAAGTTTTTTCGAACCATCATCTAATAGTACACCTAATGAGTTAAATGTAACGCCCTGTACAAATAGATGATTTTTCAATTTTTTATCATTCTTAAGCTGATAACCCACAAATTGAGCCAAATAACCTCCAAACGAATGACCAGTAACATACACACTTGAATGATTGTTCTCTTTTTTATTTAATATTGTTGTAACCCAGTTATATGCTTGCTGAGCTTGTTGATCTACGACAATTGGTGAACCATTCTCAGGAGTTTCAAATTCAACTAATCTTTGGTAAATATCTTGTATATTAATTTTCTTTAATCCACTAAAAGCAAATAGTAAACTATTATTTTTTTTGTTTTTTAATGCTATTGCAGAAAAACCAATATTACCAGATGTAATGGAAACAAGACTATAATCGCTAAGATTCTTATGAACTTGAGTAAGTAATGGATCAGCAATCCCTTTATGTTCTCTTAAGCTTTTGCCTATTTCTTTACTTAGAAATGCTTCATAAGAAAGCTCAGATGCTGCTAGAAATACGCCATCGGGAAGCTTCTGTAGCTCTCTTTGCTCTTGTTGGCTACATCCGGTGGTCGTTGTAAAAAAAGTAAGTACTGTAACGATAAAAATAACTACACGAAAATTCATTAGTAACCTAACCTCCTTTCGACAGTCTCTTTCTTCATATTATGTCCACGACCATATGACATGTTCATCTTTTCCCCAAAAAAGTAAAAAAATATACATAAAATTATTGACAGTTTTATTTTACAAATGTTATCATATAAATTTTGATATTTCATTTATTAATGTTATACTTAAGTTATAAGAATTTTCGGAGGTGGGTACATTGTTCAAAATTGGCGATCAAATTATTTACCCAATGCAGGGAGCTGCAGTAATTGATTCCATCGAAGAGAAAGTTATACAAGGTGTAACACAACAGTACTACATAATCAACATACCATCCAGCAATTTAAAATTGATGGTCCCTCAAGGGAAGGTGTCAAATACGAAAATTCGTTTAGTCGAAGACAAAGAACATTTAAGTAATGTATTAGATGACTTTTCAAATGGTCTTCCCGACGATTCCTTATCTTGGAAACAAAAATATGATTTAAACATGAAGAAACTAAAGTCTGGCGAATTACTCGCTGGTGCTCAAGTTGTGCGTGATCTAACGCTTCAAGGCAGGGAAAAACCTTTAAACCCTAGTGAAAGAGAAATGCTAGACATGGCTAAACGCATGTTTGTTGGCGAGCTTAGCTTAATTAAAGGCATATCACAGCTTGAAGCAACCGAATTAATTGATTCTGCATTAAAATAAAGATTTTTTAGGAAAAGGAGCTTACTTTAAGCTCTTTTTTTGTTGATTTTCGAACTTATTAGTTACTTTCATGAATACCCAGGAGGACCAACTGATCAAAATAAAGTATGAATATAGTTTCGATTCCACCTTATGTGTTTTCTCGGAAAGATTTTTTTATATTTACCAGTTTTAATTCCATTAGTTAATTTAATACAATTATAATGGAAGATATTAGAAGTTTTAATATTTTTTTCAGATTTACTTTTTTAAATAGTTTATATAAGATTGTGGACATTTTATTTGCAGGCGACGCCATTAACACTTCTCCACAAAAATAAAAAAAGACTGCTAACAAAAATGCTAGCAGCCTTTTATTCACTCAAAAGTGAAATTATAATTTAACTACGTTTTCAGCTTGAGCGCCACGGTTACCTTGAGTGATCTCAAAGCTTACTTTTTGGCCTTCTTCAAGAGATTTGAAACCGTCGCCTTGGATAGCTGAGAAATGTACGAATACATCGTCTCCACCTTCAACAGCGATGAATCCGAAACCTTTTTCTGCGTTAAACCATTTAACTGTACCTGTGTTCATTGTACGAACCTCCATATATACCTGTTTTTTTACACTTAATGAGTATTGTTAAGAAAAAATACACACATTAGAACAGGATGAAAATTCGTCCCTTTTAACACATGAATTGAATTAACCAATTTCTTATTAAGTATGTACCTATAGTAACATAAAATGAAACGAAAAACAAATTGTGCACGAAGAATAATTAAATTTAATAATTTTAATATAAAAAATGCCCTTATTATTTATTTTTCGTTAGCAAGTATTAAACCAACTGGTAAGTTCTTCTTCATAATACTACTAAAGTAACTATTTGGAACTGGTTTGTTTCCTACATAAGGAGAAATTTCAATAGTAAATCCAGGTCGTTTTTTTGCAGCGACATACCAGTCTTTATATCCACCGCCTCCACCTTTTGCGGGAGCGACCAAACTATAACCTGTTTGTTTTGATAATTTTGTAGCAATTGCCTTATCTCTAGCCATTTGAGTCCCTGATTGATTATAATGCCAGAAAATAATATTTCCTGATGAGTGGTATGCAACTGTATTTTTGAATGAATGTTTATTAGTGAAATCATATAAAGCTTTAGCTTCTGGTTCACTTAGAGCCTTCGTACCTTTATAGTTATCAGGTCCAGGCTTTGACTTATTACCAGAAATCGTATTCCACCCAGCTGGGTATTGACGATTTAAATCTACGCCACGTACATTTGCCTTCCAAGCTTTAAAATTCTTGCTACCATTATTTAATTTAATGACCTGATTTGGATTCTTTGCACTGCTCGCACCTTTTTGTACAAGCATTACACCATCAGGATTAACCATTGGTACAAAATAAATAGACGTTTGTGATAATGTTTTTCTTACATCAAAACCAGAAATCTTTGTATTTTTTTCATACGCACTAGCGTACTGATCAAGCATTTCCATTATGACATTTGTTGTCATATGCTCACGAGCATGATGCGAACCATTTATACTAATTTCAGCTTTTCCAGTCCCTAGCTTAATCGCATATAAATTTCTACCATCTACCGATTTACCAATCGTTTCAACTTTAGTAAATCCAGGATACCAAGCATTCAACTCCTGTAAATCCGCTGTCAATTCTTCATATGAGTAATCACCATTTGGGTCAACGTAGTTATATGTTTTTAACGAAATATCCGCTTTAGGGATAAGCCCCTTAAGTCCCCCAACTTTAACGACATAATAAGAGGAATAAGCTGAATCAATTACTATTTTTTGCTTAGCAGGTATGTTAACCATTGTTGGTTTCGGATCACGCGGGGAGACAATTTTAGTATTTCGCACTGCAACACCTACTGTAATTTTGACAGGCTGAGTCACAATATTGATTACAGGCAATGTCCCATTTGGTAAAGGAATTGTTTTATTTTTATCAATATAAGCAGTTTGATTAGAATATTGGATCATTAAATACTGATCCTTCACACCTATTTTACTAAAAACCGTATTTGCTTTTACTGTTCCCCTATTCACTAATTTACCATTTTCACTTAATAATAGAGGTGTATCGTTTGTTACTTTAAAGACTTTCGCCGTAGGGTAGATTTCCCATGGAGTAGCATCTCGGACTGCACTTTTCAAAATAGTCCCAGCATTCCCATTATAAGTAACATAGTAAAGGTCATTTTCCTCTTTATCTACTTTTAACTTAACGTTCGCTGGTATTGTTATTGTAGTTGTTGTGTTAGTTACATCACTGGTTGTTTCTTCAGTTGTTGTGCCACCGGTTGTTCCTCCAGCTCCAGTACTCTGAATGGTCAACTCTGTAGGTTTTAGAGTTACAACCCATTTGTCTGCAGCTTTTGTTTCCGCAAATACATCTTTAAACATACTAAACATAAGTACTAAAACAATTAAACTAATATAACCTTTCTTCAATCCCTTCACCTCTCTAGTTAATCAAAAACAATTGTGTATATGTAAGTAATTGTTTTTTACTCGTAACAGACGAAAAGCTCCCCATTTAGGGAGCTTATTTTAATTGTCTAATATATTAATATATTATTATATTAGCATTTTCATTGCATATTAAAATTGTATTACACACTTACCCATTCCTGTTACGTTTTTTACTTTAAATATAGGTATGTTTTTATCGATTTTAGTTGAAACTGAGGATTTTACATATAAGTGCAATTTATTTTTTGAATATATTTGATTTGATAGTTTTTATTTGCCATTCCAGGATTTTAATTGCGGATTCTCACTTTTTATTGGTGATTTCCGGGTTTTAATTGTGATCCCGACTTTTCATTTTGCGTTCCAGAATTTTAATTGCTTCCCACTCTTTTTGTTATGATTCCAAAATCTTAATTACAACTTAATAGTAACAATCTATATCAACTTTCAATTTTTCCCTTTTCGGCTATGTGTATCGTATTTGTTTAGGGTATAATTACCAATAAGAATGTTTCGAGTAAGGAGGCATCGAATGCTTCAGCGTGATTTAAGTAAAGATATTATTTATGAACTTTCATATTCACTTTTTTCAAAGCTTTCTCCTCAAAATACGAGGGACGCAGAGCTTGTTGAAACTGGCCTGCAGTTGTATCGACTAGGTCAAGTATATAATGTTTCGGTTCGCGAAGGTCGCCTAGTTGGTGTTGTCGAAGAAGGGGACCAAATTCATTTACCAATTCTACATATTGAAAACCATGATCAAAATGGATGTGATTGCTACGAAGCTCCTCCATGCCAACATCAAATTGCACTTCTTTGCTATGCTGCCGCTTCATTTTCTTTAGTCGGAGATATTTTGAGGAAGTTTAAGCAGTCTTCCTTAAAAAGTATCCCGAATATCATGACTGGTCGCCAATTGTTAGATCAAATGAGTATGTTTGAGCAGGATCGACCGAAAGAGACAGTGGAGCTATTTGAGAAAAAGTATAAGGAGTATATAGAACAGCAAAGAACGTCATTTTACCAAGATGTTTATTTTGTATATCCATTATATGAACGGTTTTATCATGGATTATTGAATCAACAACCACGTCAAGAAAAGGAAAAGCTACTATATCAATTACTCGCGTCAATTTTTACAATGAATAAAATGGTCGGACAAATCGAAATTCAAAGCACAGTTTACGACAATGCACATTTACCGCGCGAAATGACAATGCTAGAAAATCAAATTGAGGCAGTAAGTAGACAATTACATAATTTAACTGGGGGTTCCGTGTCTACTCAGTATGAAGAAGTTCTTCGTGAGCAGTTACAGGCTCTGTTATTAGAAAGAAATCTTTGTATAGTTCCACGATATAACTCTTTTCGTCATGTATATAAAGAGCTATTAAATAGTCCAAAGATTTTATATAAGGATTTAGAAACTTTATCAAAGGTTGAGGACAATTATTATGCAGACTTAGGAAAAGCTCATCTATATTATTTATTAAAAGAAGATGAAACAATGCTGTCCATTATAAAACAATACAGCAGTAATGAACGTACTCTTTATTGCTTTACCTACTGGATAGAAAGTCTTCGAAAAAACAATGAAACAGATCGGCTAACATTATTTTTGCCATTGTATTACGAGATGCTTTTACACTTTTTAAAAAATGGCGATGATGAATATGCAAAAACTACTTTTGCGAAACATTTCCTTACTAATTATGAGTACAATAGTTTTTACACAAATGAAACGGCCGGGCTAGAAGTAGTTTATCAAGCATTACTTCCATATAGTGTGATGCAGTACACTGATTATTTAATGCATAATCGAGAATACAAGCGATGGGCTGAGCTACAAATGCACTTATATTCTTACAATCCTGATTACATTGATAAACATGACCTTCAGGAAGTACATAAGTACTCACCTCAATCTGTATTACCTATATACCATCACTTGGTTCTTTATTACATTGAATTAAAAGGCCGAGCAAACTATAAAATAGCAGTTCGATATTTGAAAAAACTAAGAACAAATTATAAAAAATTAAAGCGCATGAATGAGTGGGATGACTATATTCAGTATGTTGAATCTCAATTTATTCGTTTACGTGCACTTCAAGAGGAATTAAAGAAAGGAAAATTAGTCAATGAAGCGACTAGCAAATCTTAGTATTGCCGTAAAATGGGTTGAGCGAAAAGGCTTACTCCTTTATGGAATGCAAAGTCACGGTGTCATTTTACCGGTAACCGCATGGAAGCATCTAGTGTTTCAATGGCATGAACCTTCATATTATGGGACATTATTGCAGCCGACCCGAGTCGGACAGATTGAAGGAATTCTTTTAACTCCAATCGAAGCACTTACTTTTTTTAGAGAACATCAAGAAAACTCATTAGTAGAGATTACTTATTTAGATGAAGCAAATGAGTTTCATTCGGTAATCTCACGTTTATACGATGATTTTAACGAGGGCCACGTTTCTCCAAGCTTTGCTCATTATCAGACTGGCGATGAGCTATGGAAAATTGATGGATTTGAACAATTAGAACCAACTTTACAAGAATTGGTTTCTTCTGCAATTAAACAACAGTTTGAAATAGAAACTTTACAGTCTAAACGCTGGGATATTGCTAGGGGCTTGTATCACAATCCAAGTTATATAAAACAGCAACTCACACATAGTATTGATGAAGACGATTGGCATGTAAAAATCGGGCTAAGAGACGATGATGTTCCATTTTCAATTAGATTAGTACTTGAAGAACCAATGAGTGAGCATGATGACTGGAATTTACGTACGTATTTAATTGATGAGCGAAAAACCATAAAACCTTATGAATATAACGGACATGAATCATTACATAAAAAGCATTCTTCTTATGCTGAGTATTTAGATCGAACATTCCAAGGAGTAGGATTATTAGCACCAAACTTAATCGATGATCATAAGCCAAAAGAAGTTTTAAGCGAACAAGAAGCTTGGACATTTTTAACAGAGGATAGTGAAAAAGTACTTTCCGCAAATATTCAGGTTCTTTTACCAAGCTGGTGGCAAGCTTTAAAACAAAATAAGATGACTTTAAAAGCAAGTGTAAAAGGTAAACCTGCTGGAAACTCATTTTTCAATATGGAAACATTAGTTGACTTTAACTGGCGAATTTCTACAAATGGAATGGAGCTTTCAGAACAACAATTCCAACAATTTGTTGAAAATCAAAGACGTTTAATTCAATTTAACGGTCAATGGATTGCACTTGACCCTGCTTTTATTGCACGTATGAAGAAAATGATGGCAAAGGCTGAAAAGCAAGGACTTAGATTTCACGAAGTTCTTCAACATGAGCTACTACAAGGGACTGAAAAACCTGAGGACGATCACTCACCTTTTGCCGAAGTTGAAATTGAAGTAGATGATGTATTCCGAGAATTAACTAAGCGATTAACCTCCATTTCAGAAGTTCCCGAGCTTAATGTTCCTCATGGTCTACAAGCAACATTACGAGCATATCAGCAAAAAGGATTCGAATGGTTAGTTCATTTGAAAAATATGGGATTTGGCGCACTGCTTGCTGACGATATGGGGCTGGGTAAAACAATTCAATCGATCTCTTATTTAGCTTATCGTAAAGAAAACGAAGAAAAACAAGGAGCATCATTGATTGTTTGCCCTACTTCTGTTATCAACAATTGGAAACGAGAAATTGAATTATTTTACCCTGATTTAACTGTTCATGTTCACTATGGTGGTAACCGTTTAAAAGGTGAAGACTTATTTTCAATAATGAGAGATGTCGATATTGTCATCACCTCCTATGCTTTAAGCGTTTTAGATTATGAAGACCTAAAGCAATATGTTTGGAAAAGTATCATTCTCGATGAAGCTCAAAACATAAAAAATCCAACGACAAAGCAGTCTCGCGCAGTTCGCGGGTTAAAAGCTGAGCACCGGATTGCTCTTACTGGTACTCCAATGGAAAACCGTTTAACGGAGCTTTGGACAATATTTGATTTTATAAATAGAGGCTATCTAGGTTCACTAAACCGTTTCGCTAGCAATTATGTAAACCCTATTGAGAAGGACCGAGATGAAGAAAAGATAAATGCTGTTCATCGTTTAATTTCACCTTTCTTACTAAGACGGACAAAACAAGACGAAGATGTTGCTTTAAATCTTCCACCAAAACAAGAACAAAAGATGCTTTGTCCGTTATCAGTTGAACAAGCAGCATTATACGAGCAAGTTGTCCAAGACAGCCTAAAACAAATCGATACATTAACTGGTATCGAACGCCGAGGCCGCATTTTATGGATGCTAAATAAGTTAAAACAAATCTGTGATCACCCTTCTTTATTCTTAAAGGAATCACAGCTTGTTGAATTCGAAGAGAGATCAAGTAAAGTTGAACGACTATTCGAATTAATAGACCCAATCCTTGAACAAAAAGAAAGCTGTCTAATCTTTACCCAGTATGTGAGAATGGGTGATATGCTTAAAGAGGCAATCCAAGCAAAATTTGGTGAAGAAGTATTATTCTTAAACGGTAGTGTTCCTAAAACTGCCCGGGATAATATGATTTCCCGCTTCCAAAACGGCGATGTAAAAGTGTTTATTCTTTCACTTAAAGCTGGTGGAACAGGATTAAACTTAACAGCTGCAAATCACGTAATGCACTTTGACCGCTGGTGGAATCCAGCAGTTGAAAACCAAGCGACTGACCGAGCATACAGAATCGGCCAAACAAAATTCGTTCAAGTCCACAAATTTGTAACGATCGGAACGCTAGAAGAAAAAATTGATGAAATGCTACAACGGAAACAATCACTTAACGATACAATCATAACGAGCGAACAGTGGATTACAGAATTGTCTATGGATGAGCTTGTTGATTTGTTAGGTGTTTAATATGACGGAAAAATGGGATTATTGTATAGAGATAATCCCATTTTCTATTAAACGGAGGTTTTATTATGGGCACAAATACTGGAAGGAACGTAATTGTCAAAAACCATGATGGAAACTGGAAAAAATTATTCCAAGAAGAAGCTAACCTTATACGTGAAATCTTAAAAGATGAGCTTATTGAAATTCATCACATAGGTAGTACATCAGTTCCAAATTTAAAGGCAAAACCAATTATCGATATGTTACCTGTTGTTAAAAACATAGAAAATATAGACAAGTATAATGATCAATTAGCTGAAATTGGTTATGAGGGACTTGGTGAGTTCGGTCTTCCAGGTAGAAGATACTTCCGAAAAGGTGGCGAGAATCGTACCCATCAAATGCATATGTATCAGTTTGATAATGAAAAAGAAATTGAGCGTCATATTGCGGTTCCTGCTTATTTAAGAGCACATGAGGATGAGATGAAAGCATATGGAGAATTAAAAGCGCAGCTTGCTGAAAAATTTCCAAATGATATTTATGGATATATGGACGGAAAAGATGCTTTTGTGAAGGATTTAGAGCGAAAAGCAATTGAATGGAGAAAAACGATTAAATAAAATATTGAATTAATTATTGGGTCATTATTTATTTCTCCAGTATAGATTTTCTTGGTCGAAAACGTTGTATCATGGAATAATAATAACCCAGTTCTTTTTTCTAAATTACAGTTAATTCTATTTCTACTAAAACCATTCAGACCATCTAGTTTACTATTATTACTTAATGAAAGAAGCCTATTTTCAAAAAATAGGCTTCTTTTTTATTCTATTTATTTAAGTGCAAATGTAAGTTCAGCTTCACAAGCTATTTGTCCGTCAACTGTTGCTACTGCTTTACCTTTACCAATTGGTCCACGCATTTTCACTAGTTCAACCTCTAGTCTTAGTTGATCACCTGGTACTACTTGTCTTTTAAAACGGCAATTATCGATACCAGCAAATAATGCTAGTTTTCCTTTATTTTGCTCAAGGCTTAAAGCCGCAACTCCTCCAACTTGTGCTAGAGCTTCTACAATTAGTACCCCTGGCATTACAGGATAATCAGGGAAATGACCGTTAAAAAACTCTTCGTTAGCAGTTACATTTTTAATACCAATCGCTCGTTTACCTTCTTCGTGCTCAATAATACGATCTACTAATAAAAATGGGTAACGATGAGGAAGAATTTCTTTAATTGCTTTAATATCTAACATTTTATGTAGTCCTCCATTTGTAAAGATTCAATATGTTAATAAAAAAGAAGCAAGTCTTAAGACCAGCTTCTATGCGCTATTAATATAATACTATCTTATTTTGTAAGTTAACGCAAACCAATAATGAAACCGCTCATTTGCTTACCAATATTACTCAAATTACTCTATGAGAGCTAAAACGGTAAGTTTCTTAGTCAATTAAGCCAATCATAGAACCCAATTGTTATCTATTACTTTTAAGCCCCGTTATTTGTGATCACTTTCAAGCTACCTACTATGTTCGACTATTTATATGTTTTATTTACAGAAAATTTATAAAAGTTAGAAATTTTGTAAAGTATTTGACAGACGAAAGGAACCGATTTTTTTATCATTGAGTTAGAACAAGAAAGAGATGCTGCTCTTTAGGACAAAAGTGTGTATCGCCCATTTTGTTTCTCAATGAATCCTTTTTCACACAATTCATTCATTACATAAGACACGCTTACACGTGATGAACCAACTACATAAGCTAGTTCTTGGTGAGTGAATGGAATCGTAATTGTTATACCCTTTGATGTTTCTTTACCGTATGAGGATGCTAATTGGCGCAACATTGTCAAGACACGCTCTCCTACATCTGAAAAACTCATTAACCTCGTTTGAAGAAGTAGAGCTGATTGTTTATTACTTAGCGATCTTAGCGTTTTAAGAATGAGTTCTGGCTCACTCATAACAATATCGCGAAACGTTGTTTTTGGAATTCGAAGGACACGTGCGATTGACGAGGTCGAAGCGTTATATCCATATGCTTCATCTGCCCATACGTTTGATTCTCCAATTATATTACCAGAGCCTACGATATATAAATGGCGCTCAGCTCCATTAGGTGATAACAAGTAAATACGAATTCGCCCTTCAAGGACGAGATAAACAAATGGATGATTTTCATCTTGTTGGAATAATACGACTTCACGTGAGAATGACAGTTCTTTACCTACTTTAAGAAAAGGTGTTGCTGTCCATTCGCCTTGTTCAAACCATAAGGATTGATGATTCATATGTCACCTCAAATTTCTTATGTATCAAATAATGAAAACGCTATCAAAACAATGAAAGGATGAATTAAATATGACTAGTAGCCCATTTTTAGAGAAGCGTTCTCTTTTTCCGACCTTATCTGAAACAATTCATTTATCAAGTTGTTCCCAAAGTGCAATCTCATCACCGGTGAAGGAAAGTATTCAATCTTACCTTACAAGCTGGACCGAAAAAGGTATGGACTGGGAAGGTTGGATGGACAAAGTATATGAAGCAAAAGTCGCCTTTGCTACTTTAATAAATGCTTCTCCTGATGAGATTGCGGTATTATCTAGCGTATCTGATGCCGCTTCATCATTTGCAGCGTCGTTAGATTTTACTGGAAGTCGAAATAAAGTTGTTACAACAGATATTGATTTCCCATGCATTGGTCACGTTTGGCTATCACAAATACCACGTGGCGCAAACGTCACATTTTTAAATGAAAACCTTCATCAAATTCAAATCGAACAATATGAAAAGGCTGTGGATTCAAACACACTTATTACATCTGTCCCACATGTGTCTTATTATAATGGGTTTATTCAGGATATCAAAGCTTTATCAAACATTACCAAAGCGAATGGATCACTACTATTTGTCGATGCCTACCAATCCGCTGGAAGTGTTCCTATCGATGTAAAGGAAATGGGAGTCGATGCACTCGCAACAGGTGCACAAAAGTTTTTACTTGGTATACCTGGAATTAGCTTTTTATATGTAAGAAAAGAGTTAGCAGAGTCTCTCCAACCCCCAACGACTGGTTGGTTTAGTCGAGTAAATCCATTTGCTTTTGATCAGCATCTTCTTGATTATGCGGAAGGGACAAGGAGATTTGATACTGGAACTCCAATGATGATAAACGCTTATGCAGCTGAAGCAGGAATTTCTTTATTAAATCAAATTGGTGTTCCATCTATTCAGGATTATCTATCTTACCTATCTACTGTTGCAATTGAAACAGCGCATTCACTCGGGTTGACCGTTGTTAGCCCAACAGATTTATCAATAAAAGGTAGTAACACTGCCATTCGAGTGCAACAAGCTAATGTCGTTGAGCAATACTTAAAAACAAAAAAAATAATTGTCTCTGCCCGAAATGACGTTTTACGTGTAGCTCCTCATTTCTACAATACAGAAGATGAAGTTGTACGCGCGATTGAGGAAATTGCTTATGCAATTAGGAAAAGCTGACAAAAAACTATATTTCAAAAAATCAATTCTGGTAATTGTCGGAACAATTTTGATCGCACTGACCTATTACTTTTTCCAGGTGCCAAATGGAATTGTGGCTCCTGGACTTGGTGGTATCTGTATGTTGCTTGTTAAATTCATACCTATTCCACTAGGGATTCTTTACTTTTTATTAAACATACCACTATTTTTAATTGGATACCGAGCAGTTGGAGTACCATTTGCATTGCTTAGTTTACTCGGAATGTGTAGTTTATCTTTCTTCTTAACTCTCTTCTCCTCACTACCAGGCCCGCATCTTCCGTTAATAGGATGTATACTCAGTGGGATTTTGTCAGGAATCGGGATTGGGATCGTGATTTTAGCAGGTGGTACAACTGGAGGACTGGATATAGCAAGTGTAGTAATCAATAGAAAATTTCCGAATTTTTCTATTGGAAAAACGATGATGGTTATAAATGGAATTGTCCTTTTGTGTTCCTTATTCGGAGAAGGATTACAGCGAACTTTCCTCACGTTTTTTAGTATGCTGATTGCCGGAAAAAGTGTTGATTGGACGTTATCTTATAGAAAACAATTCAAGAAAGGTGGCGAAACAATATGAATGAAAACAAAACTGTAATTGATCGAGAAGGAGGACTAAGTCGTTCGCTTACAAGTAGACAGCTGACCATGATAGGGATCGGTGGAGCAATTGGTACCGGTTTATTCATGGGAAGTGGCATTGCAATCGGATACGCTGGACCTGGGGTTATTCTAAGTTATATTATTGCAGCATTCATAGCAGTCATAATGATGTTTAGTTTATCTGAAATGGCAGTTGTGCACCCGACAGCCGGTTCATTCGGTACTTATGCAGAGATGTATTTAAATCCTTGGGCAGGTTTCCTAATTCGTTACACATATTGGGCAGCACAAGTAATCGCAATTGGTGGAGAAGCTGTTGCAGTTGGACTGTACATGCAGTATTGGTTCCCAAGTATTCCTGTTTGGTTATGGACACTTGGATTTGGTATTGCTTTAGTGCTTGTGAACAGCAGGTCTGTTTCCAACTTTGGTCAAATCGAGTATTGGTTTGCAATGATTAAAGTCGTTGCTATTGTACTGTTCATAGTTTTTGGTGTTTCGCTCCTATTTGGAATTGGACATTCACACTCTGTAGGATTTCACCATTATACCGATCAGCACGGATTCCTACCTAATGGATTTAAAGGCGTTTGGATGGCAGTACTTATGGCAATCTTTAGTTTTTATGGTGTAGAGATAGTCGCTGTAACAGCAGGGGAATCTAAAGATCCAAAAAAAGCTATTCCTAAAGCAATGAAGAGCATGGTTCTACGTTTGTTTTTATTCTATATTCTATCATTAGGAATCATCGTTGCTGTTATTCCTTGGATGCAAGCAGGTGCCCATGAGGTTTCTGGATCACCGTTTGTAAAAGTCTTTGAGAGTTCTGGTGTGAGATATGCGGCTGGCATTATGAATTTTGTTATCTTAACCGCTGCACTATCCAGTATGAATACTAATTTATACTTAACATCACGTATGTTGTTCTCCTTATCTCGTGGAGATTATGCTCCAAAATCATTCGGTAAATTATCTAAAAATGGTACGCCAGTAACGGCAATTTTCATTTCAAGTGCAGGTGTATTAATCGCAACTGTATTGTCTATGTACTACCCAGATACATTTAACAAACTATTTGGTATCTCAATCTTTGGTGGAATTTTAGTATGGCTTATGATTTTAATTAGTCATCTTCGTTTTAGAAAAACCGTTCACCTTCATTATAACGAGCCTTTACCAGTTAAAGCACCGCTCTTTCCATTTCTTCAATGGATCGGAATACTACTACTAAGTGGTATCTTAGTTACAATGGCATTTTCACCGGATTGGAACTCCGCTTGGAAAATTGGTGTTCCATGGGTCATATTAGTATCAATTGGCTATTGGATCCAAAAAAGACGCAAATCCATTTTATACAAACATAATTCAAATAATAAATCAGCACTTTAATTATTTAGCTCGAATTTTTTAAAGATTGTTAGTTTAAAAATACAAACAAAAAGACAGGTATAAAAGAGGTAAATGCCTTTTATATCTGTCTCTTTTTATTCTTTTGGATCAATTAACTACCCTTTTATTTATTCTAAATTTCCAGATAAAAGCTCTTAGACTTTTCTTGAAGTTTTCCTAACTTTTCGTATAATCACTGCCATCATATACCAAAATAATAGTAATTAGTCATTATAAATGGGGTGCGGGCATTGAAAGTATTTTGGGTTTTTCTTTGTTTATTTATTCTAGAGATGTGCTTATTGGAAGGGATTGACTTATATAATGGGGATCAGTTTCCTCACTTACTAACGAATATAAAGCTTAGCAAAACTGAACTAGTTGGTGAAGATTATGTATTAATTTTCTTTTTTACCGTACCATTCGGCGTTGCCAAAATCGTCCTATCGTATATGAAGAAACTAAAAAAGAAACGAAATCAAGAACAAAATCAAAATAGTTCTAATTAATACGAAAGAGAATGCAGTTAAGGCTTCTATTCTGCATTCTCTTTCGTTTTTGTTTTTGCTTTTTTTTGGATGACTGCTATGACCAACAGAACAGTAGGAATAACGATTTGTAAGGGTATATGTAAATAGTAAGGTACAATGTCAAACCCTTCTTTATAGTGCTCTAAATAATCAGGTGCCATCCAAACGGAACAAATTACTATGATTACTGCAATTGGATATGTAAGTGTATCTGATTGTTTCACTTTAAATAAATCTGCCGCTCCAATGATTGCACAAAAGAAAAAAACCGTTATCTTAATAAATCCCCCTACAACAATAACAATGACGACGACTGAATCGAGTCTTTGAATAAAATCAGCAATATTGATGTAACTAATTGCAGTTAAGATCGGATAAGTAGCTCTGACCACCGTATTTGCTCCTAAAATACAAATATTAAGCATTGTTACTACTGTTAAAAGCAAACCTGCAAACATTAATCCAGGAATGCCGACCTTCCATGCATAATCCGGTTTCTTTAAATAAGGTAAAATCATTGTAAATACAATCATTTCACCAAATGGAAATGTAACAGTCAAAGGGTATGCTTCTTTTATTACGGTTTTCCAACCCGTCTCTAGTACAGGTCTTAGATTATCAGATTTTATTAGTCCTGCAATTACTTCAAAACCAATTATTGATACGATTATAAAGATGATTACGAAAAATAGAAACTCACATACTCTACCGAATACTTCAAAGCCTTTAAAGACAGCATACATACATAAAAACATAAATAAAATACCGATTGAAAAAAGAGAGGACGCGTTGTAAAGTGTAATCACTAATAATTCTTCAAAGTCTCTAAGAACTCGTGCTCCAATATAAATAAAATAGAGAATATAAACCATCGCTAGTAATTTGCCTGCAAACTTCCCTAAAATAGATTCAATATATCTCGTAAATGGTAACTCGGGATACAGATCAAATAATTTAATGTAAACACAAAATAGTAAGCATCCAGTAACCAAAGCTATTAAAACACTAATCCAAGCATCCTGCATTGCACCAGATGCAAGCCCTACTAATGTAGCGCTCCCCATTTCAAATAAAAATATAATACTAAAGAATTGGTAGGCACCAATTGATAATTTTCGATTCATTAGCATTCCCTTCTTTTCTAAAATGGATAAGCTTTTTTTCTCATACCTACATTATTTATTTGGACATCAACATCAATTTTCACTTTAGCTTTTTGAAATTGGTCATTCCAATTTTTCTCATACTTTTTAAAAACCTTTGGATCTGATAAATGTAGTTTATCGCCAAACCCAAAAATATCTGCACCATATCCTTGTGCTTTTTTAATTCCTTCCTCTAGGGTTTGCTTTACCGCTTTCTCACTTAATAATTCATATTTTTTTAGTGTTTTCGCTTGATCAAAATTGTCATTACAAAGTACTTCATCAATAACGGCAATAGCTTTTACATTTATGCTAATTCTTGGTATCTTATTTTTCATTTTAATCTTCGTGTCGGTTTTCAAACGTGTAATCTCCATTGAATCAAATTCTGTTTTGCTGCATTTTATTTGTACATTTGTTTCTTTTATTGCATTATCAATTATTTGTACTGATTTTGCCGGTGGGCCATCTAACCACCCTACCAGCCTTCCTTTTTTAATAACGCCTAGCCCTTCAATTTTGTTATAGGATGATTTCACACTTGAAAAATTATCAAGTGTTTCAGAAGTCTTGGTTTCATTTTCTAAAATGGCACCATTAACGACCGGTTCTCTACCACTACTTGAAAGTGCCGATATTACTTGACGCATTTGTATTTCTTGATTTTCTCCTAGTAGTGAAGACGTATTTTTAATTTTCCCTACCATTGACTTAGCCGGTAATTTATCAAGTGCTGGCAAGTTATTCATTACATGATAAACACTGTCGTTCCTTGCAATAACAACTGGAATATTAACACGTATTTTGGAATCCCGCTCAAACACATCAAATATATAGTTCAACGTTTTTTCCTTTGCTAATTTTTCACCAATAACAACAAGTGCTACATGAGAGTATATATTTGAACGAGAAACACTTTTTGTAATATTTCGCGCCGCTTCTGAAATCGTTCTACCTTTTTGTTCTAGGGCAATAACTGGTGTACCTATTGAACCAGTAACACTGGCAATTGCACTCGGATTAATGATTTGAAGAACCATATTGTATTGATTATCTTTAGGTATATAATCGACACCCATAGCTACCACGATCGATACACTGTTTAATTCTTTATAATTAGAACAACTCACCAAAAGTAAACTTGTAATTAGAATTAAGATCATACATTTTCTCTTCATACTTATTCTCCAGTACTTTGTTCTTTAACGGTTTTTGGGTTTCCTTGACCAGGTACAACTAAAATAGTATCTTTTTGACTTTTTATACGGAATGGACCAAATGGTGCAAAATATGGCTCTCCAAAAGATCGTAGGCTACACATATGTAATAATATAATTAAACCGCCAATCAACATTCCAAATAAACCAATATAAGCTGCTGCCAATAATAATATAAACCGAAGAATCCTAGCGGCTGTTGACATATTATAATAAGGGATCGTAAAGCTAGCAATCGCAGTAATTGATACGATGATTACCATTGACGCAGATACAAATCCTGCTTGTACAGCTGCTTGCCCCAAGATTAAGGCTCCAACAATTGAAAGCGCCTGCCCAACCGCTCTTGGCATTCGAATTCCGGCTTCCCGTAATACTTCAAAAATTAGTTCCATTCCAAGGGCTTCAACAATCGCTGGCAAAGGCACACCTTCACGTTGAGCCGCTAAGCTTACTAATAAAACCGTTGGAACTACTGCTTGATGAAATGATGTAATTGCAATGAAAATTCCAGGTGCAAACAAAGCAGTCCAAAAGGACATATAACGTAGCAACCTTAAAAAAGTACCAATATATGAGCTTTGATAATAATCCTCTGGAGATTGAAAAAACTGTGTAAATGTAGCTGGTAAAATTAAGACAAATGGTGTACCAGCTATAAAAATTGAAACACGTCCTTCCAGTAAGTTACCTACTACAGCATCAGGTCTCTCTGAGTTAATCATTGTAGGGAAAATAGTCTTTTGATCGTTTTGAATATAGTTTTCAATATAGCTGGATTCTAAGATTTCATCTGCATTAATAGCCTCTAAACGATGTTTTACTTCCCTTAATAACTCTTCATCTACAACACCTTTTATATACATTATTTCTACATCAGTTCTCGTTACTTCACCTATTTTCATTGACTCGATTCGCAGCGCTGGGTGTTGAATTCTATTACGAATTAGAGAAGTATTTGTACGTAAGCTTTCTGTAAAGCTATCCTTTGGTCCTCTGATTACAGTTTGTGTTGAAGGCTCTGATATACTTCTAGATTGCACCATTTTTGTACATGCAACTAAGAAATTACTATCATGGTCTAAAAGAACAACGGTATCTCCAATTAGTAATGCCGATAGGAGATTTGTATAGCTTGATTGTGATTTTAAACTTGAAACGGCGATTACGCTTTTTAAGCCATTCTCTAAATCTGTTAATGACAGCGTTGTTTCTTTTTCTGCATTAATTTTAACGATTTTATTAATGATTCCATCATTCACTAATTTCTCATTTGAAATTCCGTCAATATGAATCACAGCAAAAGAATACTGCATGCCTTCCCCAAGTGTTTCATGACGAATCACAAGGTCGGAGCTATCTCCAAAATCATCTTTTATTCTTTTTATATTCTCTAAAATGTCCTTACTTAAAGAACGGGATATATTATTTTGAAATGGAATTTTTTTACTTGTAGCTGCACTATTGGTTTCTTTATAGTTAAACACTTTTTCCACCACCCTATAATCATGGCTTATTATTCTTATACTTTTTCCAAAATATTTCATTTAATGTATTGTTTTCTAAGTGGATTATTTTGCACATAAAAAAAAGGCTGTCTAATGAGACACCCCGCTTCACTTTTGTTCTAAAAATTTTTTCCTACTAGGTTACTCGATCTCAGAAGTACCGTATCTTATCCAAGTAACTTAAAAGTCCAACTCCTATTAAAGAGTCATAGAAATTTCAGTCCAAAAGAGTCTTAAATTTAAGATCATTATTTACGAATAAGCTGTGGGATTGGATTCACCGGCTTTCGACCGATTGAGTAATAGTGGATGTTCATTTTTTGCATTTCAGTTAATTCAAAACAATTACGTCCATCAATTACTAACGGTAGCTTCATTAGCTCCTCATATAATTGGAGATCGGTTTCTACGATTTCTCTCCATTCAGTCAAAATTAATGTAGCCTCTTTATCATGAATAGCTTCCTTCACATTAACTGAATAATTTATGGAATCTCCGAATACTTTTCTTAATTCAGGTAAGGCATATGGATCATACACTGTTATTTTAGTACCTTCTCTGATGAACTGATTAATTAAATCGATAGAAGGTGCATGTCGAATATCATTTGTATTTGGTTTAAAGCTAACTCCTAGAATTGCAATTTCTTTATTTTTTAAATTTCCAAAAAGAGATTTTGTTAATTCAAAAAGTTTTATTTTTTGTTGATTATTAATTATAATAACAGATTTTAATAGTTTTAAGTCTACACCTACTAGCTCAGCTTCTTTTACTAAAGCAGTCGTATCCTTTGGGAAACAAGATCCGCCATATCCAATTCCAGCTTTTAAAAACTTTGAACCGATTCGGTGGTCTAGCCCGATACCATGAGCAACATGATCAACATTAGCATCTAATTTTTCACAAATCGTGGCAATTTCATTAATAAAACTTATTTTAGTAGCTAAAAAAGCATTAGATGCATACTTAATCATTTCCGCACTTCTTGCATCTGTTGTATAAATAGCTGTATTAAATGGTTTATATAAATCCTTTATCAATTCCGTTGCACTTTGACTTTCGGAACCAATGACAATTCGATCACCATTAAATAGATCGTATAGTGCAGAACCTTCCCTTAAAAATTCAGGATTTGATACGATATCAATCGTTACATGTCGAGGGGCATTTTCCAGCATTATTCTCTTAACTGCCTCATTCGTTCCAACCGGAACAGTGCTTTTAATAACAACTATTAGATTTTTTTTAGCATTAATTGCGATTTCTTTCGCAACACCTTTTAAATAGTGCAAATTCGCTGTACCATCTGGAAGTTCTGGTGTACCGACAGCAATGAAAATGATTTCTGCATGGCTATAAGCTTCTTTATAATTTGTTGTAAACTCAATTTTATTAAGGAAAATATTTTCTACTAATGATTCTTTCAAACCCGGTTCAAAAATAGGGCAAATTCCTTTTTGCAGTAATCCAATTTTTTCAACATCAATATCAACACACGTTACATTGTAACCAACTGAAGCAAATGAAACTCCTGTAGTAAGACCAACATATCCCGTACCAGCAACAACTATATGCGTCATGGTTCATCCCCATCCTATACAATTAATCAGTAAAGATAAAAAACTTTAACACTGCTTAAAGTGAAAATTTTACTTTTAATTGCAAATTCAGATTTGATTTCTAGAGGTCTACTGCTTTTTAAAGAGATCAAATTTAGTATTTCTACTTATCTTGAAGTTCAATCATCATTTACACCAGTTAACTTAACTACTTAATCATCATCCTTTTTCCGATTTTTTTAGATCAAGTCCCAAGTTAAACTAGAGGAGAGTTTTACATAATTTTTAAGATGTTAGAGTTTTAAGTATTAAATCATATGTACTGCTTACCTAGATAATCCACGGTTTACAATTACTTAATTTAAACTTTAAATGGAGATTTTAAACTTTGATACTTTCCTTTTCTCTATTCCAACTTTGACTACCTTCTAGTTCATCTTAACTTTACAAAACCTAAACACTTTTCTTACAAAGATAACTGCTCCTAATAAATTTCAAACAAAAAAATCCCAAGCTCTATGCTTGAGATTTCAGTGTGTAGTCAAGCTACAAAGCTTGAGATTTTTATTTTAAATAGCGACTTGGAATCTTATCAATGTTTTCTAACATAATTCCAGTACCTACTGCAACACATTGCATTGGATCTTCAGCGATAAAAACAGGTACTTTTAACTCTTCAGCAAGTAAAATATCTATTCCATGAAGTAATGCTCCGCCACCAGTAAGAATAACTCCACGATCAATAATATCAGCTGATAATTCAGGTGGTGTACGCTCTAATACTGTTTTTGCAGCTTGTACGATTAAGTAAACTGGTTCACTTAATGCTCTTTGAATTTCATCAGATTGTACAGTAATTGTACGAGGTAATCCAGTTACCATATCACGTCCACGGATATCGATTGATTCATTTCTTGCGCCAGGGAAAACAGTACCTACTTCAATTTTAATTTGCTCTGCAGTACGCTCTCCAATTAGCAGTTTGTATTCACGCTTGATATAGTTTAGAATCTCCATATCAAACTTGTCCCCTGCCATTTTAATTGAAGAGGCGGTGACGATATCTCCCATCGATAAAACTGCGACATCGGTTGTCCCACCGCCAATATCAATTACCATGTTACCACTTGGTTGGAATATATCCATTCCAGCACCGATTGCAGCAACCTTTGGCTCTTCTTCAAGATAAACTTGTTTACCGCCACTCTTTTCAGCAGCTTCACGAATTGCTTTTTGTTCAACAGATGTGATGTTTGTTGGACAACAAATCAAAATACGCGGCTTTGACATGAATCCCTTTACATCTAATTTATTTATAAAATGACGTAGCATTGCCTCAGTAATATCAAAGTCAGCAATTACACCATCTTTAAGTGGACGAATTGCTACGATATTACCAGGTGTACGACCTACCATGCGGCTTGCTTCTTCCCCTACTGCTAATACCTTACCGCTACTACGCTCTATTGCAACTACAGAAGGTTCGTTTAATACGATTCCCTTACCTTTAACATGTATTAAGACATTGGCTGTACCAAGATCTATTCCGATATCCTTAGAAAACATTCCTTTTGGCTCCTCCTTATTCACTATACTCATGAGCAGTTCCCCGAATACGTTCCATACCAAAATATAATTTTACCATAAAGAACTACTTTTAGTAATTAATATTTGTGAACAGGAGGTTAAATATTTCTAATTTTGTTTTCAAGGCTCAGAAACCCTATTTAGTTACTTTCTCAACGTCTTCTTTTTGATACTTTTGCTTTGTAGCCTCTCCACCGCGTAAGTGACGAATTGATTTGTGATAATCCAAAATTTCTTTTACTTCATTTGCCAAATCTGGATTGATTTCCGGTAGGCGTTCTGTTAAATCTTTGTGTACTGTACTTTTTGACACTCCAAACTCTTTGGCTATTACGCGAACTGTTTTCTTCGTCTCCACGATATATTTCCCAATCTTGATCGTTCTCTCTTTGATGTAATCGTGCACACTACTCTCCTCCTCTAAATGGATGTGAGAAGCGTGAAATGAGACTCGTTTTGACTGACTAAGCTGCTCTTTTTCCTGCTCTGACTGACCTGCTGAGGTACATTTATTTTGACTAGGTAGAAAATCCACGATTCCTCACCTCAAACACCTCTTTGATGGGTTTATAACATTGTATTAGCAAAGGTGTCTAACTATGCACAATTATCAGAAAAAAACAAGTGCCCAACACATATGGGGTATGATTCCCACGTGTTAGGCACTTTGTGAATTGCTTAATTATTATTGTTGAATTTTATTTCCAGTTGAATCAGTATTAGAAGAACCTTCTTCATTGTCATCAGATACATTACCAGAAGTATTCATTGTATTCGATTCTTTTGTTTCGCTTTTTGTATTTTCAGAACTAATAATTGATGAAACATCTTGTCCTTGGTATTTCTCTGGATTAATTGCTACACCATCTTTACGTAATTCATAATGAACATGAATGCCATTTTCTTTGCCAATTAAAGCTGTTCCAGCTGTTCCAAGAACTTGTCCTTGTGAAACTTTTGTTCCTGGCTCAACACTTACAGATTTTAAGCTTTGGTAATATGAAACTAATCCGTTACCACTTTCTACTACAACTACATAACCTAGCTCAGCATCTTTTTGAGCTTTTGTAACAGTACCACTAAGAGCCGCAGTTACATCAAATTCTTTTCCGCTTTTATCAACTAAATCCATACCAGTGTTGATCGTGAAAGTATTATTATCCATTTGGATTAATGATGCTTGTTGCTCATCTTTTGAAGCAGAGTCATCATAATAATGACTTTTAACTTGAACTGTTGCATCCTTTGAAACTGGGTAAGTTAATTTTTCTTCTGGCTGTGAAGCTGGAATTGCCTCTGGCTCTCTCGTATCAACTGTAGTTCCAGTTTTTGTTGGAGTTGGAGCATTACTATATTGATACCATAACGCACCTGTCAAAATAACTGCCGCACTCACTAAATAAATTGCTGGTACTACCCAACGCTTTCTTAACATTTTAATAACCTTTTGAGAAGTTTTTTTGTTTTGTTCCTCTCTCATCCTTATCACCTCTGCAATCATTGTCAACAGATTTCTGGAATTATATACGCAATTTAGAAAATTTTAGTTCGACAAAATTCTTATTTTTCCACACAATTTCAAACTAATTCACATTAATCCACAAAATACTAGTAAAATATTAACAAATGAAAGCGATTTATCCACAATTCCACAAGGTTTATACACAATATTTGTGGATAAGTTAATAAGTCTCATTATGAAGTTCACAAAATATTTTTCTTGCATTTTTCTTTATTACAAAATATAATCACACTACAAGCTTGTACGATGTATTAAAAACTTAAACTTAAAAAATTATTTCAGTCATTATATATTTTTTGCGATGATGAAGAAGAGTAGATTATATGAAAGTTTCAGAGAGCTGACGGTTGGTGCAAGTCAGTACGGACATATTTTTGAATGGGCTTCTGAGCACCCAAACCGAACCATTTATTTATGCAGTAGGCTTTGGCGGACGTCTCACCGATAAAAGAGACGGGTATTCAAACTCATGTTTCGATACTGCTTTTTATCACAAGGTAGTTCAATTCATTTGTTTCGATACTGCAAAGTGAGTCTAAACGTTTTTAGACTAATTAAGGTGGCACCACGGGAGTCCTCGTCCTTTTTATAAGGCGGGGACTCTTTTTTTGTACCCAAAAATAAGGAGAGAAAAATAAAATGATATTTACTAAGAAAACCTTCATATCAATTACTTTATTATTCACATTGGCACTAGCAGGTTGTGGACAACAATCAAATCAAACAGCTTCGAAGTCAAATGATCACACGTTACATTTAATGGATACTTCAGATATTGTAAGTCTTGATAGTTCACTAGCTTTAGATGGACCATCATTAAACGCACTTAATAGCGTAATGGAAGGTCTTTACATGCCAAATGAAAAAGGAGAATACGTTCCCGCTGCTGCTTTGTCACATAAAGTTAGTACGGATGGTAAAGTTTATACATTTACCTTAAGGGATGCTAAATATTCAAATGGAGATCCAGTAACAGCAAAAGATTTTGTTTTTGCAATGAAACGAGCAGTTGATCCAAATACTAAAGCTCAGTTTGCATACGATTTATATGATATTGAAAATGCAAAAGAAATTAACCAAGGAAAGTTATCTGTGGATAAACTCGGGGTAACTGCACTAGACGATAAAACATTACAAATTAAACTTGCACGCCCTATCCCATATTTCCTTCAACTGACAAGTTTACCGATGTTCTTCCCGTTAAATGAAAAATTCGTTAAGGAGCAAGGTAGCAAATATGGTTTAGAAGCAAATACAACTTTATATAATGGTCCTTACGTTGTTAGTAAATGGGATCATGAGGCTGGATTCACTATGACAAAAAATCCGCAATACTATGATAAAAAGAATGTCCATGTAAATAAAATTGACGTTAAAATCATGAAAGAAACAACAACTGCAGTTAATCTTTATGAAACAGGTGAACTTGACCAAGCGATTATTGATTCTAATGTTATCGATCGTTATAAAGGGAATAAAGAATTAAACAAACTAGCTATGCCAATTGTCTCTTACATCAGCTTTAATCAAAAAAATCCATTTTTAGCAAATGTAAAAGTACGTAAGGCAATCGCAAATGGCTATAATAAAGAGGACATTAGTTCAACGATATTAAACGATGGTTCTATTCCTACTGATCGAATTATTCCTAAAGGTTTAGTAAAAAACTCGAAAGGGGTCGACTTTGTTGGCTCAACGTCTCATCCTTCTACAGTAAATTTAGAGGAGGCTAAATCTTTATTTAAAGAAGCTTTATCTGAAAGTGGTAAGTCAAAAGCTACAATTTCATTACTAGTAAGTGATAACAATACATCGCGTAAAATCGGTGAATATTTAAAATCACAATTAGAAACAAATTTAAAAGGTCTAACAGTTAATATTGTCGTACAGCCTGCACAACAAAAATTCGAATTGCGTCAGCAAGGAAACTATGATCTCTCTCTAGATACATGGGGCGCAGATTATCCAGATCCAACAACTTATTTAGAGCTATTTACATCTAAATCAGCTTTAAATGTATTAAATTATAAAAATGCTAAATATGACGAATTTGTTCAAAAAGCAAATACAATCAGCTTACAAAACGAAACAGAACGTACTCAGCTCCTTCATAATGCTGAAGACCTTTTACTAGATGATGCTGCGATTGCTCCAGTTTACCAAGCTGGCTATGTATACTTGCAAAAATCAAATGTAAAAAACATAAAGGTACGTCCATTTGTTGGATATTTTTATTATAAATATGCTCAAAAGCAGTAAGGGCTAAGTAAATAAGTGGAATTGTATTCTTATGTATACTAAGGAACTGAAATTGAACCGAATAACACTGGTAATTCTGCAATTAAACTTCTTAATATCCCAAAATAAATACTTTTTTTAATCAAAAAACACTCTAAATGAACGAATCTTAGTTCGATTTAGAGTGTTTTTAAATTTAATTTCTTCTTTTTATATAAAACCGATAAACAAAAAACAGACCTTAATGAGGTCTGTCCAGAGTTTAAACAAAGTATAAAAAACTTGAGTTTCAGACTGACTGCAAGCGCTTGTCAACAGTCTGAACTCTCAAAGCTTCTCTAATAGGTCATAATCCTTCTTACTAAGCTTCTTTATGTTGATTCCCTTATAATAATACTTAACAATCTCATCGTATGTTTTCCCTTGCTTAGCAAGCTCATTTGCTCCGTATTGACTCATACCTACTCCATGGCCAAAGCCTTTTGTTGTAATGATGATTTCATTACCTGAACGCTCCCATGAAAAATCCGTTGAACGTAAGTTTAGTTTTTCTCTAATTTCTTTACCAGAGAGAGTTTTTTTACCAAACGCTACTTGTTCTACACGTTTACCTTGTGTTCTCAAAGTGACTTTCCCTATGTCTGACTTATTAATTTTTACATTAAGTTTTTTTTCGAAATCACTTATTGTAAATGATTTTTTTGATATATAGTTTGGAGCAACGGAATCCCAAGGACTCGGTACACTTTTCAAATATGGTACACTATTTTTCCAATATTCTTCGGAGTTTTCTGTGAATCCATTGCTTGTAGAGAAGAATGAAGCAGTTATAGGTTGTCCATTGTAAGTTAATATTTGTCCTTCCGTGGCTTTTACAGCTTTTTCAATTTTAGCTATATTTTTATCGTATTCAGCGCCATATCTTTTCTTCAGATCATCGCGATCCTGAAAGACTTGAAAATTAACTGAATCATCAACAATTCCACCTTCATCCAGTGGTTTACCTTCTTTCAATCGTTTGATGATAAATGTTCTTGCACTTAAACTTTGTGCTTTTAGTGCTTCTGTTTCAAATTTTGCTGGCATTTCTGATGCTACTACTCCTAATACGTATTCCTCGATTGGTAGTTTTTCTACTTTTTGTGTTTTTGTTCTAAAGACTTCAATACTTAGATTGTCATTTTTGTTCGCTGCTGCGACTTGGTTTGCTTTTTTCTGTAGCTGATCAACCAATCTACCATCTGTATGGCTATGAAATGGTAGAACAAGCAATGTAGGGATAATAATAACGACTGAGCAAGTAGTTAATCCTGCAGTGATTAATGTTTTAAATGACTTCATATTTTCCTCCTATCCATTTCAAAACAACTTTAAATGACAATTTTCAACTAATTGCCCTTTCTAAAGATAATTTATGTATATGGACAAGCATTTAGAACAAATAATAGATTCATCTCAAATTAGATTCTTTTAACAAATTGTATTATTTTTTTATTATTTTTAGAATATTTTATAAGGTTTCTGTCTATAACTGATAGTAGAAAGTTGCATGAAAATGCAAAAATGCCCGACTCTATGTGGGGTAACACAAAGTGCCAGGCATTTGAATTAGTTTTTAGTTTACGCTTGTAAATCTTTAAGTGTTTCTTCCTCTACAGCTGTGCTTGGTTCGTTTACACGTTCAATGTCCGCTCCAAGTGCAGCAAGCTTTTCATGGAAATTTACATAACCACGATCTAAATGTTTTAATTCAGTAACACGAGTATATCCATCAACAACTAGACCAGCAAGGATAAGTGATGCAGCAGCACGTAAATCCGTAGCAGCTACTTCTGCTCCTTGAAGATCATTTGGTCCATGAATAATAGTTGATCGACCTTCAATTTTAATATTTGCATTCATGCGACGGAATTCTTCCACGTGCATAAAACGATTTTCGAATACTGTTTCAGTAATCATGCCTGTTCCATTAGCTTTTAATAGAAGTGCCATCATTTGTGATTGCATATCTGTTGGGAAGCCTGGGTGAGGCATTGTTTTGATGTCTACAGGTTTTAAATTGTCTGTACCAATTACACGAAGACCTTCTTCCTCTTCGATAATTGTTACGCCCATTTCACGCATTTTTGCTACTACTGAGCTTAAATGCTCTGGAACTGCATTTTCAATTAATACGTTTCCATTCGTAATTGCTGCTGCTACCATAAATGTTCCAGCTTCAATACGGTCTGGAATTATGTGATGAGTTGTACCAAATAATGTTGGTACACCTTCAATTCGAATAGTGCCTGTTCCAGCACCACGAACTTTACCGCCCATTGCATTAATGAAGTTTGCTAAGTCAACAATTTCAGGTTCTTTTGCAGCATTTTCAAGAATTGTTGTTCCTTCAGCAAGTGCTGCTGCAGACATAATATTTTCTGTTGCACCTACACTTGGGAAATCTAAATAGATTTTTGCCCCTTTTAAACGACCGTTTGATTTTGCTTCTACAAAACCATTACCAACCGTAATTTGAGCTCCCATTGCTTCAAACCCTTTTAAGTGCTGTTCAATTGGTCTAGATCCAATCGCACATCCACCTGGTAACGCTACACGTGCATGACCATTTCTTGCTAAAAGAGGTCCCATTACAAGAATAGATGCTCGCATTTTACGAACATATTCAAATGGTGCTTCAACATGTAAATCCTTTGAAGCATCAACTGTTACTGTATTATTTTTAAACCCAACCTCTGTATTTAAATTACGAAGAACTTCGTTAATCGTGTAAACGTCAGATAGAGTTGGTACGTCATGAATTATATTTTTTCCTTCACTAGCTAGTAGCGCTGCAGCAAGAACTGGTAAGACAGCATTTTTTGCACCCTCTACACGAACTGTGCCTTGAAGCTGTTTCCCGCCACGGACAATGATTTTATCCAAACTTTTCCCCTCCGTGTCCTAAAATAGATCTATCAATATTCTACTGTTATAATCGGTGTGCCAATAATAATTGTCGTTGATTTATCAACATTGTTTTCACGTATTGCAATTTGTAAATTAATTTTTTTGCCATTTGCAACCAGAGCGTCATTCCACTGTTCAGTATATGCTGAAACAGAGACGAATGCCCCTTCTTTTATTTCTTCAATTTTTGTTGCTTTAAAAGTCCCCAAAAAATCATTTTTTATACCCTGCAAAACACCTTCAAGTTTACCACCCATTGTCCCCTTAATACAAGTAAAAAAAGTAGGTTCTTTACTAAAAATATTTTCCAATGAGTTCTTTATAAGCTTATTCGTTTCTTTTTCAGCCTGTTGGTCCCATTTAGTCCCACTAAGTTCATAAATTACATAGCTGCTATTATTGCCAGTAGATGTAACAACGATTCTTTCTGTGACCAAATTATGGTTAAACGTACCAATTATTTTATTACCATTGTCAGCTTTCGTCCACTTAAAATTTTTAAAATCCTCTTTATATTTACTGATTATTTTGGACACCGAAGTATTCATTTTAGCTTCTCTTGCGTATAAATTCCAACTTGTAACCGAAATGTCTTTTTTATTTAATACGTCTGCAAAACGATTCAATTGGCCTACACCTGTGTCAGCCATACCGATTTTACCCCAATTAAAAAATAGTGCAGAAGCAAAAGTAATCGTAACTAATAATATGTACATAGTCTTTTTCATAAATAATCCCCTCTCTTACTTCCATTTTTCACAGGTAGAGAGGGGTTTATACGGTACATCGTAACATACTTTTTGACAAATTATTTCAATAAATATGTAATGTTTTTTGTATATTGAAGATAGTCTAGGAAAAAACTACTTACAGTAGAAGAAATTGTAATCGTCAATAGCACCATAAAAAGTCGAATTTGGGCGACATGGCCTTTTTTCATAATACTCTCCCACTTAATTGCTGTTAAAGCCCACCAAGTTAAAATAATGAAAAATAAATGGACAATTATTGCTAATAACGCTTCTGTCCCAACTAAAGCTTCCATTTTCCACGTCCTCTTTCCGCATTTTTATAGAAAAAATTTTCAGATTGCCTAGTTGCATTTTTAGCCCATGTGTTCTTAGTACACGAAATTTCAAACAGTCTGAAAACCTAATTTTATACTTTTTCTACAAATTAAAAAGTGTAGGAATCAACCTACACTTTTAATTTAAATATATTTTACGCCATAAAGAAGTCTTTCACAATGTCTAGCTTATGAAATACATCTAATGCTAAAGATGGTTTAATACCCAATACAATTGTTAAAATAGCACAAACCAATACAACGAATAGATGTGTCTTAGGAAGTACAACTTTACGCTCTTCACCACTTCTAAAGAAAATAGTTTGAAGGATCCCGAAATAGTAAAAATAGGATACTACTGTAGTTAAAAGTAGAATACCACCTAGAACATAATATCCTTTAATTTGGACGAAAGCCCCCAAGAATATATTTAACTTTCCTATAAACCCTGCAGTTAATGGAATACCCGCTAGCGATAAAACAAATATTGTCATTGTAATCGCTAAAAATGGATTTGTTTTAATTAGCCCTGCAAATGATGATAATGAGTCAGTTCCCCTTTGGTGTTGTACATTGTAGACAATTGTTAAAATACCGATTGTCATGAATGTATAAGCTAATAAGTAGAACCAGATTCCCTCAAACATGAATGGTGAAATACTTACAAATGCAACTAGAACATAACCACCGTGTGCAATACCTGAGTATGCAAGAATACGCTTTAGACTGTTTTGTTTTAAAGCAATTGTATTACCAATAATCATCGATAACGCGGCCAATGTGGCTACAACTGGTTGCATTACTTCAAATACAGATTTTTGTTCCTTCATCAATAATGCACCCGTAAAAATTGCTAAGAAGATGCGAAGTACGATAATAAAGCCACCTGTTTTTGAAACTGTTGCTAAAAATGCTGTTACAGGTGTTGGAGCACCTTCATATACATCTGGCGCCCACATATGGAACGGAACAGACGCAAGTTTAAATGATAATCCAACAAATACTAGCACAAATGCTAGGATCATTAGAAATTCATTACTGCTTGGAATTCCTTGTTGAAGTGCCAAATTCATTTCAGTAATGTTTGTTGTACCTGTTAAGCCATAAGTATAGCTTAGTCCGAATAATGTTATTGCAGTTGAAATACCACCGTTAATTACATACTTAAGTGCAGCTTCAGAAGAGCCTTCTCTTCTCTTTTGAATGCCAACTAGAATATAAGATGAAATCGAGAGTAACTCTAATCCAACAAATAATGTGATTAAATCACTACTTGAAGCCATATACATTGCTCCAATTAACGCTGTAATAAACAATGTGTAGTATTCTGAGCGCTCTGCAATTGATTTATCTCCAAGAGCAAGTAATAAAACTAAGATTGCCCCGATTAATAAAATAGTTTTAAAGAGAAGCCCAAATGAATCAAGTTTAAACGATCCCGCTAATAGACTTATTGGTTTATGTGAATAAAGTGTGAATAACCATACTAGTGATCCAACAACACTTAGTAAACCAACCCAACCGACTATTTTACGACTCGCATTCTTAGGTAGTAAGAGTTCAAGAGTTAATAGAAGAAGCGCAGCAGCTACTAGAATAATCTCAGGACCCATTGTTCCCCATTGAAATTCAGATAATGCTTTCCAAGTCATCTTCTATACACCTCTAATCCCTTGAATGATAAAATCCACTGATGAAACAATCATATCATTTACGAAAGCTGGGTATACACCAAGCAGTACAATCGCAAATACTAAAATAACTGAAGCGATTGCTTCGCGTTTTGACAAATCAGTGAATGATGAAATAAATTCACTAGTTTTACCGAAGCTTAATTGTAAAATTGCTCTTAAAATATAAGCTGCAGTTAAGATGATTCCTAATGTACCTACAGTTGCAATTGTTTTATGAGATTGGAAAAGGCCTACAAATGATAACCATTCTCCTACGAACCCTGATAGACCTGGTAAACCTAACGATGCCATACCACCAAAAAGCAATAAGCCGGCAAGTCTTGGAGCTGATTTTGAAAGACCAGAAATACGGTCAAAACTAGTAGTATCACCTCGGTTTTCTAGCATGCCAACTATTAAAAATAGAAGTGCTGCAATTAAACCGTGAGATACTGATTGTAAAATTGCTCCTTGGATCCCAGCGCTATTCATTGCTGCTAATCCAATAATAACAATCCCCATGTGTGAGAAACTTGAATATGCCAATACAGAGCGTAATTCCTTTTGAATTAAAGCAATATAAGCTCCGTAAAGTAAATTAATTACACCAATAATCGCAAGAGCTACCGACATTTTTTCAAATTGCTCTGGGAAAATACCTAAAGCAAAACGAATTAAACCGTAAGTTCCAATTTTTAATAGGATACCAGCGTGAATGATTACTACAGCAGGATTTGCTTGAGTATGAACATTCACCATCCATCGATGGAACGGGAATAATGGTAGTTTGATTGCAAATGCAATTAATAAACAAATTAATAGAACCATTTTTAAATGCTCTGAAATTGGACTAACTGTTTGTTGTCCTGCTGGAATGATGTTTGCTAAAACTTCATAATTTGTTGTGCCTGTGCGAGCAAATAGGACAGCAATAACAAATAATAAAAATGCAGACCCTAATCCGTTATAAATTAAGAATTGGTATCCAGCACGTTCACTATCAAATCGACCCCATTTACCAATTAAGAAGAACATTGGCACTAGCGTTAATTCAAAGAATAAGAAGAATAACACTAAGTTCTGAGCTGCGAATACACCAAACATACCTACTTGTAAAATAAATAGTAGTTGATAGAAGCCTTTTGAACCTTTATTAATAGAGTAACCCGCTATTACAGCGATTAATGAGATAATACCAGTAAGTAAAATCATCACTAATGATAGACCGTCTACTCCAAGCTCAAACTTAACTTGAAACAATCTAGTTGATCCAGCGAAAAATTTTCCAAATGAAAACCAATCATATGAAATATTCCAATCTTTTAAACTAGAATGGTTTTGACCTGCTATATAAGCTAGTATAGTAACTGCAAATGATAAAACCGAAGTCAATAATGCCCAAAGCTTATAAGAATTCTTTGGAGCAAAAGAAACTAGTAATAATCCCAATAAAGGTGAGAAAACAACCCATAATAAGAAATGAGACATCATAAGTTGTACCCCCCTGTCACAACGATTGCTAATAAGATTAGTGCAAGACCAAGTAATGTGATAAATCCATAAGTTTGGACTTGACCACTTTGAAGCCTTGAACCAATTCCACCGACACTACTTACAATTCCTTTTACTAGTAATGCAAGTCCTTCAATTACAAAACGCTCAATAGCAAACATTACATGTCCGATTGCAAACATACCTTTTACGATTGAACCGTTATACAATTCGTCAATATAATATTTATTAAGAAGAATTTCATAAAATAATCCATTTTCTTCTTGTTTCGATTGCTTCACATTTCTTCCATACATATTGTAAGCAAGCGTAATACCAGCTAAAGAAACAAGCGTTGCTACGATCATAATCCAAACCGGCTCATGACTATGCTCAGTAATTGTAAATGGAGCTCCATCTAATAAAAACTCATTTAAGTGACGACCAAAGAATGGTGTATTAATATAACCTGCAAATATTGCAAGGATCCCTAGCAGTGACATTGGAAGGACCATTGACATTGGTGACTCGTGCGCACCCTTTGTCTTCTCTTCTCCAGTGAAAACTAAGAAAAATAATCGGAACATATAGAAAGAAGTAAAAAATGCCGCAGTTAAAGCTACTACGAATAAAACGTAATTGCCATTTTCCCAAGTTGCAGCTAAAATTTCATCCTTACTAAAGAAACCAGATAGTAATGGTACACCTGTAATAGCTAATGTACCGATTAAGAATAGTGTAGATGTCCATTTCATTTTCTGACGTAATCCACCCATTTTAAAGATGTCTTGAGTGTGTACGGCATGAATAACACTACCTGCAGCTAAGAATAACAATGCTTTAAAAAACGCATGAGTTGTTAAATGGAAAATACTTGCCGTATAACCACCTACACCTAATGCAAGCATCATATAGCCCAATTGACTGACTGTTGAGTATGCTAATACTCGCTTAATATCTCTTTGCACAAGACCAATACTCGCTGCAAAAATCGCTGTAAATCCTCCGACAATCGCAACTACCGTTAAAGCAGTTCCACTAGCAATAAAGATTGGATAAGTCGTTGCTACTAAGTAAACACCGGCTGCTACCATTGTTGCTGCGTGAATTAATGCAGAAACAGGTGTTGGACCTTCCATCGCATCAGGAAGCCATGTATGAAGTGGGAACTGACCTGATTTACCCATTGCTCCTACGAAAATCAAGATCGCAATAAGTGTTAACATACCAGTACTCACTTGTCCACCTTGGATTACACTGAAAATTTGATCGAAATCAAAGCTCTTTGTTTTCCAAAATAAAAGTACCATACCGATAAATAAACCAACGTCCCCTATTCTAGTCATAATGAACGCTTTTTTAGCCGCTGCTTTTGCTTCCTCTTTATAAAAGTAGAAACCAACAAGTAAGAACGAACCTAAGCCTACTAACTCCCAGAATACATAAAGTTGTAGAATGCTAGGTGAAATAACAAGTGCTAACATCGCAAATGTAAATAAGCCCAGATATGCGAAAAACACTGTAATTCGATCATCCTCTTCCATATATGCTGTTGAATAAATATGTACTAATGTACTAACAAACGTAACGATTACTAGCATTAACGAATTTAGTGCATTTACAACATATCCAACGTGAATATCGATATTTCCAATTGTTAACCAAGTGTATAGTTTCTGCACTGTATCCCCTTGTAGACGGTCAAATAAGACGAACAAGGAGATGATGAATGAGATTCCTGTTAAAGTTGCTCCTAAAATCCCACTACCTTTCTTTCCTTTTGTACCAGCTAATATTAGGATTAGAAAGGAAATTAGCGGAAGTACCGGAACAAGCCAAGCATACTGCATCATCAAATTCCACCTCCTATTTATCTTTTCAATGAATCAGCTTCATCGATATTGACTGTCTGACGATGACGATACCAAGCAATTAAAATTGCCACGCCCACTGCAGCCTCAGCAGCTGCAACTGAAATCGTAAATAATGAAAAAATTTGTCCTGTTAAAGACGGTGCTACACCCAGCTTACTAAATGCCACTAAATTAATATTTGCGGCATTTAACATTAACTCAATACAAATTAACACGATTACTGTGTTTCGTTTTGTTAATGCACCATATAATCCGATACAAAATAAAATTAGCGCTAAGAGAAGATAAGCATTAATTGGAACTGAACTCATTCCTTCGTACCCTCCTCTTTTGAATCATCTGATTTTGCTAAAATAATCGCACCTACTAAAGCAATTAGTAATAATACAGACATTACTTCAAATGGCACGATATGATTTGTAAATAATTGTAATCCAATATTTTTCGTATTATTTGTTGCTAAATCAACATCTGATGCGTCGATTGAAAGTCCGTTTACTCCTAAAAACATAACGACTCCAAATGCAACAATACCGATTAATGCAGCTATATTTCTCCAATTTCTTTTTGGTTTTTCACTTTCAATATCATGTTTCGTTAACATGATTCCAAAAATCATTAAGATTGTTACTGCACCTGAATAAATAAGAATTTGAACAACAGCTACGAATTCAGCTGATAGAAGGACATAAATCCCTGCAATACTGATGAATGTTAATACAAGCGAAAGCATCATATGCATAACTTTCGTTGAGTTTAACATCATTACGCCACCTAAAATGGCTGATAAAGAAAGAAGAAAGAAAGCAACTACAAAACCACTCATGCTTTATTCTCCTTTCGAATGTTTTGATCGTTTTCATCAAGCCATTGAAGGTCTTTAAACAATTCATCACGTGAATATTCGGCAAGTTCAAAGTTATTTGTCATAATAATCGCTTCTGTTGGACAAACTTCCGTACATAAATCACATAGAATACAAATTTCGAAATTTATATCGTATGTGTCGATAATTTTTCCTTTTTTCGTAGGATCAGGATGTTTTTTTCCAGTTAATGTAATACAGTCTGTTGGACAGATTGCTGAACATTGATTACAAACAATACATTTTTCTGGATAAAATTTCTGAATTCCACGAAAACGATCTGGTAACGGAATCGGCTGATTTGGATAATCATACGTCACTTTTTCGCGCGTTAAATTTTGAAGAGTATATTTTAAACCTTTTACTAACCCAATCATGACTCACACCCCTTTAGATTGGTCTATTTGTTTAGAAGAACAAGCTTTTTACTAATGCAGTTATTAAAATATTAGCTAATGAAACTGGTAATAATACCTTCCAACCGAACTCCATTAATTGGTCAGCACGTAAACGTGGGAACGTTACACGGAACCAAATTAATAAATATAAAATTACACTAAATTTTAAAGAGAACCAAACAGCCCCAGGAATGAAGTCTAGACCCGCAATTGGTTTCCATCCTCCTAAAAATAGAATCGTAATTAACGAACACATTGCAAAAAAGTAAACATACTCTGAAAGCATAAAAAATGCCCAACGGAATCCTGAAAACTCTGTATGATAACCTGCTACAAGTTCTGACTCAGCCTCTGGTAAGTCAAAAGGTGTACGGTTTAATTCAGCTACAGCTGCAATTAAGAAAACGATAAAAGCAATCGGCTGAGTTACAATGAACCACACATTCTCCTGTGCATTAACAATATCATTTAAATTTAAGCTTCCAGTTAATAAAATAACACCTAATACGCTCATTACTAACGGAATTTCATATGAAATCATCTGTGCTGCTGCACGCATACCACCAATAAGTGAATATTTGTTATTTGAGGCCCACCCCGCTGTAACAACACCAACTGTTGTTAATCCTGAAACAGCAATATAGTAAAGTAATCCAACACCTATATCAGCAAACTGTAAGTTCTCTGTGAAAGGTAGAGTTGCTAATACCATAAACGCTGGTGCAAATGCGATGATTGGTGCAAGTATAAATAATGGTTTATCTGCCGCTTTCGGAATTGTATCTTCTTTTAAAAGTAGCTTTAATACGTCAGCAACAGTTTGAAGTAAACCATAACGTCCACCAACTTGGTTAGGTCCAATACGCCCTTGCATGAAACCCATTACTTTACGTTCTGATAGGATTCCAAATGTTACAAAACCTAAAACTACAAATAGAAAAATAACGCCTAAGCCTAAATAGATGAGAAAATTTATCCAAGACGGTGTACTTTGTAGAAGATTTTCTATCATTATCCGTCTACCTCCCCAAGTACAATATCGATACCACCTAAAATAGTAATTAAGTTTGCGATGTTTTCACCTTTTAATAGCTTTGGAAGAATTTGCAGGTTATAAAAAGATGGTCGTCTAAACTTCAAACGATACGGCTCTTTTTTTCCATCACTTGCAATATAGCAACCGATTTCTCCACGAGGTGACTCGATTCTAACGTATCCTTCACCTTTAGGAGCCTTGATGATTTTAGGAACTTTTGCTAAAATATCACCTTCAGCAGGGAATTGTTCAACAGCTTGTTCTAAAATCTTCAATGACTCTTCAATTTCTAGCATTCTGCACATATATCGATCCCATGCATCGCCAACTGTTCCCACTGGGACATCGAAATCAAAACGATCGTAAATAGAATATGGAGCATCTTTTCGTAGATCATATTTAACACCAGTACAACGAAGATTTGCACCACTTAATGAAAAATTAATTGCATCTTCTTGTGAATATGCACCAATACCTTTTACACGATTAATAAAGATTTCATTACCAGAAACTAAATCGTGATATCCTTTTAATTGCTCTCTCATATAAGGAATAAATTCTTTTACTTTTTCAATCCAACCTTCAGGAGCATCCCACTTAACCCCACCAACGCGCATGTAGTTAAAAGTCAATCTCGCTCCACACAGTTCGTTTAATAGATTGATAATCATTTCACGCTCACGGAAAGCATAAAGGAATGGACTCACTGCCCCAATATCTAGAAGGTTTGTACCCCACCAAACTAAGTGACTAGCAACACGCCCTAATTCCATTGAAATAACGCGTAAATACTCTGCGCGATCTGGAACTTTAATATCCATCATTGTTTCAACAGCATGGCAGATAACATAGTTATTTGTCATTGCTGATAGATAATCCATACGGTCCGTATATGGAATAATCTGTGTATATTGAAGATTTTCAGCGATTTTCTCTGTACCACGGTGTAGATAACCGATGACAGGTGTCGCCTCTTTAATGATCTCTCCATCAATCTTTAACACAAGACGAAATACACCGTGTGTACTTGGATGCTGAGGTCCGACATTTAATAGCATTTCTTCCGTACGAATCATGGCTTATCCTACACCCCCTCATCAAATTGAACGTAATCTTTTCTTAGTGGATAGCCAACCCAATTATCTGGCAGTAAGATACGCTCCAATTTTGGATGACCTTCAAACTGAATACCAAGTAAGTCGTAAGTCTCACGCTCTGGCCAGTTTGCACCTTCCCATATTGGAGTAATACTATCAACAATAGGTTGTTCACGGTCTGCTTTTACTTTTAAAGCGATTCCATGTTTACGTTTATATGAATATATGTAAGAGTAGACTTCCATGTACTCAACAAAATCAGTTCCATGTAATCCAGATAAATAAGTAAATTGTAGCTGTTCATTATTCTTTAAGAACTGTGCTACTTTAAAATAAGCATCCCTTTTAATTGTAAAAGTTGGATCATCTTTAGAAAGCGTATTAATAATTGCTTCCTCAATAACATCCGTTCCAAACTCTTTTTCAATTAATGCCTTTACTTCATCTAACAATGGTTGATTATGAGAAGGTTTCACTTCTTCAACTGGAGCCTCTTTACCACCGTCTGTTTTGCCTTTCGCTTTTGCCGCTGCTGCTGCTTTTGCCTTCGCAACTGCAATTGCCTTCGCTTTTGCTTTTGCCGCTTCATCGTCTGAACCAGCACTTGCTGTGTCTTCTCCACCCGTTGCTTTTTGTTTTGCCAATGCGGCTGCCTTTGCTTTTGCTGCCGCTACTGCTTTTGCCTTTGCTGCTGCAATTGCTTTCGCTTTTTCATCATCTGCACCATCTGCTGGAGCTTCTCCACCTTCTGCTGCTTTTTGCTTTGCTAATGCCGCTGCCTTTGCTTTTGCTGCCGCTACTGCTTTTGCCTTCGCTGCTGCTAAAGCCTTTGCCTTATCATCATCAGAAGTCGCCTCTGACTCTTCTGCTTGAGTCTGTTCACTTGCTTCTGCTGCTTTTTGTTTCGCGATTGCAGCCGCCTTTGCCTTCGCCGCTGCTACTGCTTTTGCTTTCGCTAGTGCAAGTGCTTTCGCTTTTTCATCTTCTGAAGCTGGTTCCTCTTGTTTAACTTCATTTTCAACAGTAGGCTCCTCGACTACAGGAACTTCTTCTTTTTGAACTTCAGTATTTTTTGCAGCTTCCTTTTCTGCCTTCAACTGTTCCATTTTACGTCGAGCTGCTTCTTTAGCCCTCTCAGCTGCTTCTTTCTTTAACTGTTCTTTTGACTTATCTTCACTCACTTATTCGTCACCTGCTTTCCAGTTTTAGCTTCGTAACGAATCTTCTCTTTCAATTTGTTAATACCATAAATTAATGCTGCTGGATTCGGAGGGCATCCAGGGATATACACATCCACAGGAACAATCTGGTCCACTCCTTTAACAACTGCATACGAGTTAACATATGGTCCACCAGCAGTCGCACATGAGCCCATCGCAATTACCCATTTTGGTTCAGGCATTTGATCGTAAAGGCGTTTAACGATTGGCGCCATCTTTTTCGTAACTGTTCCAGAAACAATCATACAGTCAGATTGACGAGGAGAAGTACGGAAAAATGATCCAAATCGGTCTAAGTCATAATGAGATGATCCTACACCCATCATTTCGATTGCACAACAAGCTAACCCGAATGTTAATGGCCATAACGAGTTACTTCTTGCCCATGCCTTCACTTCTTCCAAAGTCGTGAAAAAAATATTCTTTTGGAGTTCTTCCATTTCAGCAACAGAAATTCCATCTAACTTCATAACCATTTCAACACCTTCTTCTTCCAAGCATAAATAAGTCCAAGTAGTAACATAAGAATAAAAATAATCATCTCTACAAATGCAAAAAGCCCTAATTGATCATATGCAACCGCCCACGGATATAAGAAAACAGTTTCAACATCAAAGATAACGAATAATAGAGCAAAAATGTAATATCCAGCGTGGAAACGAACCTTCGCATCATGAAATGGTTCAATACCACTTTCATAGGTCGTTGCTTTTGCTTCAGTTGGTACATTCGGTCTTAAAATTTTACCTATTACCGAGAGTGCGACAACTGGAAGCGCAATTCCTATAACGAGAAACACAACTACGATCACATAATTATTTAAATAAGCATTCACGAAACTTGTCCCTCCTCTAACTACAGAGCTCTACATTATATACTTATTATAAATATAATGTATTTTTCATTAATTTTTACTATTCAGTTTTGTAATCGTATCCATTATAACAAAAGTGACAAAAACGTGTCGATATTTATTGCCATTAATCTGAAAATTGAATGATATAGCTGGAAAATAAATTCCAATATCTATAAATTATCTTAAATGTATGTCGTTCTAATAAATTTCTAATATTCCAATTGTCATTACCAGTTACTAAAATTGTATATCAGTATAAGAGTTATCCACAAATCCACAGAAAGTTATTCACAATTCCCACAAATTAAAAAATAGTGATAACTGTCGAAAAAAAAACCAGTTCAAAATCATGAACTGGCCTTTTTTTAAGATGCAATCGTTTCTGAAGACTGCTTATTTTGATTTTTAGATTTAGGTTGTGCAAACTTTCTACTTTTTGTACTTCCCATAAAGAATGAAAGTACTAATGCAATACCAGACAATGCAGTTGCAAAAATAAATGCATCATTGATTCCATTAATAGATGCTAATTTAGACGCCTGGCTATAAAGTGTTGTAACTGCTAAAGCTCCACCTTGAGAAGGGGTTACTCCAGCTGCACTAGCTAACTGTGCGCCTGTTTGATGTACCCAATCCATAATGAACGAATTCGTTGACGTTACTTCATTTGAGAAGTCTGCCATGTGATTAGTCGTTTGAGTCGTCATAATTGTAACAAGGACTGCTGTACCTACCGAACCTGCAACTTGTCGTAGTGTATTTTGAGTTGCAGTACCATGCGAAATCATCTTAAGAGGTAACTTATTTAAACCAGCAGTCATAATTGGCATCATAATAAATGACATACCGAATGAACGTAAAGTATAGAAAAACATAATTTTTAAATACGGTGTATCAATAGACAATTTAGTGAACTCATAAGTTGTAAACGTCATAATAAGTAAACCAAAAATGGCTAAAGGACGGATACCATATTTATCGAATAGCTTACCTGTAAGCGGTCCAAGAGCACCCATTATTAATGAGCCAGGAAGTAATAATAATCCTGCTTTAATTGGTGTAAACCCACGAATGTTTTGTAAATAAAGAGGTAGTAAAATCATCCCTCCGTATAAAGCAGTCGTAACGATTAAGTTAATTAATAAAGTGTAAGTAAACGAAAAAGATTTAAATACTTTTAAATTTATTAATGGTTGTTTAGCAGTTAATTCTCTCCACACAAATAAACCTAAACTGATACAAGCAATTACTAAAGAAAGAACTACTTCAGTGCTACCCCAACCTTTATTACCAGCTTCACTGAATCCATATAATAAACTTCCGAATCCAAGTGACGAGCTTATTACTCCCCATATATCCAAAGTTGGGAATGAACGTTTACGTGAAATATGAAACCAAGCATTAGACAAAATGATTGAAATGACACCTAACACAGCCATTCCATAAAATAAGAAATGCCATGAATAATCTTGTACTACATACCCAGTTATTGTTGGACCAATAGCTGGTGCCAGAATCATTGCAATTCCCATTAATCCCATTGCTGCCCCACGCTTTTCAGGCGGAAAGATCGTCATAAAGATATTCATACCAAGCGGCATTAAAATACCAGCCCCGACAGCTTGAACTACGCGACCTACCATCATAACTGGGAAGTTTCCTGATAAAGCACAAATAATTGAACCGATTGTAAAGGCAATCATCGAAAAGATAAATAATTTTCGATAAGTAAATGTATCAACTAAATAAGCACTGACTGGAATTAAAATACCGTTTACTAACATAAAGCCAGTAGATAACCATTGTGCAGTCGAAGTCGTTACATTAAAGTCTGCCATTAACTTCGGTAAAGCAACATTTATTAATGTCTGATTTAAAATAGACACGAACATCCCTAGTAATAGTACTGTCAAAACTTTTCCCATGCTAAAGCTCTGTTTTTCACTTGACTCTGATGGAATTGATTTCTTTTGAATTTCTTCAGTTTTTTCTATTTTATTTGGTTCTTCCGATTGGACCATTTCTTCTCTTTTATCTATTTTTAAGTCATTTTCTTTATTTCTTAATACGATTCGATTAATAACAAAGAAAACAATTAAGCAAAACCCTCCATATGCAATGATCATTCCTGTTGACATTGAAATTCCTCCTTACTTATGGATACGAACAGAAGCATTCATTCCTGGAACAATTTCAAATGACTTATTATGATCTAAAGCAATTCTTACAGGTACAACCTGCTCAACTTTCGTATAGTTTGCATTAGAGTTTCCAGAAGGTAATAAACTAAATGTATTTGCAGTTGTTAATCCAACAAATTCCACAGTACCTGTTAAAGTTGTATCTGGATATGCATCAACATACACATCAACCACTTGACCTTTTTTCACATCTTCTACTTCAGTTTCTTTAATATTTGCAGTAACCCAAAGATTATCTAAGTTATATGCATAACCAAGAGTTGAACCTGTTCCAACCAATTGATCTTTAATTGCATTTGCTTGAACAATCGTAGCATTTGTTGGCACTGAAACTGATACTTCATGTACTGTATCTCCAGCTGTTTGAGGCGCAGTTAAAACTTTCCCGATTGATTCATTTGGTGAAAATGTTTTACCGAATGTACCAGACCATGACTCAAGCTTACCAGCAGCAGGAGATGAAATAACAATTTGTTGCCCATCTATTTTTGCATTATCCGTTTTTATATAATTTGTTGATTGATCATAATAGTAATAACCAGCAAATCCACCAGCAACTAATATGATTAAAGTAATAATATTAACAAACACCATTTTCTTCATGTTCCCCATAAATAAAATTCCTCCTAAATTTTTAATCGTTTCTCTATATAGGTAACAAAAGTAAAGCAACACGTTGTCGTTTTACTTCTCATAGTTTTTAATTATAATTGATTTATAAACGTACTCAACCGTTAATAATTTAAAATTTGTTGTTTAAGCAACACTACTACTACAAACTGTTTAATTTCTTAAAGTAATTTAATAAAGGAGTTTAAAAATGAGCATAAAAAATAATCTTGACCCCCGTGTCATTCGAACTAGACAACTTTTACAAGATGCATTAATTACGCTATTAGCAGATAAAGAATTCGAAGCAATCAGTGTACAAGACATAACTAAAAAAGCAAATGTCAACAGAGCAACCTTTTACAGTCACTACGAAGACAAATACCAAATGGTCCGCCAAATCGTTAGAGAAAAACTAGTTGATTTGGACAGCGCCATGAAGAATGTAGATTTTAGTATGTATGACGGAAACCCAAACTCACTCGATGAAATGGCTTTAAAATCATACTTCCATCTATTTGAACATATCGAAAAAAACAGTTACTTCTACAAAGTCCTCCTAAAACGACAAGGACCAAATATTTTTAGAAGAAGACTTTACGAAGTATTATCAACAACATTCGAAAAAGGCATTGCATTCATACAACCAAAAAAGAATAAATACCTTGTCCCAGGTGACCTACTAGTAAGTTATATATCAGGCGCAACTCTCAGCGTAATTTCATTTTGGGTTGAAAATGACATGCCATACACAAAAAAACACATGGCAGAATACCTTTTAAAAATCTCAAGAAATGGTGTTTTAACAACAGCGGGATTGGAATCAAACTAAAAAGAGGATTGCTGTGACAGCTCGTCGTTGTTCCTATTGATGGTAGGTTTAGTTTGCGTAGGAGTCTTGAAGCCGAGAATATTGAAGATATATGTAGGAATTTGCGGAGTACAATTTTATTTGCGTTAATCATAATTTATTTGCGTACTTGTACGGGGGTTTGTGGATACTCATACTTTAACTTGCACCTACTTTCTATTCATCACTCATTTAAACTTATCTACACGCTCAACCTATTTACTTTTGCAGCACCCCGACTATAATTGCACCCTTATCACTCTACTAACACCCCAAATAACCCAACAAAAAAAGAGCCCCAAAAGGGCTCTTTTTTTAATTACTTATATTGTGCTACGTTTAAACGGTTCATTGCTTTGTGTAAAGCAAGTTCTGCACGTTTGATATCTGTGTCAGGTCGTCTATCTTGTAGACGTTTTTCTGCACGTTTTTTTGCTTCTACTGCACGCTCAACGTCGATTTCAGTTGATGCTTCAGCAGATTGAGCCAATATTGTAACGGCTTCAGGTCGAATTTCAATGAATCCGCCACTAACTGCAACGTAATCAGTTCCAGCTGGTGATTTAATTTTAACAGGTGCTGTTGCTAACGGTGCCACAGTTGAAATGTGTCCAGGTAAAATACCTAGCTCACCGCTAGTTGCTTTCGTGCTAACGAATTCTGTTTCGCCTTCATAAGCCGGTCCATTAGGAGTGACGATACTGACTTTCATTGTCTTCATAGTGAACTCCTCCTGTCTAGCTTCGTGAGCTAATCAAGTTCATTCATATAGAATGATGAACAAGCCTTTCGATTAGACAATTATTATACTAATGTTTTTGCTTTTTCTACTACTTCTTCAATGCGTCCAACTAGACGGAATGCATCTTCTGGAAGAGTATCATATTTACCTTCTAAGATCTCTTTGAATCCACTAACAGTTTCTTTAACTGGTACGTAAGAACCTTTTTGTCCTGTGAATTGCTCCGCAACGTGGAAGTTTTGAGATAAGAAGAATTGAATACGACGAGCACGAGCTACGACTAATTTATCTTCTTCTGATAACTCATCCATACCTAAGATTGCGATGATATCTTGAAGTTCTCTATAACGTTGTAAAGTTGATTGTACTTGACGAGCTACTTCATAGTGCTCTTCACCAACGATTTCAGGGTTTAATGCACGAGATGTAGATGCTAATGGATCTACCGCTGGGTAAATACCCATCTCAGATAAACGACGCTCTAAGTTTGTTGTTGCATCTAAGTGAGCGAACGCTGTAGCTGGTGCTGGATCCGTATAGTCATCGGCAGGAACGTAAATCGCTTGAATCGAAGTTACAGAACCTTTGTTTGTTGAAGTGATACGCTCTTGTAATTGACCCATTTCAGTAGCAAGAGTTGGTTGGTAACCTACCGCAGAAGGCATACGACCTAATAGGGCAGAAACCTCAGAACCTGCTTGAGTGAAACGGAAGATGTTATCGATGAAGAATAACACGTCTTGTCCTTGCTCATCACGGAAATATTCAGCCATTGTTAAACCAGTTAAGGCAACACGTTGACGTGCACCAGGTGGCTCGTTCATTTGTCCGAATACCATCGCTGTTTTCTTGATAACGCCAGAGTCGCTCATTTCGTGGTATAAGTCGTTACCTTCACGAGTACGCTCACCTACACCAGCGAATACTGAGATACCGCCGTGCTCTTGTGCGATGTTGTTAATTAATTCTTGAATTAATACAGTTTTACCTACACCCGCACCGCCGAATAGACCGATTTTACCACCTTTGATGTAAGGAGCTAATAAGTCTACTACTTTGATACCAGTTTCAAGGATTTCTACTTTTGTAGTTAATTCTTCAAATTTAGGTGCTTGACGGTGAATTGGGTCACGACGTACGTCTTCGCCAAGTTCTTCGTCTAAGTCAATGTTGTCACCTAACACATTGAATACACGTCCTAATGTAGCGTCACCAACTGGAACCGAAATTGGTTTCCCTGTGTTAACTGCTTCCATTCCACGTACTAATCCATCAGTTGAAGCCATTGCAACTGTACGAACAGTATCGTCACCTAAGTGAAGAGCAACTTCTAATGTTAAATCAATGTTTACTTCGTTTGCATCGCCCGCTTCTTTACGAACACGTAACGCATTATATATTTGTGGTAATTGGCCGTTTTCGAACTTTACGTCTACTACTGGACCTAATACCTGAGTAATAATACCATTGCTCATCGCTTTTCCTCCTAGCATTGTTTCATTAAAAGCCGATCAATTTATATAGCCGTTGTAAGCAGATTAGCCAAGTGCTGCTGCCCCACCGACGATTTCAGTAATTTCTTGTGTAATTGCTGCTTGACGCGCACGGTTATAGTGAAGAGTAAGCTTACTAATAACTTCTTTCGCATTATCAGTTGCACTTTTCATCGCTGTCATACGTGAAGCGTGTTCACTAGCTTTACTGTCTAATAATGCACCAAAGATTAAGCTTTCTGCATATTGAGGCAGTAAAACTTCTAAGATTTCATCATCAGATGGTTCAAATTCGTAATTAGTTGTTGCCTTACCTGTGTCAATATCTGTTAAAGGTAATAGCTTTTTCTCAGTAACTTCTTGAGAAATCTTACTTACGAAATGATTATATGATAAGTAAAGCTCATCAAAAATGCCATCTGTGTACATTTGAACTGTACGATTAGCAAATTTTTGAATATCATCGAATGAAGGTTGATCTGGAAGTCCAAGAACCTCTTCAACGATTGGGTAACCTAAACGCTTAAAGTAGTCACGTCCAACTCGACCTAGTACAATAATTGCAAATTCATCATTCGATTTATGACGCTCTTTAATTGTATTAGTTACCGCACGTAATACGTTACTATTAAATGCACCCGCTAAACCACGGTCAGAAGTGATGACAATGTAACCAGTCTTTTTAACTGGACGAGTTACTAGCATCGGATGTCTACTGTTTACACCTTTTGCCACGCTACCAACTACCTCTTGCATTTTTTCCATGTAAGGAACGAATTGCTTAGAGTTTTGCTCAGCACGGTTTAATTTCGCAGCAGAAACCATCTCCATCGCTTTTGTGATTTGGCTTGTCTTTTTTGTTGAATTAATTTTTGTTTTTATATCGCGTAATGATGCCACAGGTTTTCACCACCTTTTGGTAAACAGTTAAATGAAGGACGAGCTAATGCCCGATCCTTCAAATCCAGATATTTAAATCGCCTTCTTATTTAGAAGCAATAAAGTTCTTTTTAAAGCTTGTGATTGCAGCGTCAAGGTCAGCTTCGTTTGGTAATTTACCAGTATCACGAATAGCATCTAAAAGACCTTTAGCGTTTACGTCCATCCAAGCTAACATTTCTTCTTCAAAACGAGTAATGTCTTCAACTGCTACGCTGTCTAAGTGGCCACGTGTTAATGCATATAAAGATGTTACTTGTTTTTCTACTTTTAATGGTTTGTGTAAACCTTGTTTAAGGATTTCAACTGTACGAGCACCACGGTTAAGTTTAGCTTGAGTTGCTTTATCTAAGTCTGAACCGAACGCAGCAAATGCTTCAAGCTCACGGAATGACGCTAAGTCAAGACGTAGCGTACCTGCTACTGATTTCATCGCCTTAGTTTGCGCTGAACCACCAACACGTGATACAGAAAGACCTGCATTGATCGCTGGACGTACGCCAGAGAAGAATAAGTCAGACTGTAAGAAGATTTGTCCGTCAGTAATCGAGATTACGTTTGTTGGAATATAAGCTGAGATATCACCAGCTTGTGTTTCAATGAATGGTAATGCAGTTAATGAACCGCCACCTAATTCATCATTTAACTTAGCTGCACGCTCTAATAAGCGAGAGTGTAAGTAGAATACATCCCCTGGATATGCTTCACGACCTGGAGGACGTTTTAATAGTAATGAAAGCTCACGGTAAGCTACCGCTTGTTTTGATAAATCATCGTATACTACTAATACGTGTTTACCATTGTACATAAACTCTTCACCCATTGTTACACCAGCGAAAGGAGCTAAGTATAACATTGGAGCTGGAGATGAAGCAGGTGCAGTTACAACGATTGTGTAATCTAATGCGCCATGCTTACGTAAAGTTTCAACAAGTCCACGAACTGTTGATTCTTTTTGACCGATTGCAACATAGATACAGATCATGTTTTGGTCAGCTTGGTTAAGAATTGTATCGATAGCAACAGCTGTTTTACCAGTTTGACGGTCACCGATGATTAACTCACGTTGTCCACGTCCGATTGGTACAAGAGCATCGATTGCTTTGATACCTGTTTGTAATGGCTCATGTACTGATTTACGTGCCATTACGCCTGGTGCAGCGTTTTCGATTGGACGAGATTTAGTCGTTTCAATTGGGCCTAAACCATCAACTGGTTGACCTAATGAGTTTACTACACGTCCAACTAATGCTTCACCAACTGGAACTTGCATGATGCGTCCAGTACGACGAACTTCGTCGCCTTCTTTAATGCCTGTGTAAGGTCCTAAGATGATAATACCTACGTTGTTTTCTTCTAAGTTTTGTGCTAGTCCCATAACGCCATTAGAGAACTCAACTAGTTCTCCAGACATACATTGGTCAAGACCATGAGCACGAGCGATACCGTCACCAACTTGGATAACTGTACCAACATCACTAACTTCTATTTCAGTTTGGTAATTTTCGATTTGCTTTTTAATCAGCGCACTGATTTCTTCAGCTTTGATGCTCATGCATTTCACCCCTATCTACAAACTATTTTGCGATTAATTCACGTTCAATTCGAACAAGTTTATTTTTTAAACTTCCGTCAAAAATACGGTTTCCAACACGAACTTTGTAACCACCAATTAAAGATGGGTCAATTTCGTTTTTCAAACGTATTGAGTTTTTACCTAATTTAGCAGCGAATAACGCTCCAATTTTATCTAGTTCTTCAGAAGACATTGCCTTCACAGAGTAAACAGTTGCATCTGCAATATTACGAGTTTCATTCGCAATTTTCACATATTCAGTTACTAAGTTTGAAATAGTGCTCATTCGTCCACGATCAACTAATAAGCATACTAGATTTAATACCGTTTCAGAGATTGAAGCAAACGTGTCATTTAAGACAGACTTTTTGCTTTCTTTTGTGATACCAGGATGTTGTAAAAACTTATTTAATTCTAAGTTTTCTACATACTCCTTTTTCACTACTTGTAAGTCATGTTCAACAGTTTCTACCAAGTTTTGTTCAGTTGCTAATTCAAAAAGAGCGTTTGCGTAGCGTTTTGCAACTAATTCGTTACTCATTTAGCTTCGCCTACTTCTTTAAGATATTGATCAAAAATAGCAGATTGGTCTTCAGACTTCACTTCTTTTTCAAGTACTTTAGAAGCAATTAATACAGATAATGAAGCCACTTGTTGTTGAACTGATTGTACTGCAAGCTCTTTTTCACGCGTAATTTCACGTTTAGCGCTTTCTTTCAAGTTTTCAGCTTCTGCTTTTGCTGCTGCAACGATTTCTTCACGTTGTACATCAGCTTGCTTTCTAGCTTTCTCAAGAAGCTCACGAGCTTCAGTTCGAGCAGCAACTAACTCTTGCTTTTGCTCTTCAACTAGTTTCATTGCATCAGCGTTGTTTTTCTCAGCTGAGTCTAATTGATTAGCGATGTGATCTTCACGTTGTTTCATAATTCCCATTACTGGTCCTAATGCATACTTACGTAATAAAGCAAGTAGGATTAAGAAGATTACTAATTGAAACGCTACATCGCCCCAAGGTATACCATGTCCGTTTGCTTCACCGATTACGAATAATGAACCGTTTAACACAAGCCTTCACTCCCTTCGAGGGTATCATTTAATAATTTTTCTTTTTTTATAACATAGCCTAGGACTCTTACCGACCTTAGCTTTACTTTCAAAATTCAATCTTTACAACAAAAGTGTCATAAAGGAATGGCGAAGTAAATGTGAACACAAACTTCGCCATTTTTTAACTGCTTGTATAAATCTTAAGCTTTACCAAATGCCATGAATGCGATAACTACCGCGATGATTGGAAGTGCCTCAACTAATGCAACCCCGATGAACATTAAAGTTTGAAGAGTTGAACGTAATTCTGGTTGACGAGCAACACCTTCTACTGTACGTGATACAATTAAACCGTTACCAATACCTGCACCTAGTGCACCTAAACCTATTGCAATTGCCGCTGCTATTAAAGCCATTTTAAATTTCCTCCTTCTTAATCATAAGAAATATATTTTTTTTATAATTTTTATCTAACTACCAATTTTAATGAGCAGATTAATGCTCGTCCGCCACTTTATGTGACAAGTAAACCATTGTTAACATTACGAAGATAAACGCTTGGATTGAACCAACGAATACAGAGAATCCCTGCCATATGATCATTGGTATTGCCGCTGCAATTGTCCAAAGAACGCCTTCTCCTGCGCTTGCTGCATAAGCATGTGTACCCATTGTTGCAAGTAAACCTAGTAAGATTTCCCCCGCGTAAATGTTACCGTAAAGTCGAAGACCTAGCGTTAATGTGTTTGCTAATTCCTCAATAATTTTTAATGGGAATAAGAATGGCATTGGTTGGAAGAATGTTTTACCATACGCTCCAAAACCGCGCATCTTAATACCATAATAATGTGATAAACCAACTATAAAGATTGCTAATGATAAAGTAATGACTGGGTCTGATGTAGGTGATTTCCAAACTGAGTTTCCATCGAATGAGATATCGAATGGTAGACCTAACATATTTGAAACAAATATGTACATAAGTAATGTCACACCTAGTGTAAGGAAGCGACCACCAGTTTCCCAATCCATTGTACTGTTGATAATGCCTTTAACGAAATCTATAACCCACTCTAAAAAGTTTTGCTTTCCTGATGGGCGTATTTGTAGACTTCTTGCGCATGTAACTGCGATGATAAAAACGATTACTGCAGCAATGGTTGTCATTAGAACATTTGTTAACGTAAAATCTAAACCAATAAATTTAAAACCATAAGTGCCGTGTTCCAATTTATTCACCTCTCTTCCTTGCAAAAGACGTTTGTTGTAATGCAAAATGTATCATAATGACAAGATGTCCTGTCATTAGTCCCGCAGTTAGTGCCGGTATGCTCACAAAATTTTCATACCGAAGCGCGATGACCATAGCTAGAGCCACCGCTGAAAGACAAATTACAGTACCTAAAGATCGAACTTTTTGTTGCTTTAAAACTCGGTCAAAAAAGGTATTTATCTTTCTGTGTAGAATCCATATACAATAAAAGCTAGTTACTGTTCCGAGAATATAGCCTGTGAATATTGTTTTGTAGTCGGTAAATGCCCAACCTAAAACAGCTAAAGCAATGATATACAACATATCTCGTGTGAATCGTCTAAAATTATCTTTTTGCATGTAACTAGTCCCCTGGTGTGAATTGCTTAACTAATTTAAGCGTGCCATAGATTCCAGTAAATAATCCTAACAGTAAAAAGATGATCATAAATACTGGTACTGGCCAATTAAAAAATGAATCAATCCATCTTCCTAAAAAGATGCCTATGAGAATAGAACCGACAAGCTGAGCTAGAATGGAAGACATGAGTGCCATTGCTTTAAGAGGATGTTGATTGTTGTTTTTCATACAAAATCCCTCCATGTCAATTTTCATTCTCAAAAAATTGCCAAAAGCCTTATCATGGTTAATTCTACAACAAATATTTGCTAAAATCTCTAAACATTGAAAACGTTCACAAATTGTTCACAAAACGTTCAAAAAATTTTAATAACATAGTATTTACATACAATAAAAACCCTTTTAAACATTCATGTTAAGCATACAATATGTTACAAAAATGTGTCAATTACCTAAATTAAAAAACTATTAAAAATTACTTACCAATTTTTAGTCTTCAACATAAATTTTAGCGACGTTAACGTAAGATTCCGTTGCACTTTCATATTGTTTACGTTTATAAAAGATCACAAACTTATAAATCCCGCTTTTTGGAAAGTCCTTTAAAACTAATTCCTTTTTGATAATCCCCCTTTTACTATTCTCCTGTTCATCAATAACACCTAACAAACGGAATGTTTCTGATTCAAAAACAGCAATTTTGTATTCCTCAACCTTACTTGGTAAATAGAGTTCATATTTATAGCGATTTTTTCCTTTTACTCTTCCAAAATGAAATCCCATTACTGACGGAAAGTTCGGTTCTCCTTGTAGTAATAAAAACGGCATTCTTAGATTTTCATCATCATTTGTACTAAACGTAATTGCCCCATCATAAAATCCATCTCTTAATACTTTCGTATCAACTGTTGCAGTAAGATTAATCTTTTTGCTAGTGTGCGCTGGAATAGTAAAAGGCTTAGGTAATACCCATTGTATTCCAGTGGCTGGCTGATTATTTATAGCTGTAACTTGTTTTGATATATTTGATTTATTAGATATTCTAACAACAAAATCTTTCTTAACTTGTAAATCTGTTTTTCTTGTTACTCCTAAAGATAAAGACGTCGGGAATAATGTTGTCTCAGTCTCTAGTGCTTTTTCAATATCTAATCTTCCAGCCCCTTGTTCGTACGCATGATACATCTTTTTATTATTCTTATATAATGGTGTTGCTGTATTGACTAGCACACTTTTTAAATCCTCCATACTCCAATCTGGGTGCAATTGTTTTACTAGAGCAGCTGCTCCTGCAACGTGTGGACTTGCCATACTCGTTCCTTGAAGTGCTAAATACCCACCGGGAATTGTACTTTTTATTTGTACACCTGGAGCTAATAAATCCGGCTTCATTTGCCAAGTACCTGTTACTGGCCCTCTAGAGCTGAAATCCGCTAGAATATCTACCTTCTTTTCATGTCCAGTTTTAGCTTCCACTCTACTTTTTTCAATGATTTTCTTAATCATTAAGCCTTCTTTTCTTGAAATAGTCGCAGCTGGAACAGTAAATTTACCTTTAATTTGTCCGATGAAATTTCCATCAATATTATTAAAGACAATAACAGCTTTTGCACCAGCATCTTGAGCATTTTTTACTTTATCAGTGAATGTGATTTTTCCTCTTTCAAGCAAGACAATTTTGTCTTTCACTCTTTTTAAATCACGCTTTTCCCCATATTTCTTAAATACAAATCGCCCATTTAAACCTTTACCCCATTTAGCAGATCCAATCATAGGACTAATAATTGTCTCTTTATTTTGCACATGTATAGATGGGAAAAGAACAGGAGGATAGCTCGCACCAACTGTTAAAGCCTTTGATGCAGTTGCAGGAGAACCAACAGTCCATAGTCCTGGTCCAGAGTTTCCTGCAGCTGTAATTGCAAGTACCCCCTTCTCTACTGCCTTATCTAAAGCAATACTTGTCGGCCAGTCTGGTCCGTTGACATCATTACCAAGTGATAAATTAATAATATCTACTTTATCCTTCACTGCTCGCTCAATTGCAGCCATAACCGTTTCAGATGTACCAACGCCACCAGGGCCAAGGGCACGGTATGCATAGATTGTTGCCTTAGGTGCAACGCCTTTTCTTTTTCCATTAGCCGCTATTACACCAGCTACATGAGTACCATGAAATGTACTTTTTTCTTCAAGTTTAGTTTCCATTGGGTCTTTATCTAAATCAATCGTATCGTACCCGCCACCATAATTTGATTTCAAATCAGGATGTCTGTAATCTACACCAGTATCGATTACTCCTACCTTAACGCCTTCACCCGTAATCTTTCTTCCCCTTTGATCCTTATATAATTGAGCTTCGTCTGCTCCAATAAAAGGGATGCTATCTTCTAAATGAGCTCTATAAGTTGTAACAAAATGCATGTCCTTTACTAACGGCATTTTAGCTAACTGTGATAACTCTTCAAGAGAACCCGATACTGAAAAACCATAGTACGTCTCAGTGTATTGTTGCCTTACAGTTACGTTTGGGAAACGTTCAGCAATATTTTTTATGGCCTGTGTAATCATTCCATCTTTAATCGAAATTAAAGCAACTTGTTTTTGTTGTTCATGTGCATTTACATAAACTTCTTTAAATGGAATTAGTAAAAAAACTAGACAAATAATTATTTTAAGAAAGTAATTTTTCATTCAATGCAGGTTCTCCTTTATATAAGATATTTTCTTTTTAGCTTTCTCACTAATCGTTCATTCATGTATAAAAAGGTAATTTTCTCTAGAACCTACAAAGTTTTCAAAATAAAAAAAGACTAACTCTAGGTAAAGCATTAAGCTTCCTTAAAAAGTTAGTCTTTTAGTATTATCATTAATTTTTTAATTCGGGTTGGTTAAACAACTGGAATTTTTTATTTGTAACATACGCTTTCACTTCATGGATCACAAAATACAATATGGATGCTCCTAAAACTACGATCCATGCATTTGAAATTACTGTCTCCTGCCAAATCCCTAAAAGCATAAAAAATGCAGGAAGAGTAATTGTAGTCCAAGATTGAATCATTGCAACGATTCCTGTATATCGTTCTATTTTCTTACCTAATACTAGGCCAGCAAAGAATAGATACCATAAATATGCCCACATAACCCATAATAATCCGCCTACTACATCATGAATTATAGCGAAGTTCACGAAAGCCCAAAGGACAGACATGATGGAAACCCAAAGAGAGAACCAGCCTAAGCCTGTTCCATCAAAACCTTTAAGATTTGTAAATCCATTATATAAATAAGTAATACCAAAAAAGAAAATACTTGCCGTATTAAATAATTCCCACTTACCAGCACCTAAATGCATTAATAAGTAGATAGGAAAGACGATTTGTAAAGTACCAACAAATAAGTTTAATAATGCTGCACTTTTAGCATTCGCCTTATTTAATAAAACAAGACTATTTAAAAACAGAGTTGCACCAGATAAAAGTAAACCTACAGCTCCCATAGTGACTTGTTAAAAAGAAAATTGTTAAAAATTCACTTTTTAACTCAACCCTCCTTCTTTAAGATTAGAAAAAAAATACAAGCGCCTGATCTAAGTCAAACGCTTGGATTAAATTATTTTAAAACGATCCCTACGATAATCGCCGTTAATACACTTACTAATGTTGCACCAAATAATAATTTTAAACCGAAACGAGCGACAACATTACCTTGTTTTTCATGTAAACCTTTAACCGCACCTGCAATAATACCAATTGATGAGAAGTTAGCAAATGACACAAGGAATACTGACACAATTCCTAATGTACGAGTTGAGAACTCTTTACCATGTTTTGCTAAATCCATCATTGCAACGAACTCATTTGAAACAAGTTTTGTTGCCATAATACTACCTGCGTCAACCGCTTCTTTAAATGGTACACCCATAATGAATGCGAATGGTGCAAATACATAACCTAAAATTCCTTGGAATGAGATTCCAAAAATCATATCAAAGATATTATTAATTGCACCAATTAATGCAACAAATCCAATTAACATTGCTGCAACGATGATTGCTACTTTGAAACCATCTAAAATATACTCACCAAGCATCTCGAAGAAAGTTTGTTTTTCTTCTTCTTGTACCGTTAAAATATCCTCTTCAGCTGAAACAGTGTACGGATTGATGATTGATGAAATAATAAAGCCACCAAATAAGTTTAAGACAATTGCTGTTACTACATATTTTGGTTCAACCATTGTCATATATGCCCCTACGATCGACATAGATACTGTTGACATTGCTGATGCACAAAGTGTATATAAACGATTTTTAGGTAAATGACCTAATTGTTTTTTTACTGAAATGAAAACTTCAGATTGTCCTAAAATTGCAGATGCTACTGCATTGTAAGACTCTAATTTACCCATACCATTGATTTTACTTAAGATTAACCCAATGTATTTAATAAAAAACGGTAAAATCTTTGTGAATTGTAAAATACCAATTAATGCAGAAATAAATACGATTGGTAATAATACTCCTGTGAAGAATGGGAAAGCACCTTCATTTGCCATTCCACCAAAAACGAAATTAACACCTTCACCAGCATATTCTAATAACTTTCCAAATCCGTTAGAAATTCCTTTTATTAAAATTAAGCCTACTTCTGTATTTAATAATAAGAACGCTAAAATGATTTGAACAACGACCATGATTACGACTGGACGATATTTAATGTTTTTACGATCACTACTAGCGATGAAAGCTAGACCGAAAACAACTAGTAATCCAACAAGAGCTATAATATATTTCATGTTTCTCCCCCGAAAATCCAATAAATTTATTTTTATTTAATATAAGCGCTTTCAAAACGAACACAACTTTTTATTTGTTGGATGTCAGACATCATATAGAAGTTAGATGTCAGACAAGGATTAACCTTGTAAATCTTTTGAACTAAATGACCCTGGAAGTAATTCCTTAACAGTTGTTTCAGCAATGTCACCTTTTAAGTTAGTTAAGTATACTTTTGTATTTTCATCACTAAATTCTGCGATAACTTGTCTACATGCACCACATGGTGAAATCGGGCCTTCAGTATCCCCTACTATTGCAATTGATTCGATCTTTGCTGAACCGTTACCCGCAGCGACTGCACTAAATATAGCAGTTCTTTCTGCACAATTTGTTAGTCCATAAGAAGCATTTTCAACATTACAACCTGTGTAGACTGTTTGGTTATTCAATAAAATTGCTGCACCTACTTTAAACTTTGAGTAAGGAGCGTATGCGTTTTCACGAGCCTTTAAAGCTTCGTTGATTAATGATTTTGTATTCATATTTATCACCCTTTAACGAATAAGTTAGGTAATTCTTTATTAAAGTGTGTGAGTTTTGTCTTCGCTTTACCATATTACCAACGTAAGAGCTAAAGAGCAATAACTCACTCACTTTTTTTTATTTTAAAATTATTTTGAAATTAATAAGCTGTGTTAGCTTCTTCACCTTGAACTATTTTAACACCTGAACTTGTTCCGATACGGTTTGCACCAGCAGCTACTACATTTTCTACGTCTTTTAAGTTACGAACACCACCAGAAGCTTTAACGCCAACGTTTTCCCCAACAGTTTTACGCATTAATGCAACGTCTTCTACAGTTGCTCCACCAGTTGAGAATCCTGTTGATGTTTTTACAAAGTCAGCACCTGCTTTAACTGATAATTCACATGCTCTAACTTTTTCTTCATCAGTTAAAAGACAAGTCTCAATAATTACTTTTACTAAAGCTTTACCTTTAGCAGCTTCAACAACTGCACGTACATCTCTTTCAACTAATTCATCATTTTTTTCTTTTAATGCAGAAATATTGATAACCATATCAACTTCTTCAGCACCATTTTCAATTGCGTTTGTAGTTTCGAATGCTTTTACTTCAGGAGTGTTTGCTCCTAGAGGGAAACCAATAACCGTACAAACCTTTACAGAAGAATCCTTTAATAATTCACTCGCATAAGAAACCCAAGTAGGATTGATACAAACTGATGCAAAGCTAAACTCTTTTGCTTCTTCAGCTAGTTTTGCAATTTCTTCTCTTTTTGCGTCAGCTCGTAATAATGTGTGATCTACTAATTTTGCGTAATTCATATATAGTCGCTCCCTTAATGGTTTTATTATAAAAAAATGTTTATTTACTAAGTTACTTTGAATATGTCTATACTATAACATCGCTATGAAATTTTGTAAAATACAAATTGAACTTATGTTCAAGGATAATTTTTCCTATTAAATTTTAAAAAAGCCTATCTCTTAAGTCAGATTAACTGACACTAAAGACGCCTCCTTTTTAATTTTAAAAATATCTGATTTTCTCTTGCTTATTCCTGCTCTAGCAATCTTTTTGCAGTAAATTGATCAGTTATTAATACGTTTGCATATTTACCCATTAAAGCACCGTGAATAGCGTTTATTTTTCTTTCTCCACCTGCCACTAAAATAGACTTTTCTTTACTTCTTAGCTCATCTAACTCAATTCCAATCGTTCGTCGATTAAGAAGTTCAGAATAAATATTTCCTTCTTTATCAAAAAAACGTGAGCAAATGTCTCCTACAGCAAATGTTTGTAAATCCTGTTCTTCTTTCTCGTTTAAGTAGCCAACTCTAAATAACAGAGCATCTTTTTTAACAGTTCCTACAGTAAAAATTGCGACATTTGATTGTTTTCCCAAATCGATTAATCGACCAATATGGCGATCTTCCTCGACCATTTGTTTTACTTGTGGATTATCAAATATAACTGGTAGTGGTAAATATCTTGGAACGGTGTTAAATGCTTCGGCAAACAAATTGACCGTTTCAGATGCATAAGTATTCGTTTTAGAATAACTTACTCCACCGTTTAGCTGAATTACTTCTACACCCTTTACTTGTTTATTACTTAACTTCGTTGCAATATGATACATCGTTGTTCCCCAAGTTACTCCTACAACGTCACCATCATGGACTAAATCTACTAACACATCCGCAGCTTTTTTAGTGATCGTTTGCAAAACTTCATTGTAGTCATCAATTGGTGAATAGCAAACCTCAACAGATTGTAAATTATATTTCTTCTTTAACTCTCGGGCTAAATCTTGATTGCCTTCAAGGGGGTCAATAATTTCAATGCGTACATATCCCAATTCCTTAGCCTGTTGGAGTAATCTTGAAACAGTTGGACGAGAGATTCCTAATTGTGTCGCGATCTCTTGTTGACTAAAGTCAGAATCATAGTATAGTCTTGCGGCATCTATTATTAACCTTTGTTTTTCGAGTGACATTCCCTAATCCCCTTTAACTTACCAATCCTTATTTCACGTTCAAATTTTTAATTATTATACCCCTTTTAATATAAAGAAAACTCGTAGACTGACGAGCCTTTTAGACAGAGGCGTAGTTGCACTTAAACTTAATTTCTAAAATTGGTGACTTCGTCGAATAAGCTACCTAGCTGCCAATTTATACTTTTTTAAAGTGAAAAAAGCTCTCCTACGCTAGGAAAGCTTTTAAAATGTAATTACTTTGTACCGAATAAACGATCTCCAGCGTCGCCAAGACCAGGAACAATATAACCATGATCGTTTAATTTTTCATCAAGGGCAGCTATGTAAATATCTACATCTGGGTGTGCTTTTTGTAAAACTTCAACACCTTCTGGAGCTGCAATTAAGCACATAAACTTAATATTTTTAGCACCTCGTGTTTTTAAAGAGTTGATCGCCTCAACTGCTGATCCACCTGTCGCAAGCATTGGATCAATCACAATGAAGTCACGCTCTTCTACATCCGTAGGAAGTTTAACGTAATATTCAACCGGTTTTAATGTCTCAGGATCGCGGTATAATCCAACATGTCCAACTTTAGCTGCAGGAACTAATTGAAGGAATCCATCAACCATCCCTAAACCTGCACGTAAAATTGGTACAATCCCTAATTTTTTACCAGCAATAACTTTTGACTTTGCAGTTGCTACTGGTGTTTCGATTTCCACTTCTTGTAGTGGTAGATCGCGTGTGATTTCGAATGCCATTAAACCTGCAACCTCATCAACTAGTGCACGAAATTCTTTTGTTCCAGTGTCTTTTTTACGAATTAAAGAAACTTTATGCTGAATTAACGGATGATCAAAAACGTATACTTTACTCACTTTTATCGCTCCTTGCAAATACTTATTAATTTATTATTCTTAAAAAGAATACCGAAAGCGGTTAAATAATTCAAGCCACATCATGCAATCGCTTAGAATTAATTTAGATCTTTTTAAAATCAAACTTCAATATTTCCTTTTTTTACTAATCTAACTACTATTTTGACCCAATTTGAATTAAAAACTCCTCCTCTTCATTATTAAAAGTCAGAGAAGTTTTTATCTTATACGCAAAGAGAGAACCTATTGGTTCCCTCTTTGGTGTGTATAGTTAAGATGCTTTACTTAAATTATGATCTGGTACTTTTGGAGCGAAAGATGTTTTTCTATTAAAAAACTTGCTAATATAATGATCTAATCCGATACGTCCTGCATTTGAACCAGCAATTATAATAAAGATTCCTAATAATACCATTTGAGGATTTGTGCTAGTTGTACCACTAAACATAAATGCGAAGTTCATCATTAAACCAAAGAACATTGCTGTTTTTGTAAAACAACCAAAAATAAGTCCAAGTCCGATTGCGAATTCTCCAATAGGAACTAAAAAGTTAAATAAGTCGATGTTTGGTATTGCAAAGTTTGTAAGGAAGTCTGCCCACCAGCCTTGAACTGCTGGATGTTCTCCTGAAGCACTTTTAACTGCAAATCCTAAAAATCCTGAAGCATCGAATCCACCAGCTGATAACTTACCCCAACCTGCATGGATCCACTCATATCCTAAATAAAGACGAATAATAGTTAAGAAACCAGATGCAATTTTATTAGTTCTTAAAAAATTAATAAACATAATTTTTTGCCTCCGTTTGGTTAATATTTTTAATTGCTGTTTACATGAATTATTGTACTTCATTCCTAATGTTTAATGTGAAGTTTTTCACAAGTTTAAATGAACTTTTTGTGAACTTCCTCACAAACTTTCAAAAAAAATAAAGCTATCTTTAGTATTACTGCACCTTCAATGTTGAAGATACAGTTCTAAAGATAGCTTATTTTAACCTTTATTTATTAAAACGTAGGATATAATTCGTATTTACTAGATAAAGCATTAACTCGATTACGAGATGCTTCTAGTACTTCTTGATTTTCGTGGTTTTTTAATGTTTCAGCAATGATTGATGCAATTTCATCCATATCTTCTAGAGTAAATCCTCTTGAAGTTACTGCAGCAGTACCGATACGGATACCACTTGTTACAAATGGACTTGCTGGATCAAATGGAATTGTATTTTTGTTACATGTAATACCAACCTCGTCTAATACGTGCTCAGCAACTTTACCAGTTAATTCTAATGAGCGAACGTCAATTAAAATTAAGTGATTATCTGTGCCACCAGATACTAGGTTTAAGCCGTGAGATTTTAAGCCTTCTGCTAAACGAGCAGCGTTATCGATGATCGCTTGTGCGTAATTTTTAAAATCTTCTTGTAATGCTTCACCAAATGCTACAGCTTTTGCTGCAATTACGTGCATTAATGGTCCACCTTGAATTCCAGGGAAGATTGATTTATCAATCGCTTTTGCGAATTCTTCTTTACATAAAATCATACCACCACGTGGTCCACGTAATGTTTTATGAGTAGTTGTTGTAACAAAATCAGCATATGGAACTGGATTTTGATGAAGACCTGTTGCTACTAAACCAGCGATATGTGCCATATCAACCATTAAGTAAGCTCCAACTTCATCTGCAATTTCTCTGAATTTTTTAAAGTCAATTGCTCTTGGATAAGCACTTGCACCAGCTACAATTAATTTAGGCTTATGTGCTTTAGCTTTTTCTAATACATCTTCATAGTTAATTACTTGAGTTTCTGGATCTACTCCATACTCAACGAAGTTATATTGTACCCCACTGAAGTTTACTGGACTTCCGTGAGTTAAATGACCACCATGTGATAAATTCATACCTAATACTGTATCACCATGTTTTAAAATAGTGAAATAAACTGCCATATTCGCTTGAGCACCTGAATGAGGTTGAACATTTACGTGTTCTGCTCCGAAAATTTCTTTTGCACGGTCTCTTGCAATGTTTTCTGTGATATCAACATATTCACAACCGCCATAGTATCGTTTGCTTGGATATCCTTCAGCATATTTATTCGTTAATACTGAACCTTGGGCTTCCATTACTGCTTCGCTTACAAAGTTTTCAGAAGCAATTAACTCGATTTTAGTACGTTGTCTACCTAACTCTAACTGTATTGCCTCATACAATGATGGATCTTGCTTTTTTAAATTTTCCACAGTTATATCCCCCTTTTTGTAAAACACGAACATTACTAGTATAAAATTACTATATTATTCGATAAAACGACCGAATTCCTTTCTATTTTACCATGTTTTACATTAAAAATGAAAGATATATCTTTCAAATAACTAACATTTAATAATTCTATTATAATAAAAACCGCTTTATTTCAAGTCTTCATCTATTGAGTAAACTGCACGTACTCCACCAATCAACTTTGGACGAGTCTTTGCCGCCGTTATATGAGCTTGTCCAACTTGTTTAATACTCGTTCTTAAAGGAACTGCCACGTGCTTTAAATGCATACCGATTAGAGTATCGCCAATATCAATCCCTGCATCCGCCTTAATGTGTTCAACAATTACAGCATGATCTAAATGTCTAAATGCAAATGAAGCAAGAGCTCCTCCTGCAGTACGAACTGGTATCACAGTTACTTCGTCGAGTTGTAAACTTTTTGCCGTCTTGCTTTGAACAACTAGTGCTCTGTTCAAATGTTCACAGCATTGAAATGCTAATTGTACCCCTGTTTCATCTTGAAAAGCCTTAATCTCATTAAATAAAACTTCCGCTACTTCTATTGTTCCTGAAGTTCCAATTCTTTGTCCACTAACCTCACTAGTGCTACATCCAATGACTAAAACATGGTCACTTGTAAAATTCACATGATCATTTAGCTCGTTTAATAATGATTTTATTTGCTCGGCAACTAACCTTAACTCTTCATTCATTTGTTTTGCTCCTTTCGACCCATTATTAAAAAAGCCGATAATCTTCACATTATGTTTTGGATTAACGGCTTTTCGTTTTAGGTTTTATAATTGATGATTTTTTTCGTAGTCTTTAATTTTGTTTACTCTATTTTCATGTCGACCGCCTTCAAACTCAGTCGTTAACCATATTTTTGCAATGTCTCTTGCCAAACCAGGTCCGATTACTCGTTCCCCCATAGCTAGAATATTCGTATCATTATGTTCACGAGTTGCTTTTGCACTGAAAGTATCATGTACTAATGCACATCGAATGCCTTCAACTTTATTTGCGGCAATTGACATACCAATTCCTGTCCCACAAATTAATATTCCACGGTCTACTTCTCTATTTGCAACTTTTTGTGCAACTGGGAATGCATAATCTGGGTAGTCTACAGATGTACCACATTCACAACCATAATCTTCGTATTCAATACCCATTTCATCCATTAGATTCATGATTTCTTGACGAATATTTAATCCACCATGATCAGATGCTATTGCTACTTTCATTAGATAACCCCCGTATTGATCTCTTTGATTTAATTTTCTTTTGTATCGAATTAACTTCAATTTCTATCTTACACTATTATGTTCAGATTTAGGGCATCTAATTAGCATCTAATCACTGATTAAATTAATATTCAATTGTTTTTTTGTACAATCTGTTTTACCAACTCTTCTAATTCACTCAAAGTATTTTCATAAGTTGTTAATGACCCTCCATATGGGTCAGAAATATCTTTAGCTTGACCGTTTATATATTCATAAAATGTAAAGATTCTATCCTTATATTGAGGAAACCTAGAAACTAACATTTGTTTATGGCTCAATGTCATTGATAAGACTTTCGAAGACCATTCCAAAAGGTCTTCATTTACTTGCTGCGAGGAATGATTTGTTTCGATCCCTTTATTTTTTAGTGCCAATATTGCATTTTGAGAAGCAGGGTCGCCTGACATAGCAAATACTCCAGCAGACTTGACCTGAAAGAGCTCATTACCATGATGTCTTAATAGTGCTTCTGCCATTGGGCTTCTACATGTATTTCCGGTACAAACAAATAATATATTTTTCATCTTAATACCCCACCCTCATTTATCTGAACGTTTTATTTTATCTATTTTACTAAAAAATAAAAGGATGGGGCAATTGTCTCCAATTTTCTCCATCCTTAGCTCTTATTCACCATATGTATCTTTTAAGAAAAAAATAATAGTTTTATTCCGAAAATCAATAAGAACGAACCACCTAATAGTTCACCAAATTTACCGAGTTCCTGTTCTACCCTTCTTCCTAATAGTAATCCAGCCCAAGTTAAAATTGTACTGATAATACCAAATAGTAAAATGGTTAGCCATGTTTTAGCACCAAATGTTCCTAAGCTAATTCCAACCGAAAAGCTGTCCACACTTACACTAAATGCAAAAAGAAGTAAACCTACTCCTGTCGGTGAATATTTATTTTCTTCTTTACCAAATAAAGTTGCATAAATCATGTGAAAGCCTATTCCCATTAATAAAAAACCGCCGAGTAATACAGCAAATCGTCCCAGATTTTCGGATAACTCATATCCAATGATCATTCCTAATAAGGGCATTATTACATGAAAAAGTCCGATTACAATGCCGATATTAATGATTTGTTTAAATTTTAGTTGTATAACTCCCATTCCTAACCCAACTGAGAATGCATCTAAACCTAGCGCAGATCCCATAATAGTTAATGTAATTAGTTCATTAATTAATGAGCTACTCATGCTTTCCCCCCTAGGACTTGCTATTAAAAGATATGCACGTCCTAGAAATGATATGAGGGAAATTAATAAAATTTCTCGAGACTGCCCGCCAAACGCTCGCTTTCTTCGTTGCTTCGCCTGTCTGCGGTGCTCATTACCCTTTAGGGTAACTCCGCGCCTCGAAAGACAAGCGCTTGCAATCAGTCTGAAAATCAAGTTTTTTGGGCTTTGTTTAACCTGAAAACAATAGAAGCCCGTTCTATTATTTTTCCTGTATAACCGAATGTCCACAAGCTTTCCACAGACGATTCATAATGGCAATTCCAATTCCTTCATAAGGGAAAGTTTCGCAATAAATGATATCAACATGTTCTTCATTAAATTGACGAATACAATCATATAATGCTGCCGCTACGGTTGATAAGTCACTACGCTTTCCACATGTAAGAACAACATCTGCATCATATTTGGTTGCATTTTCTTCGGTTGTTAATATCCCTACTCTTTTTCCTTCTGTTTTGGAATTGTGTATAAGTTTGTGCATAAATTCAATACTTCCATTTACAAGATGCATTTGAGCATCTGGTGCATAATGTTTATATTTCATCCCGGGTGATTTTGGTGCTTCATTTTCCTTCATAGTTGCTGGATCTACTTCCACCGTAGGGATTATTTCTTTGATCATTTCTGGCGTAATACTACCAGGTCTTAATATTGTAAAAATAGCTTGCGAACAGTCAATAACTGTCGACTCCACTCCGACTCCTGTACTACCACCATCTACAATTCCTACAATTCGTCCATTTAAATCTTCAAATACATGCTTAGCAGAAGTTGGACTAGGCTTGCCTGAAGTATTTGCGCTTGGTGCTGCTATTGGCAAATTACAAGCCTCAATTAACGCTAGAGCAACTGGATGATCAGGCATTCTTATTCCAACAGTGGATAACCCTGCCGTTACATATTTTGAAACATGTTTTTTACTTTTTAAAATTAACGTTAATGGTCCTGGCCAAAAAGCATCCATTAGTTTTTTTGCATCTAATGGAATTTCTTCAACTAGATTATCTAACTGTTCTTTGTTGGCAATATGTACAATAAGGGGATTATCACTTGGTCTACCTTTTGCTTGGAAGATTCGTTGAACCGCCTCATCTGAAAGAGCATTTGCCCCTAACCCATATACAGTTTCTGTTGGAAAAGCGACAACTTGTCCTAACTGTAAATTTTTTGCTGCATCCACAATCTGTGGGTAAACTTCTTCTTTATTCACAGGATTATCCACATACCATATTTTCGTTTCCATCCGTAGCACCTCTCTCTAGAGTGAATAATAGTGTATATTTTACAAATTTAGACATTATCCAAAGAATGAAAAGCAAGTTTTATCCACAAATTGTGGACAAAACTTGCTAATTTGTGGATAACTTTGTGTATAGTTCTTTTTGGTAAACTAATACTTCTTCATTCGTAATAGTAGTTTGGTAATGCTTCATTTCTTTAATACTGTTCGAAACATTTTCCTGTTCGACTTGCCCAAAACCTAGTAAAAGGAATAAGTCTTGAACTACATGCTGTCTTGTTAATAAATATACTTTACTAATCATTTCTTCTTTTAGTTTATCAAGAACACTTTGTAAAAAGAGTACCATATGCTGTGAGTAAATGGTAGGTGCAACTACTAGTGATCTTAATAACGCTTCTTCTCCATCTTGTTCATACCCTATTACAGCTTGTGCTTTCCCAAACTCATCTTCCATTATGAAAAATGATTCTTGTTGCTCCTCAAGTCCGTTTGTAGATAATCCTGCTTGTCCCAAGAATGAAAAAATTGTTTCAAAGTCTTCCTGAATCGCTGAACGTATTTTCATAAAAAAAACCTCCCTAGTATGCTTGTAATACTTTATGCGCATAGGGAGATTGCTAGAACTAAAATAATTGCTTTAACATTTGTACAAAGAAGCTCTCTACCTTAATCTCATCTTTTGGTTCATCACCAGGTAGAGTAGAAGCCACAACCGCATCTTCACTGCTCTTGTCCCCAGAATCATCCTGTAAAGAGGATTCATTGTTTTGTTTTGTTGCAATATTAGAATCATCATTGCTTAAACGTAATGCTTCTTGTTTTTTAAACTCTCTTTTTGGTTCATTTTCGATTTTTGTTTCATGCTCTACCTTTTGTTGCGATTGTAGTGACTCTTTACTTAAAGTTGCATCACCGTTTGAAAAATCTAGGAAACATAATGGTGGGAACAATACGCACCACCAGTTTGCTCCTTGGCCTGCACCAAGTTTAATTAAAACCGCTTCGTAATCACCAGCAGGATATAAGAAACTACCATATAATTTTGTAGGGAATTTAACTTTTTTTGAGTAAGTAATAGTAAATGATTGATTTGAGCCTTCTTCTTTAATAACACGTGCAACCGTTTTTTGTAAGTCAGGAATATGACTTTTAATAACCTTTTGTCCCTCTTCGAAAGTTGTTAAATCTTTTACCCAAGTATTAATTTGAGCATTAACTTCATCTCTAACCTTACGTTTAAGAGCTTGATCTTCACTAGAATCGCTATTTGCTAGAATTCGTAGTCTTACAGCTTTCTTAGGAATTACGACCATTTCATTACCTTTTGCATTTGTATCTCTAAGTGGCAGTAACACTGATGAACTAATCAATAATATGATAAATAAAGAAATAATTTTATATGTTATTTTCGTTTTATTTTTAGTTTTCATTCTCTCCACCATCCCTCTAGGAACAGTGTAGACAATTTGATTATTTCTTAAACACTAGTATTCTATTTTTTTTAATAGATTCTTCGTTATTAGATTAGATAGTAAACGATGATTTCCAGTTTAGGGTACTCGTTTTCTAATAAGCTTTCTTTATTTCCAAGATATCTTACAAATCTTTTTTCACTAGCAGTTTATCTGCTTTTTAATATAATTCATATACAACGAAACAATATCTATATCTGATACTGTATATAATGTTCTACTTCCTACTACATCCTCAATTTCATTTAGGATCAATTGGTTGTTTGCATCAAACATGAAGTCAATTCCCACGAAGTCGAAATCAAAGTGATCGACTATTTTCTGAATAAGTTCTTTTTCCTTTTGGGAAAGTTCGTAAAGCATTGCGCCTCCACCAAGAGAAAAATTCGCTCGAAAGTCTTTTTCTGAATATCTTAAAACAGCTGCAATAATTTCTTTACCGATAATGAAAACTCGTAAGTCCTTACCTAATTGCTCTGCAACATTTTGAATTAATAGTTCATCAAAATTTGAGTTCTGCACAATCTCCTGTAACTCTTCTTGATTATTTATAAAATATACTTCGCTTCCCCCTCTTCCTGTGCAATTCTTAAGCACACAAGGGAATTGGACTGTATCTAAGGATTTTGTCATTGTACTTTTTTTATAATACAAAGTGTCTAGCATTGGAATACCTAGACTAGAAAGCTTCTGGTGTGTTAGAAACTTGTGGTTGGCCATTGTTGCAATCGTCTGGTTATTAAATGTTCTGATCCCCATTTCTTCAAAGTGAGAAGATAATATTTGTGATATGGACCTCATGATTACAAAGGCCGGTTTGCTTAATTCTTTACCTTGATCGTAAAGTATATTAACACCGTTTCGAATACCTATGACAATATCTTCTGTATATAGTAACTTTAACTCAAATCCATTTTCCAATGCGCCGCTTACTAGCCAGTCGATATACGTTCTGTTTCTTTTTGCATCTGCTTCGGAATAGATTAGCCAACCAATCATATGTTTTTCTCCAAGTCCCAGATAATATAATCAATAATATATTTCGTTGTATCCACGTCTGTACATAGATAAATATTTTTGAAATGTGCGTTTGAGTTAACCTCGCATATATATGTTTTTCCGTCTTCTCCAAACAATAAGTCAATCCCTGCAAAATCTGCTCCTACTATTTCAGAGCATTTAAGTGCTAAATTGATTTGGTCTTCTGACGGCTCATACTTATACATTTTTCCACCGTTTGTAACATTTGCACGAAAATCTGATTCTGATTTTCTTAACACTGCTGTTACTACTTGTTTACCTACTACTTGGATGCGAATATCAGTCCCTCTACTTGATTCTATAAACTCTTGATAAATATGTGGTTTGTGCTTTAGTTCGTCTACCTTCTTAAAAAAATCTTCTCTATTCTCAACTAAATAAACTTGTCTACCGAATGAACCAAATGACTCTTTTATAATTAAAGGAAAACCTAATTCCTGTATGACTTCATCGTAAAAATCATAGTTTGTTAAATCACAATTAGGGAACAATAGCGGAGCCGTAATTGTTTTTGGCATAGGTATATCGAAGTTCGATAATGCCTGAAAAGTTAAAGCCTTATCATCACAAACTTCAATTGTTCTCGCAGAATTATATAATTTTAGCCCCATATTTTCTAAATGCCTTGCTAAATGAACATCCTTGTCCCAAAAAATTACAAAATCAGGTTTCTCATTCGCGAATTTCCCTTTTAAAATCGCTTGACCCTTTTCGATTACTGGAATTAGTTCATAATGTTTAACTAAAGAAACATCTATTCCTTTTGCGATCGCTGTATCTTGTAACCATTCGAAAAGTTCAGTAAATTTTGTAGCTGTAATATGACCATTAAATACAATCCATCCTTTAAACTTTTTCATTCTAACTATCTTCTTTCGTAATGTTTTTGTTTTTTCTTGATTGAAATTTTTCCTCATCTTTTACAACTTTAACACAAAAAAAAGAATCGTAATACATGGACTTTTTCTAGTCAATATCATTACGATTCACTATTTAAATTAGCCATTTACCATATAAACCATACGGTCTTTGCCATTAATATCGAAAACTACTTCAACATTTGAATTCGGATAAGCTTTCCTTAAAATGTCTGCAACCTGTTCACCTTGATTGACACCTACTTCAAATGCAACCAGTGATTTTTCTTTTAATACTTTAGGTAAGTCATTTGAAAAACGACGGTAAAAATCAAGACCATCTTCGCCACCTACTAAAGCACGGTATGGTTCATGATCCTTAACTACTTCATCTAAACCCAACCAATCCTCATGCGGAATATACGGCGGATTTGATACAACAATATCAACCGTCTTATTTTCATCGATAAAGTAATTCAGTAAATCATTGTGTATAAAGTGGACATTCGCCTGTAACTCTTGTGCATTTTGTTTAGCAACTTGGATAGATTCTTCTGCAATATCAACTGTATGAACTGTTAATTGTTTATTTTCAAGCGCAAGTGAGATTGCAATCGCCCCACTGCCAGTACCTACATCTACTAGTTCAAGTTGGTCTGTATTTTTCCAATGCTTTTGAATACGATGCAGTACACCTTCAACTAACTCCTCTGTTTCTGGTCTTGGAATTAGTACTTCTTCATTAACGAAGAACTTTCGTCCATAAAAGTATTCATATCCTATTAAATATTGAATTGGTTGGCCATCTATGTGCTTATGGACCAATTCTTTAAACTCCATCCAATGATGCTCTTCTAAATCTTCTCTCATATTTAGCAATAATTCTGTTCGATTGTAGTCCAAAATATGTTTTAATACAATTTCACCCACATTTTCATCACGACCGTGTTCTTGTAAAAAAGAAGAAGCCCATTTTAGGGCTTCATATATCTTTGTTGTCATTATTGACTTTGTTCCATGCGTTTTGCTTGATCATCCATAATTAACGCATTAATAATTTCGTCGATTTTACCTTCAACGATTTGATCAAGCTTTTGAATTGTTAATCCAATTCGGTGGTCAGTTACACGGTTTTGTGGGTAGTTATACGTACGGATACGTTCAGAACGATCACCTGTACCTACAGCTTGCTTACGATTTTGATCGTATTCTGCTTGTACTTCTCTTTGGAATTTATCGTAAACCCTAGCGCGAAGAACCTTCATCGCTTTTTCTTTATTCTTAATTTGTGATTTTTCATCCTGACATGATACAACAGTATTTGTAGGAATATGAGTTAAACGCACTGCAGACATCGTTGTATTTACTGATTGACCACCAGGACCACTTGAAGCAAATGTATCTACACGAATATCTTTTTCATGAATTTCAATTTCAACTTCTTCAGCTTCCGGTAAAACTGCTACAGTTGCAGTTGAAGTATGAATTCGACCACCTGATTCTGTTTCAGGAACACGTTGAACACGGTGTGCACCATTTTCAAATTTTAGTTTTGAATATGCACCTTTACCATTGATCATAAAGATAACCTCTTTAAATCCACCTAGTTCTGTATAGTTACCTTCAATGATTTCTGTTTTCCAACCGTTAACCTCAGCAAAACGGCTGTACATACGATATAATGTAGCAGCAAATAATGCAGCTTCGTCACCACCCGCAGCACCACGAATCTCAACGATAACGTTTTTATCATCGTTAGGATCTTTTGGAATTAAAAGGATTTTTAAACGTTCTTCTAGATCCTTTGATTCGTTTTCCAAATCATTTAATTCTTCTTTAACCATTTCGCGCATATCAGCATCAAGCTTCTCTTCAAGCATAGCTTTTGCATCTTTAATTTGCTCTTTAACTGATTTGTATTGACGGTATACATCAACTGTTTCTTGTATGTCTGACTGTTCTTTTGAGTATTCACGTAACTTTTTTGAATCGTTTATAATTTCCGGGTCACTAAGTAAATCGTTTAATCTATCATAGCGATCCTCTACAGCTTGTAATCGATCAAACATAATTTTCACCTCGACATTTTCGTCTTAAATATATATCGAAAGAAGCGATTCTAAATCGCTTCTTTAATTCTAAATTCTAAGGTAAAAGCGCCTAAAACACTTTATCCACAATTATAATTGTCCATTTCCGAAACTAGCTTTTCGATCATATTCCATTCAGAGCTGAGCAAGCTTTCTCCACATTTCTTAGTATATGGTCTTAATAGCTAATTTTCAACCTACTATAAAATTAATCGTTCTGACTTTGGAGTGCTGGTTGAACTGTTTTCGTTGGTACTTCGTGACAGTGACGACATCTTGGTTCGTATGATTCAGATGCACCTACTAAAATAATAGGGTCTTCAAATAAAGCTGGTTTACCATTTATTAATCTTTGAGTTCTACTTGCAGGTGAGCCGCATGAAGCGCAAACTGCGTTTAATTTTGTTACATGTTCTGCAATTGATAATATTTCAGGTACTCTACCAAATGGTAAGCCTCTAAAATCCTGGTCTAAACCTGCACAAATCACACGTTTTCCAGAGTTAGCAAGTTGTTGAACTACCATAACTATTTCATCGTCAAAGAATTGAATCTCGTCGATTGCAACTACTTCAACTTCTTCTGTTACGTATTTAAGAATATGTGATGAGTGTGTTACTGCATAAGCAGGTACTTTCATACCTGTGTGAGACACCACTTCTACTTCACTGTATCGATTATCAATGGATGGCTTGAATGTAACACAGCTTTGCTTAGCAAACTGCGTACGACGAACACGGCGAATTAGTTCCTCTGATTTTCCAGAAAACATACTTCCGCAAATCATTTCAATCCAACCATTTTTTTTCATCATAAAGAACATTATGTGTCTCACCTTTCTATATCAGTACGAAGACTATTTTATTATTTATTTTAAACAGCTGTTAATTCAGCAGTATTTATAATTCATGTAAGTATCTTTTAATATTTATATAAAAATTCACTAAATTGAATTAGAGTTATATGTTATTTGACTATAAATGCGTAAAAAAAGCAGGCAAAGTAGCAATAACTCGCCTGCTTTTCATCAATATTACTTAAGGCCGTATTTTTTGTTGAAACGTTCAACACGTCCTGCAGCGTTAGCAAATTTCTGACGTCCAGTGTAGAATGGGTGAGAATCAGAAGAAACCTCAACTTTGATTAGAGGGTAAGTTTCGCCATCTTCCCATTCGATTGTTTCGTTAGAATATTTTGTTGATCCGCTTAAGAATTTGAAACCAGTGTTAATATCCATAAACACTACTTTCTTGTAATTAGGATGAATATTCGCTTTCATGTCTTTCATCTCCTTCCGCCCTGAAATCCTTGAAATCAGAGTTATAAGAAACCATGTGTATACCACATAATTTACATTTCACATACAAATGAAATTATAGCAACTAACCCGGGAGAATGCAACCCACTATTTCTCTTTCAGATTTCTTATATCTTCCAACTATTTATTAGAGACTGGCGTTTTTCTACTTTCTTCAGTCATCGTATTGAAGAAATCTTCATTTGTTTTCGTTTGACGTAGCATTCTGAAATAACGTTCAACAAAGTCTGGAATATCTGACATTGTTTTTCGCATTAACCATAGCTTGTCCAGATGATCTTTTGGTATTAATAGATCTTCTTTACGTGTTCCAGAACGACGAATGTCAATTGCTGGGAAGATACGGCGTTCAGCTAATGAACGATCTAAGTGAAGCTCCATATTACCTGTACCTTTAAATTCCTCATAAATAACATCATCCATACGTGAGCCAGTGTCGATTAGAGCTGTTGCTAAAATCGTTAAACTTCCACCTTCTTCGATATTACGTGCAGCACCGAAGAAACGTTTTGGTCTATGGAATGCAGCAGGATCAATACCACCTGATAACGTACGACCACTTGGTGGAATAACTAAATTATACGCACGAGCAAGCCTAGTAATACTATCCATTAAAATAATTACATCTTTCTTGTGCTCTACTAGTCTCATAGCGCGTTCTAATACTAATTCAGCAACCTTTATATGACTATCAGGAGTTTCGTCGAAAGTCGAACTTACAACATCTCCTTTTACAGAACGTTCAATGTCCGTTACCTCTTCTGGTCGCTCATCAATTAGCAATACAATTAGTTCAGCTTCTGGGTGATTTGTTGTGATGCTATTTGCAATTTCTTTTAATAACTCAGTCTTACCGGCTTTTGGAGGGGCAACAATTAAACCACGTTGACCAAATCCTACTGGGGCGATCATATCAATAATTCTTGTAGAAAACTTAGCAGGAGATGTTTCAAGCTTCATTTGTCTATTTGGATATAATGCAGTTAATCCCGGGAAGTGAACACGTTCTTTAGCATTCTCAGGATCGTCTCCATTAACTGCTTCTACTTGAAGTAGACCAAAGTATCTTTCATTTTCCTTCGGTGGGCGTACTTTTCCTGATACCTTATCACCATTCCGCATATCAAAACGACGAATTTGAGATGCAGAAATATAAATATCTTCTGAACTAGGTGAATAATTAATTGGACGTAAGAATCCATATCCTTCTGAAGGGATAATTTCTAGTACACCTTCCATGAACATTAATCCATCTTTTTCCGCTTGCGCTTTAAGGATTGCAAAAATAAGTTCTTTTTTCGTTAATTTGCTGTAATACGAAATTTTCATTACCTTCGCGTGTTCATACAAATCTTTTAATTTCATGTTTTCTAATGCAGAGATTGTTAAACTCATATAACACCACTCTTTACTTTTATTCGTTCAAATTAGGGTTTTCTTAATTCGGAAGGTTATTTAGAAGGTTTTTTGAAGGAAACTTACATAAAGTATTACTCTTTAGTGTAACCTTTTCCCCTAAAAATATTCTAAGTAATTAGAATTAATAGGTTTACTATCTATTGAGATTATAATTCGAAAGAGTTTTTTATGCCAACTATTTTTCGACTAAACTATTTAATGACTCTTCCCTTTGGTAAATAAAGGAAAGAGTCATTATTCTACTAAATTAATATCTAGATTTTGATTCGTTAACAAAGAATTTAATTCATTATTACCCCTCATCAAAACCAAGCTTTTAAGCCGTTTGATTATTTAATAACTAGGTTTGGTTTTTTGTTTAGGCTGTGACGTCCATCTACAAAACGAACAGTTCCTGATTTAGCACGCATAACTAATGATTGCGTAGAACCTACATTCCCTTTGTATTGTACACCTTTTAGTAATTCTCCATCAGTTACACCAGTTGCAGCAAAAATTGCGTCGTCACCCTTAACTAAATCGTCCATATATAATATACGGTTTGGATCTTCTATACCCATGCGTTTGCAACGTTCGATTTCTTCTTCATTTTGAGGTAATAACTTCCCTTGAAGTTCTCCACCTAAGCATTTTAAAGCAACTGCAGCGATAACTCCTTCTGGCGCTCCACCGCTTCCAAATAAAATATCAACACCTGTGTGATCAAAAGCTGTGTTAATTGCACCCGCAACATCACCATCGTTAATTAGTTTAATTCGAGCACCTGCTGAGCGAATTTCTTCAATTAACTTCGCATGACGTTCTCTATTTAATACTGTTGCAACGACTTCATTAATATTTTTTCCTTTTGCTTTTGCTACAGCTGTTAAGTTCTCAAGAACAGATGCATTGATATCAACTTTACCAACCGCTTCAGGTCCTACTGCAAGTTTCTCCATGTACATATCAGGAGCATGCAATAAATTACCATGGTCAGCAATTGCAATAACTGCTAAAGCATTCCATCCACCAGATGCCACGATATTTGTACCTTCAAGTGGATCAACTGCTACGTCTACTCTTGGACCATATCCATTACCAAGCTTCTCACCGATATAAAGCATTGGAGCCTCGTCCATTTCCCCTTCTCCAATTACAACTGTTCCCTTCATAGGAATCGTATCAAATACGTCACGCATTGCTGTTGTAGCAGCATCATCTGCTTCATCCTTTTTACCTAAACCCATCCATTTTGCAGATGCTAGTGCCGCTGCCTCAGTAACACGTACTAACTCCATTGATAAACTTCTTTCCATTCAAAACTCCCCCTTTGATGTAAATGAAAACTATCTTAATTATGTTAAACTGGAGTATATAGACACCCAATCTTACGCATTTTTCAATTGTTCAACTTCTTGACTAGTTAGTTGAACACGCCATACATTAGCTCCTAATCCTAAAAGCTTTTCTACTAAATCCTCATATCCCCTATCAACATGCTCTAATCCAGTTAGTTCTGTTTTACCTTCTGCAATTAGGCCTGCTATAACTAAAGCTGCTCCAGCACGTAAATCACTTGCTTTTACACGGCCGCCTTGTAACTGTGAAGGTCCGGAAATAATAGCTGTACTACCTTCGACTTTAATCGTTGCACTCATTCTTCTAAGCTCATCAATATGCTTAAATCTTGCACCATAAATTGTATCAGTAATAACGGCTGTCCCATTTGCCTTCGTTAACAGCACTGAAAACGGCTGCTGTAAGTCAGTCGGAAACCCTGGATAAACTAAAGTTTTGATATCTACTGATTTTAGTTCTCTATTTGATCCTGAAACGATAATTTGATCGTCATTTGTATCAATATCTATATTCATTTCTCTCATTTTAGCTATAAGTGATTCCAAATGGTGTGGAATAACATTATCTACAATAACCTTGTCCCCTTCTTGCACAGTTGCAGCAGCTAATATTGCATAAGTTCCTGCTTCAATGCGATCAGGGATAATTGTATGTGTGCAGCCAGATAGTGATTCTACTCCATCTATTCGAATTACATCAGTACCTGCACCTTTAATTTTAGCACCCATACTTGTTAATAAAGTAGCTACATCGACAATCTCAGGCTCTTTTGCAGCGTTTTCAATAACGGTTCTACCATTTGCTAAAACCGCTGCTAACATGATGTTAATCGTTGCACCAACACTCACTACATCTAAGTATATACGTGCACCCTTTAGTTCTTCTGCCCTTAAATAGATTGCACCTTGCTCATTTGTTACTTTTGCACCTAAAGCTTCAAAACCTTTTATGTGTTGATCAATAGGTCTTGGTCCAAGGTAACAGCCACCTGGTAAGCCTATAACCGCTTGCTTAAATCTGCCTAACATTGCACCCATTAAATAATAAGACGCTCGCAATTTTTTTACCTTCCCACTTGGAAGTGGCATTGCAACCATATTTGTTGGATCAATCATTATTTTTTCATCAGATATTTCTACTTGACCACCTATTTCCTCTAAAAGGTCACATAGTGTTTGAACATCTGAAATAGAAGGAACTCCTTCAATTGTTACAGGTGAGCTTGCTAAGATAGTTGCTGGGATTAAAGCCACTGCACTATTTTTGGCACCGCTAACACGAATTGTCCCTTTTAAAGGTATACCGCCTTCTAATACAAGCTTTTCCATAGTATACTCCCTTCTAAATGAGCAGAAGAAAATAGTAGAGAAGTAAAGTTTTAAACTTCTCAACCGTCGAATAGTTTCTACCTATTTTCTCCAAAATTCTACTTCTCTAATCTTAGTTTATACGAGAGCCACAGTCTAATATAAAGACTTTTGCTTCGAATTGGTTAATTACAATATCTTGAATTTCAATAAAAGTTCAGTAAAACCTTTAAATAAATCTTAATTAGTTAATAAAGTAGAAATAGATATTTGGTAAATTCTTAACTAGACCTATACTAATTCTAATCATTATTAGCTTATATCTTCAAGTCTAAATGAAAAAACATATAAATTTATTGCTAAAAAACGGCTTTGTTAAACAAGAAAACCGTCTAAACATAATTTAGACGGCTTAATTTATTATAATATATCATATTTTAAGCTAAAAAACTTAAAATATTACGCTTTGTTGCTAGTACCGAACTCACGGATCTTGCCAGCTACTGTTGCGATAATTGCTTCGCGACCTGGTCCAAGAACTTTACGTGGATCGTATTGTTTTTGATCATTTGCAACAAATTCACGTACAGCTTTATTGAAAGCAATTTGGTTCTCAGTGTTTACGTTAATTTTTGCAGTACCACGAGCGATTGCTTTTTGAATTTGTTCAGTTGGGATTCCAGTTCCACCGTGTAAAACTAATGGTACATTAGTCTCGTTACCGATTTGTTCCATTTCGTCGAAACCTAATTTCGGTTCACCTTTGTATGGTCCATGAACAGAACCTAAAGCTGGAGCTAAGCAATCAATGCCAGTACGCTCAACTAGTTCTTTACACTCTGCTGGGTCTGCATAAATAATGTCTCCAACAACGTGATCTTCTTGTCCACCAACAGTTCCTAATTCAGCTTCTACAGATACACCATGAGAGTGAGCGTAGTCTACAACTTTTTTAGTTGTTTCAACGTTTTGTTCAAATGGATCGTGAGAAGCATCAATCATAACTGAAGTAAATCCAGCGTCGATTGCAGCTTTACATGCTTCGAAGCTTGAACCGTGATCAAGATGAATTGCTACAGGTACAGTAATTTTTAAATCGATTAATAAACCTTCTACCATCTTTACAACAGTATTAAATCCACCCATGTATTTAGCTGCACCTTCAGAAACACCAAGAATTACAGGTGATTGTTCTTTTTCAGCTGCAGTAAGAATAGCAAAAGTCCACTCTAAGTTATTAATATTGTATTGACCAACAGCGTATTTACCTTCTTTTGCTTTATTAAGCATTTCAGTCATAGATACTAAAGGCATTTTAAGCCCTCCTTATATACTCTTTTATGAAAATTAATCTGCACCCATAATTTTACTAACAAGAATATAATGCTACAAATTGTTCTTTATTATGTAAATTATTAGGTATTTATATCACAACATAAGAATACAAAAAATGAAATGAAAACACAACAAATATCATTTAATGTTCGTTTTTTCGTAACATTTTGGACATTCATAACATATTTAAAGCGATTTTATCCACAATTTCCGAAAACGCTTACATTTTTAAGATAAAAATAAAAGCAGATGGTCCGCTACCCATCTGCTATTTTACTGCTGAGATTGTGGTTGTGAAGTATGTTCTCTAACAACCTTTTTAATTTCATCAATATCAAATGGTTTTGGAAAATATTGTAGTGCTCCTAATTTTTTAGCTTCTTCGATAATATCGAGTTCACCATAAGCCGTCATCAAAATAACTTTAATATCTTTATTAATTTCTTTGATTCGCTTAAGAATCTCCACTCCGTCCATACCTGGTATTTTCATATCAAGAATAACTAAGTCGGGACAATCCTTCACTACAATATCAATTGCTTGAAAACCATTAGCTGCCTGAAATACCTCATAGCCTTCTTTTTTGAAAATTTCGTGTAAAAGCAAACGAATTCCGTACTGATCGTCTACTATAAGTAATTTACTTCCCAAAAATAGTACCACCTTTCTAAACCAGATAACCTTGCTTAAAAAAATACAAATTCCCCTAAATTTTTACATTCTACTTAAAAACCTTTTTTCCTGCATACGTTTGAAAAAATTTACAAAAAATTACTTTTTTAAATTTTTTGTATCTATCTAAATTACAGTATAATGGTTAGACCATACTTTTATAAGAGGGGATATTACTTAATGTTAAAAATTTTTTCGACACAATTGAATGGAGTATTTCAAAAAATAGTTAAGAAAGAGGAAGTAATTGAAGATGCTTCACGCTTTCTAGCTCAGGCAGTTATAGGCGAAGGATGCGTATATGTTCATGGCACTAAAGAATTCGCTGGTATCATTTCAGAAATAACTGATGGAGCAGAACGAAACGACTCCATTAAACCTTTGTTAATTAACGGCGAAATCCAGTCATTATCTCCAGTAGATCGAGTACTTTTATTTACAAGACAGACGGATGACCAAGAAGCTATTTTTCTTGCTAAGAAACTATCAGAATCAAACATCGGATTAGTGATCGTCTCTACCACGATTAATGGAGAAGACCATTTATCAGAACTAGCTGATGTATTTATTAACTATGAATTAACAAGAAAGCTTGTTCCAACTGACGAGGGAGACCGAATCTGTTTACCTACCCTACTTACTGGATTATTTATTTATCATTGCTTACTACTTACAATGAGTGAAATCCTATCAGATTTCGACTGAAAAATAATTCTAAAATAACAAAAACACCCAACACGATTTTAATAAAATCTGTTGGGTGTTTTTTATTTCCTTAACCTCGGTTTTGTAGTGATGCTCCTACAAAATCTCTGAATAATGGTTGTGGTCTATTTGGACGAGAAATAAACTCTGGGTGGAATTGAGAAGCTACAAACCATGGATGATTTGGCAATTCAATAATTTCTACTAAACGACCATCAGGGCTAGTACCTGAGAATATAAATCCTTCTTGTTCCATTTGTTGACGGTATTCATTATTGAACTCATAACGATGACGGTGACGTTCGTAAACAACTTCATCTCCGTATGCTTCATATGCTTTTGAACCTTCAACTAATTTACATGGATATAAACCTAAACGTAATGTTCCACCTAAATCTTCTACATCTTTTTGTTCTGGTAATAAATCAATAATTGGATAGTTAGTAGTAGGATCGATTTCAGCCGAGTGAGCACCTTTCAAACCTAAAACATTTCTAGCAAATTCAATTGACGCAATTTGCATACCTAAACAAATTCCTAAGAATGGTACGTTATTTTCACGAGCAAATTGTGCAGTTAAGATTTTTCCTTCTACACCACGGTCACCGAATCCACCTGGTACAAGAATTCCATCTACATCGCTTAAAAGTTCATTTACATTAGCTGATGTAACTTCTTCTGCATTAATCCATTTAATTTCAATTTCGCTATCAAAAGCATAACCTGCGTGCTTTAATGCTTCTGCTACTGAAATATAAGCATCTTGTAATTCTACATATTTACCAACAAGAGCGATTTTTGTTGATTTAGTTAAGTTTTTAACTTTGTCCACTAATGAAATCCACTCTGTCATATCTGCTTCATTTGTTTGTAGTTTTAAATGATTACATGCGATACTGTCTAATCCTTGAGCTTGTAATGCTAATGGGATTTCGTAAAGAGTATCTGCATCTACACATTCAATTACATCTTTAGCATCTACATCACAGAATTGAGCAATTTTATCTTTCATTTCTTGTGGTACAGATGTTTCTGAACGTAATACGATGACATTTGGTTGAATACCAATACTACGAAGTTCTTTTACACTGTGTTGTGTTGGTTTTGTTTTTAACTCACCAGCAGCTTTAATATAAGGTAGAAGTGTACAGTGAACATACATTACGTTGTCACGACCTACGTCGCCTTTAATTTGACGAATAGCTTCGATAAAAGGTAATGACTCGATATCACCAACTGTTCCACCGATCTCAGTGATAACAACATCAGCATTCGTTTCGCGACCCGCACGGAAAACTTTATCCTTAATCTCATTTGTAATATGTGGGATAACTTGTACAGTTCCTCCTAAGTAATCTCCACGACGTTCTTTTTGTAATACCGTAGAATAAACTTTACCACAAGTTACATTATTGAATTTAGTAACGTTAATATCAACGAATCTTTCATAATGACCTAAGTCTAAGTCTGTTTCTGCACCGTCATCTGTAACGAAAACTTCACCATGTTGGTAAGGACTCATTGTTCCTGGATCTAAGTTAATGTACGGATCGAATTTTTGAATTGTTACATTTAATCCTCGGTTTTTTAGAAGTCGTCCTAAAGATGCTGCAACAATCCCTTTACCAAGAGAAGAAACTACGCCACCTGTTACAAAAATATACTTTGTCATAATTGAGCCCCTTTCATTTTTAGCATTCGTATTTTATTTTTCCTTACAAGAAATTACAAAGCTAAACCTTTATAAAAAATTATTTAATAACATTTTGTATGCATGCTTTATTGTCATCCAAAATTGGGTTGTTTCATGCAAATTTTTAACATTTGAATCTAAAGCAAACATTTCATTTATTGTTTTATTACATTAATTATTTGTAAAAAAACAAAGACGCCCCCTATTAAAAATAGGGAGCGTCAAAATATATTTCGTTCTTTTTAAAGAGCCCAATAAGAATTCTACTCATTCAGTACTTAAAAGTCAAGAACTTATCGTTCTTCTTCCTCTTCAAATTCATCTAATTCTTCATCTTCTTCATCTTCTAGCTCTAGATCTTCATCATCTATTTCAATGTCTTCATCGTCTTCATCGATTTCTTCGTCATCAAACTCATCAGTTTCATCATCATCAACTAGATCTTCATCTAACTCGTCTAATTCAAGTTCTTCTTCTTCAAACTCATCTTCTTCAGATGCGTCATAATCTTCGAATTCATCTTCTTCTTCCAATTGTTTACGTTTCTTCTTAGGTTTTGCAACAGGTAATACTTCTTCTTCTGCTTGATCGTATGGGTACCAAGCACGTAATCCCCAACGATTTTCACCTAAACATACGAAACGACCATCAATATTTAATTCTGTATAAAACTGAGGAAGTTTTTCTAATAGTGCCTCTCTAGTTACACCTAAAACTGTTGCCATTTGGTCAACTAAATCGTAAAAAGAAATAGGTTCCTTTGTTTCAGAAAAAAGTTCATATGCTAATTCAATAAGCGATAATTCTTTTAATTGCTCTTCCGAGTATTGCTTTAAACTCAAGGTAAGCACTCCTTTAAAAATAATATTTTCACCATAATTTAATAACATTATGTATAAATTTTACTAGTTAGCTATAAAATACATATCTTTCATTATAAACAAAACTAAGTTAAATATGCTAGCACCTTGTCTATATTTTTCAATATTAGATTAATTTTTTGCGAAAATAGTAAAATGAGCGCCTAAAAGACGCCCATTCTACCTAACTCCAGTCACATGCCATTTTTGCTGTCTTAAAGCAGGACAAACGGCTTTTCAAAATTCTTTTTACATATTTCTACGGTATTGTCCGCCTACTTCATATAATGCTTGAGTAATTTGCCCTAAACTAGCAACGCGAACAGTATTCATTAGCTCTTCGAATAAATTGCCATTTTGACGAGCAACTTGTTTTAATTGTTCTAAAGCAACCTGTGCTTCTGATTTATGTTTCACTTGGAATTGTTCGACATGATCAATTTGCGATTGTTTTTCTTCGTAGCTTGATCTAGCGATTTCCATTGTATTAATTGATTCCATTTGTTCGTTCGGATTGATGTAAGAGTTTACTCCTATAATTGGAAGTTCACCATTATGTTTAAGTGTTTCATAATAAAGTGACTCTTCTTGAATTTTGCCACGTTGATATTGAAGCTCCATCGCACCTAATACGCCACCACGGTCACTGATTCTCTCAAACTCTTTTAAGACTGCTTCTTCTACTAAGTCTGTTAGCTGCTCAATGATAAATGATCCTTGGATTGGATTTTCATTTTTCGATAGACCATTTTCCTTTTGAATAATAAGCTGAATCGCCATTGCACGACGCACAGATTCCTCAGTAGGAGTTGTAACAGCCTCATCATATGCATTTGTATGAAGTGAGTTACAGTTATCATATAAAGCCAGTAATGCTTGTAACGTTGTACGGATATCATTAAATGCCATCTCTTGAGCATGTAATGAGCGACCAGATGTTTGGACATGGTATTTAAGTTTTTGACTACGTTCAGATGCACCATATTTTTCTTTCATCGTAACAGCCCAAATTCTTCTCGCTACACGGCCTATTACTGAGTACTCTGCATCAAGTCCATTACTAAAGAAGAACGATAAATTATGTGCAAAATCATCAATTTTCATTCCTCGACTTAAATAATATTCAACGTAAGTGAATCCATTTGATAAAGTGAATGCAAGTTGTGAAATTGGATTTGCTCCAGCTTCAGCAATGTGGTATCCAGAAATAGAAACTGAATAATAATTACGAACACTATTATCAATAAAATACTGTTGAATATCGCCCATCATTTTTAAAGCGAATTCTGTTGAGAAAATACATGTATTTTGCCCTTGATCCTCTTTTAAAATATCAGCTTGAACAGTACCACGAACTTTTTGTAAAGTTACTCGCTTGATTTCTGTGAATTCTTCAACTGTTAAAATTCGGCCTAATTCTTTTTCTTTTATTTCAACTTGTTGATGGATAGCAGTATTTAAAAACATAGCTAAAATAATTGGTGCTGGACCATTAATTGTCATAGAAACAGATGTTGAAGGACTACATAAATCAAAACCATTGTAAAGTTCAATCATATTATCTAAAGTACATACATTTACTCCACTCTCACCAATTTTCCCAAAAATATCAGGACGAATTGCTGGGTCTTCTCCATATAGAGTTACTGAATCAAATGCTGTACTTAAACGTTTAGCTGGGTCATTCTCACATAGATAGTGGAATCGTTTATTCGTTCTGCTTGGAGGTCCCTCACCAGCAAATTGTCTCTTCGGATCTTCATCTTGACGCTTGAATGGGAATACTCCAGCTGTAAATGGGAAATATCCAGGCACGTTTTCTTTCGCTACCCATCTTAATAAATCTCCATAATCTCGATAAGTAGGTACAGATACTTTCGGTATTTTTGTACCCGATAAAGTTGTCGTTGTTAATTCAATTTTAATTTCTTTATCTCTAATTTTTTGAATTAGTTGATCTTGTGAATATGCTTCCTTAATCAATTTAAAATGATTAAGAGCTTGTTTTGTAGATGGAGCAAGAGATTCTTCAAATTTATTTTTCAAATCTACTAGTGTATTTTTTGCATCTTCAATATTTAGTGACTCTATTTCAGACAGTGTTCCTTCAATTTGATAAAGCTTTGAAGCTTTTGCTGCCTCGACTTCAGTATTTTCGTGATAGTTTCTTACAGTTTCTGCAATTTCTCTTAAATAGAAACGACGATTACTTGGAATAATGACATGTTGTTTCTCCACATTACCCGGCTTAATATATGTCGTATTCCACTCATTTGTAGTGTGTTTTTCAATTGATTTTGTTAAAGCTAAAAATAAATTATTAGTTCCTGCATCGTTGAACTGGCTAGCTATTGTTCCGTATACAGGCATTGTAGCGATATCATCATGGAAAAGATGGCGACTACGTTGATATTGTTTTTGAACAAGGCGTAATGCATCTTCTGAGCCTTGACGTTCAAATTTATTAATTGCAATCAAATCAGCAAAGTCAATCATATCAATTTTTTCTAATTGAGAAGGTGCTCCAAATTCACTTGTCATAACATACAGGTGAATATCACTGTACTGAGTAATTGCAGCGTCACCTTGACCTATACCACTTGTCTCAACAAAAATAACGTCAAAATCAGCTGATTTTAAGATTGAAATAGTATCCTCTAATGCATTTGAGATTTCAGATTGACTATCTCGAGTAGCTAAACTTCTCATATACACATTTGGATGGTGAATTGAATTCATACGAATACGATCACCTAATAATGCCCCACCTGTTTTACGTTTTGTTGGGTCAATTGAAACAATACCGATTGTTTTTTCTGGAAACTCTTGAATAAAACGGCGTACTAGCTCATCTGTTAATGAACTCTTACCCGCTCCACCAGTACCAGTCATACCAATTACTACACTTTTACTAGTTTCTGATTTTTCTAATGTTGCGGCCATCTCTAAGCTTGAATCTAGAGAACCTTTATTTTCAGCTAAAGTAATAAATCTAGCAATTTCTTTATGATTTGTAGCAGATAGTTTTTGAATGTTTTCTAAGTCCTTCAAAGGTGGAAGAAAATCTGTGCTTTGTAACATATGATTAATCATTCCTTGAAGTCCCATTATACGTCCATCTTCAGGTGAATAGATTTTAGTAATCCCGTATTCTTCTAACTCCTCTTGCTCTTTAGGCAGAATTACGCCACCGCCGCCTCCAAATAACTTGATGTGAGAAGCGCCTCTTTCTTGAAGCAAGTCGTACATATATTTAAAGTACTCCATATGTCCACCTTGGTAGGAAGAAATTGAAATACCTTGTACATCCTCTTGAATTGCTGCGTTAATAATTTCTTCAACAGAGCGGTTATGGCCTAAATGAACAACTTCAACACCATTTTCTTGCAATAATCTTCTAATCATATTGATTGACACGTCATGGCCATCAAATAAGCTTGATGCAGTAACGAAACGAATCTTGTGCTTAGCTTGATACTTTTCTACCATACTAATCATCCCCCAGAATTATAATTGCCTTTTTTTGTAAAAGAAAACTTGGTAAAGGGCATCCCATATTCCTTGTACCAAGCGATCATAATCATTCGTAATGCGAATAGAAGAATAAATATTATTTTTTATAGCATTCTTGAGATTACTAGTCTTTGAATTTCTTGTGTTCCCTCATAGATTTGAGTGATTTTAGCGTCTCTCATAAAGCGTTCCACCGGATAATCCTTCGTATATCCATAACCACCAAAAACTTGTACTGCCTCTGTTGTAACCTTCATCGCAGTATCTCCTGCAAGTAATTTAGACATAGCAGATTCCTTACCATATGGAAGTCCATTAGATTCTAACCATGCAGCTTGATAAGTTAATAGACGAGAAGCTTCGATACTTGTAGCCATATCTGCAAGTTTAAATGAGACACCTTGTTGAGCAATAATTGGTTTACCAAATTGAACACGCTCTTTAGCATAATCAACTGACGCATCTAAAGCACCTTGTGCAATACCTACTGCTTGAGCAGCGATTCCATTTCTACCACCATCAAGAGTTTGCATCGCGACTTTAAATCCTTTACCTTCTTCACCTAATAGGTTTTCAGCTGGGATACGGCATTCTTCAAAGATAATTTCAGTTGTTGGTGATGAACGAATACCTAATTTACTTTCTTTCTTACCAACTGAAAAACCTGGTGTATCACTTTCAACGATAAATGCAGAAACACCGTGTTTATTTGTAGGATCAGTCACCGCAAATACTACGTAAATTTCCGCTTCTCCACCGTTAGTAATAAATATTTTTGAACCATTTAATATAAATTCGTTTCCTTCTTTTCTAGCAGTCGTTCTCATACCACCAGCATCTGATCCAGATCCTGGTTCAGTTAATCCATAAGCACCAATTTTTGTACCTTGTGCTAACGGTTTTAAGAATTTTTGTTTTTGTTCTTCCGTACCAAATTTATATATCGGCCAACTAGCTAATGAAGTGTGAGCCGATAAAGTTACACCCGTTGAAGCACAAACTCTAGAAAGCTCTTCAACCGCGATAACGTAAGCTAAATAATCACTACCGATTCCACCATATTCCTCTGGGAATGGAATACCTGTTAATCCCAACTCAGCCATTTGATCAAAAATTGAACGATCAAATTTTTCATGCTCATCACGCTCAGCAGCTGACGGAGCAACCTCATTTCTAGCAAAATCTCTTACCATTTTACGAATCATTTCATGTTCTTCACTTAAACGAAATTGCATAGATCATTTCCCCCGATTTTTGCTAGGACAAGGATCACAATCAAATAAGAGGTTTTAATTAAAGATAATTATTTTATATCCTATTCCCCTTAACAAAATTGCTCCCTTATCACTGCCATGTTGTTTTTGTCGATATTTGTAAGCGTTAACAAAATATTTTGTACTTTAACTAAAAAGATAGTCTACTTCGTATAATATTAGACAAAAATCTGAAAATTCCTGTTATTTTTTGTAGAAAAATTTTTAAGTCTGGAAGGAAGGAAAAACAAGATCAAGTTAATAGGCAAAAGTAGAAAAGCAAAAAAAATAACAGCTTAAGGGAGGCAGTACTTAGACAGAAGGATATATTTCCCTCCATACCTTTCCTGCTCTTCCCATACCCTGCTATTCTTGCGTTCCCCTCTTATCGTACCTCTACTAAGACTGCGTCTCCTTGGCCACCGCCGCTGCAGATTGCAGCAATTCCTAGGCCTCCGCCTCTTGCTTTTAGAGCATTAATTAAAGTTACGATGATTCTTGCACCACTTGCTCCAATTGGATGCCCTAGAGCAATAGCTCCACCATTTACATTTATTTTTTCTAAAGGTATATCCGCTATTTTCGCACTTGCTAAAATTACTGCTGCAAATGCTTCGTTAATTTCAAATAAGTCTATATCTGACATCTTTTTATTTGTTTTTTGTAATAATTTTTGAATGACATATCCTGGAGTTTTAGGGAAGTCCTTTGCTTCTACAGCCATTGATTCTGTTGCAACGATTGTAGCTAAAGGTAAGTAGCCATTTAGTTTTGCTTCTTCCTCACTCATTAATAAAAGTGCTGCACCTGCGTCATTTAATCCAGGTGCATTTCCAGCTGTGATTGTTCCGTCGCGATCAAATGCTGGTGATAGCTTAGCTATTTTTTCAATCGTAGTATCTTCCCTTGGACACTCGTCTACTTCTATTTTGGTTACGACTCCTTTTTTGCCAACGGACTCAACCGCTACAATTTCTTCTTCAAATTTACCTGTTTTAATTGATTCAACCGCAAGTTGTTGACTACGAAGTGCCCACTCGTCTTGTTGCTCACGAGATATGTCTTCGATTTTAGCAACTTCATTTCCATATGTACCCATATGAACACCAGTAAATGAACAAGTTAAACCATCTACTAGAAGACCATCTTTTAACTCTGTATTCCCCATTTTATTTCCCCATCTTATAGAGGTTTGATAATAAGGTGTATTACTCATGGATTCCATTCCACCTGCAACAATCCGTTTACTTTCGCCAGATCGAATCAATAAATCAGAAAGCATAACACTACGCATACCAGATGCACATACTTTATTTATTGTTTCTGATCTTGTTTCCCAAGGTAATCCTGCATTACGAAGTGCTTGTCTTGACGGTAATTGTCCTTGTCCACCTTGTAAAACTGTTCCCATTATTACATCATCAATCATTTCTAATGGATGGTTAACACGGTTCAATGACTCTTTAATTGCGATACCACCTAACTGGGCAGCAGTAAAGCCTTTTAAGGCACCTCCAAAACGTCCGATTGGTGTACGAACTGCACTTACTATAACTGTTTTACTCATCCCATTTTCCCCCTTAAAGTTTGATCTATTTCTCCTTTATAATAAAATCCTATAATCAATCAATTCACTAAATAAAAGGCGGTTTAAAACGTTGCCGGGCAGTCTGAAAGGTGTACAAGTTGCACACCTTTCATTGCTATTTTATGAAGATTGAAAAGTTATAGAACTTTTATGAAGCTTGGTTTTGTTTGTCACCAAAAATCGATAACTCTAAAAGCTCTGCTATATCTAGTGTTTTAACATTCTCTTCGACTTCTTTTGCTTTTGTTCCATCTGATAGCATTGTTAAGCAATACGGACAACCTGTTCCAATTACATTTGGACTAACTGCAAGTGCTTGTTCAGTACGTGTTACATTAATACGATTACCAACATGCTCTTCCATCCACATTAATCCTCCACCCGCTCCACAGCACATACCTGTTTCACGCTTACGCTCCATTTCAACTAGTTTGACACCAGGAATTGCACGAAGAATATCCCTAGGAGCTTCATAAACTTCATTGTATCGACCTAAATAGCATGAATCATGGTAAGTAATCACTTCATTTACTTGATGAACCGGCTTTAACTTACCTTCTTTAACCAATTGAGATAATAATTCTGTATGATGATAAACTTCTATTGATAAACCAAAATCAGGATATTCATTTTTAAATGTGTTATAAGCATGTGGGTCAATTGTTACTAATTTAGTTACTCCCGCTTTTTCAATTTCTGCGATATTATTACTTGCTAACTCTTGGAATAAGAATTCTTGACCTAATCGTCTAGGTGTATCGCCAGAATTTTTCTCTTTATTACCTAAAATTGCAAACTTAACTCCAGCTTCATTCATTAGTTTCGCAAATGCTAATGCGATTTTTTGGCTACGGTTATCATATGAACCCATTGCACCAACCCAGAATAAGTATTCAATTTCTTCTCCTGCTTTCTGAGCTTCTTTTACTGTTGGGATATGGATACTTTCGTCAAGTTCTCTCCAGTTTTCACGGTCTTTACGATTTAATCCCCATGGGTTTCCTTGACGTTCGATATTTGTCATTGCACGTTGAGCATCAGGTTGCATCTTACCTTCTGTTAAAACTAAATAACGACGTAAATCAATTACCTTTTCAACATGCTCATTCATTACTGGACATTGATCTTCACAGTTGCGACAAGTTGTACATGCCCAAATCTCTTCCTCAGTAATTACGTCACCAATTAAACTTGGACTATATTCTAATGTTGCTGCTGATTCTTGTTTTCCTTGTGAAGCAAATGCTAATTGATTTCCTTTTGTTTTAGAAAATGCAACTGTTGGAACCCAAGGTGCACGAGACGTTACAACAGCCCCTGTTTCAGTTAAATGATCACGAAGTTTTAAAATTAAATCCATCGGTGACAGCATTTTTCCAGTTGCAGTAGCTGGACATACATTCGTACAACGACCACATTCTACGCAAGCATATAAGTCAATTAACTGTGATTGACGGAAGTCGCTGATTTTTCCAACACCAAATGTCTCTTGTGTTTCATCCTCAAAATCTATTTTTTCTAATTTTCCTGCTTTCGTTAAACGATTAAAATACACGTTCGCTGGACCAGCAAGTAAATGTGCGTGTTTTGATTGAGGTACATATACTAAGAACGTTAAAAGTGAAATTAAGTGAGTCCACCAAGCAACATAAAATAACGAAATGGATAAAGGCTTACTAATACCATTAAAAATCGTTGCAATTAATGATGCGATTGGTTCGTGGAAACTCGTTGCTTCACCATGCCAAATGATTCCCATGCCATTACCAAATAGTGTTGATAACATTAATAAACCAATAAAAATAAGAACTAAACCGCTTTTCCAACCTCTTTTTAGTCGAACTAACTTTTCAATATATCGTCTATGGAAGGCCCAAACAACTGCCACCAATATTAGTAACGCAATGATTTCTTCAAAAAATGTAAATGCACCATACAAAGGTCCAAGAGGTAAATGTGCGCTAGGAACAAGACCTCTTATAATAAAGTCTAAAGCCCCTGCTTGAACTAAAATGAATCCATAAAAGAATAACAAATGAATAAATCCACTTTTCTTATCCTTCAATAGCTTTTTTTGTCCAAAAACATTGACCCAAATTTTTTGAAAACGTTCTTTCAAGTTTCTTTCAAATTCTTCTTTTTTACCTAATTTAATGTAGGCAAGTCTTGTTTGAATCAGGTAAATGAATAAATAAATTGCATAAACTGTAATTGCCACAAACCCTAGTGCGTTCAAATACAAAAGTGCATGATTCATGATGTATTCCTCCCCCAATTTTCCCGGTTATAAAAGAAAACGCTTACTGTTTAAAAATTTATAACCATAATAATATTCAGAAAATATATAATTTAATTATATTATGAATGACTATTCAGTCAAATACTTTTTCATAATAAATTGGCTCTTTTTCATATTCTTCAATGGAAATGGTCATACTATCAACACGTAAAAGGTAAAGGAGTTTAATTATATGATTCTTTGCATTTGCTTAATTGCTCTACTCTTTCTTATACTCCTTGCTAGCTTAGATCTTTATTTTGGCTATAAAGCCTTTCATAAATATGATAAAACTTGTCCATTTAAAAAAAGATATAGCGAAACAATATTAATAACAGATGGTAATGATTTGTACAAGCATCTTCTAGACGACATAACAGAAGCAAGTAGTAGCATTTCTATGCTTTTTTATATTGTTCGAAATGATGATACATCTGAAAAATTTTTATCATTACTTGAAAGAAAAGCTCGGGAAGGATTAGAAGTACGCCTCCTTGTTGATTGGATCGGAAGCTTTAGACTAAAGCGTAAAAGAATAAAAAAACTAAAAGAAAATAACGTGGAAGTACTTTTTAATCGGAGAATTGGATTTCCATATACTCTCTATCGGTTTCAACATCGTAACCATCGTAAAATTACAGTAATAGATCAAAAAATCGGCTATTTTGGTGGTTTTAATATTGGCAAAGAATATATTGGCTTTGATGAAGACTTAGGTTATTGGAGAGATTATCATATTCGAATGACAGGTGAAGGTGTAAAAGATTTACACATTCAATTTTTAATAGACTGGGTTAGAAGTGGCGGAGAATCCTTTGCGCTAATTAATGACGATGAATTAGTAAAAGGAGAAATCGAGCACCACTTCTATTCGTCGGACTTTGTACGCATTGAGAACCTATATAAAGATTTAATAGATCAGGCAAAAAATCATATTTACATTGGTACACCTTATTTTATTCCAACAAAAAAATTGATGAACGCACTTCTTGCAGCTCTTAATCGAGGCGTCCACATATGCGTAATGGTGCCGGAAAAAGAAGATCACAGACTAGTTAAAGAGGCGAGTTTTCCACATCTCCTTTTAATTTTAGAAGGTGGTGGGGAAGTTTTTCATTATCAGAAAGGGTTCTTTCATGCCAAAGTACTACTAATCGATGATCATTACTGTGATGTAGGTTCCGTTAACTTTGATCGTAGAAGTCTTTGCATAAATGATGAATGGAGCTGTATTTTTTCGAGTGAATCTTTCATAATGAAGATTAAAGAAATATTTACAAAGGACTTAGAACGCTCAAAAACTTATCCTACCCAGCATTATAAAAATACAACATTCTTATGGAAGTGTCGTAAGCTTTTATCTAAGCTTCTTTCTCCATTAATGTAGTCCTTTGTACGTATACAAAAATCAAGGAAGAGGTGAACAAAATATGATCATTCGATTTGGGTACGTATCACATGCATTATCATTATATAATTGTTCACCTGCAAAAACTCTTACATATACACGTTATAAAGCCCTTGACCTGGACGAACGTTTAGAGAAATTAATTTATGTTACATCGCAAAATATTGAAAATACGTATAGAGCACTTCATTATAATGTGGGACAACAAATCCCCTTATATAGAATGTCCTCTTCAATGGTCCCTTTGGCGACTCATCCAGATGTAGAATTCGATTATATAAATATTTTTCACAAACAATTTAAAGAAATAGGCGATTTTATCAAAAAGCATGAATTAAGAGTTAGTTTTCATCCTAACCAATTCACGCTTTTTACAAGTGATAAACCTCATATTACTGATAATGCTGTGATTGATATGGAGTATCATTATAAAGTTCTTGAAGCGATGGGTATTTCAGACCAAAGCGTCATTAATATACATATTGGAGGAGCTTATGGCAATAAAGAGCTTGCGATCCAACGTTTTTATGAAAATATAAAAAAGCTCCCTACTCACATAAAAAAACAAATGACGTTAGAAAATGACGATAAAACGTATAATACCGCTGAAACACTAATGGTTTGTAAAAACGAAGGTATTCCGCTCGTATTTGACTATCATCATCATATGGCAAACTTATGCGAAGAACCGTTAGAGAGATTATTACCCCTTATATTCTCTACTTGGGAACATACATATTTGAAGCCTAAAATTCATATTTCATCTCCGAAATCCGATAAAGAGTTTAGAGCGCATTCAGATTTAATTGACCTTCATTTTATTAAGCCCTTTTTTGACATCGTCAGATCAATTGGAAAAGATATCGATATAATGATTGAATCGAAAAAAAAGGATTTAGCTCTATTGCAATTAATGGAGGATATGTCGAAATGGAGAGGTTATAAGCGAATAAGTGGTGGGATGATCGAAGTTATTTAAGTTGAGTTCCAAAGACATAACAGCAAAAATAATGGTGTTAAGAATTATTCTAACGCAGCCCTTAAGGAAGTTTAACTTACCTTGAGGGTTTCTCTTTTGGCTTTAAACTAACTGATTAATTATGGAAAGAAACAATGATATGATGGTTTATAGATGAAATTAAACAGTATTTTTTAAAATGCTTGGAATGTAATTCAAGATGAAGTGTACTCAGCTACAAATGTAAAATGGTTAACTACCGATCATACTTCTGCAACATGTACTTATCAATTGAAGGCTATTTGAAAGGAAACTTTGTAGTCGGCATGGTAGAGCTACCAATGTATTTAGAAAGCCATGGTGTTTGGCTGGTTATTCATGAGCATTTGAACGGTATTTCCTAAGCCTTTATTCTTTTATGGGGTTAGTAATGTTATTTGTATAAAAAAACACTCAGATTATTAATCTGAGTGTTTTTCATTACTATTTTGCCAGCCATCAGTGTTATGTTATCGTTTCCATTATTTTTTATAACGATTATTGCACCCATGACATCCTTCATTATTTTTTCGTTGATCATTATTACTTTTTCTTAATCCGCCGACATCATTATAGTCATTTTTTTTTTTGACTTGATGCTTTTCATTGTTGTTGTATTGTTTGTTTTGATTCAGTGATTCATGATGTTCAACTTGATTTTTATGATTCCATTGACGTTGCTTATTTCCCCAGTGCTCATCTTGATGTCTATTGTTCTGAACTTCTTTTGAATGACCATTAACATTATTTTTTTCTTTTTCGATTGTAGGTGACTTTAAACTAGATTTATTGTTATTAGTTTCGCCTTTTGTCACTTTCGTTGAATTAGAATTAAAACTTTTTTCTGGTTTATTTTGATTTTGGCTTTGGTTTTGAGTTTTAACCTTTGGCTGTTCTAAATTCTTAGAATTTGGGATATTAATATGATTATTACTATCTTGAATATCCTTCAATTCATGATTTAGCTCACTTTGTTTATTTTCAAATTCTTTTCTCATCTCACCAGTTAATTTGATTATTTCATCTGGTTTAATTACTTTAGATTTCTCCATTTCATCAACTAAATCATCCATAACTAAATGTAGGGACTCATTTTTCCAGTTATCCATTTTGTTGATCAATTGTTTACCTTGTTCATTGTGACCTTTTAATGCAATGACCTTTAACTGTTTGTCCAATATTAAAGATACCTTTGCTTCTGAGTCAATTGTAACCTTTCCTGCTGCCAATGCTTCATTGATGTTCAAATTGACAAATATAAAAGAAAAAAGAATCAATCCACTCGCAATTACGACAGGTATCAATTTAGGGATGCTCAATTTCATTTTTTTATTTAAAATGATTGCATTGTTGGGGAACTGAATTTCTTCACCGATCGAATAGGATGACAATAATTTTTTACATTTTAAGTATTCACCGTTAGCTGTTAGTACAACTACGGAAGAATGATTAACTTTTAAAACGATACCATTGTTCATCTTCAGTTCCCCCTCTTTAAATAGTTTTTTAAATAAATATACTCATTGACGATAATGATACTCATGGCAATTATATATTTTCTATGTTTTTCTAGCGATTTTCGACTTATATTAACTTTAGTTTCTAGTTTTTTCATCGGTAATTTTTTCTTTTTATATAGAAAAGTTAACATTTCTTCATCAGATGTAACTAGGTCTACAACTGAAAAAATATGCTCCCTAGTATCTTCATGTTTAGGCGAAACCTCTACTAAAGTTTCTAATGAAATTCCAAATTGTTTAAGCATCTCACTGAAATGAATAATTTCTTCTTTACGATTTACTTCATCAAAGTTTTTTATATAAGAGCTATACACATGGTCATCATATTGTTTATGTATATCATCTGAACCGGTTTGTTCTGAGGTCAACGATTGGTATTTAGATTCCTTGCGAAAATAATCGATTAATTCTCGTTTTATGATCAACTTTGCAAAAGATAGAAATGACGAACCTTTTTTGTATGAATATAGTTTAATAGCTTCATGAAATGCATTTAAACCGATACTAAATTCATCTTCTTGATTAGTAATATATCTTCCACAAATAGTGGAAACAGTTTTGTTTATAAAAGGAGTATATTGAACGATAAAATCATCTAATTCTTTTGATGAAGACTGTTGTATTGTTAATACAATATCTTCAATTTTTTCTTTTCTTTTATAAAGCGTCTGAAAAATTGTAAGTAACAAGACCCGATCTCCTTTCAAAAGAGGATTGCTTAGCCATAAAAACTTAAAGGCGCCTCCACTCATTATATAATTAAATGAATGTATGAGGCACCATTTTAATTTTAACCGTTAAACTTAAGCATATCGCATCTTATGAAATGTTTCATATGATTTTATTGAAAGGTTAATGGAAATAATTACTTATTAGTTTTTACCATGTCCATTTCCATGGTTTTCACCTTGGTTATTTGATTTATTATTCTCTTGCTTTTGATTTCCCTTGTGGTTTCCACGATTTTCATGTTCACCTTGATTTCTATGGTTTGTACCATTTTCGTGCTTTACTACGTGTTTTACTTCATGCTTTACTACATGTTTTTCTTCTTTTTCAACTTTTACTTTTTTAACTTTAACTGGTTTTACTTCTTTTGACTTATGTTGATGTTCTTCCTCATGCTCTACTGTTACAGGTTTTGTAGCAACTTCAGCAGCATCATCTTTGTCATCATTTTCACCTTGTTCGTCTTCATTAACATTTTTCACGTCTGTATCATTTACGTCTTCAATTTTAGTCACTGTTGTAATAACTTCTGGCGTAGCTGACTGATCTGTAGTTGAATCTGGGTATTGAACTGTAATAACTGGTTTTAGAGCAGTTGAATCCTGTTCTGTATGTTTTAAGACTTTCTCTAATCTTTCAGAAATTTTGTTAAAGCTCTTTTCAATATTTTTAGCAATCGCAGCTTTTGCTTTTGGATTTTTAACTTGATCTAAAACATTTGCTAAAACAAGTAAATTGTTATTTAAATGATGCTGAATTTTTGCAATTTCTTTTTGCTCTCTTGTTAATTTTTGTTTTTCATGCTTGTCTGTCTCAGCTTTATCTTGATCTTCTTTTTCTGTGTCTTGTTTGTCTGTTTCAGCTTTATCTTGATCTTCTTTTTCTGTTTCTTGTTTGTCTGTCTCAGCTTTTTCTTGGTCTTCTTTTTCTACTTCTTGTTTGTCTGTATCTTGTTTATCTGTCTCAACTTTTTCTGTGTCTTCTTTTTCTACTTCAGTTGAATCTTCTGCTGGTTTCGTAGTAACAGTACCTTCTGTTGTTGTTTCTGAAGTCGTTGGCTCAGTAACAGTTGGAAGTTTACCATCAATTTGGCCTTGAGCATTGTCCATTTGACTTAAAGCTTCTTTTAATGTTTCTTTTGCTAAATCTTCTTTACCTTCTTTAATTAATTCTCTTGCTTCATGAATGCGCTCTTGAGCAAATTGTGCTAAAAGATCTGCTTCTTTAACTTTGTCTGTTGTTAGTAACAATTGAATTTTTTCTACTGTTGTTTTAACAAAATAGAAGAAATCGCCTTTAACTAATGCTGGTGCTTCTTCCTTTTGATCAGTTGGTGAAACTGTATCATTTTCAGCAGCAAGTACTGAACTAGAGAATCCTAGCTGAGATAATAATAGTGCTGTAGCAGTCGTATGTACTAATAATTTTTTCATTAATTTTTTTCCCCTTTATAAAAAATTTCTTAAATTATTCTCACTATAACTATTCGTAGAGACTTTCATTTTTTAGGGGGTCGTTTTTAAAAAAATTTAAAAAAATGGTGAAACTTGTTATTTTTCCCTATTTACCGACAAAGTTTTATAAAATAACTTACTAAAAAAATACAAAATAATACTTTGGAAATTAGATTAAGTTAACAAAAAAGTACCATACCCTAAATTAGGGCATGGTACTTTTAATTTACTATTTACATTTTTTCTGGTGCAGAAACTCCAACTAAAGCTAATGCATTTTGTAATGTAACTTGAACTGCCTTCATTAAAGCTAGTCTAGCTTTTGACTTTTCAACATTTTCAGCATCTAATACTTTTTCTGCATTATAGAAGCTGTGGAATGTACCCGCTAATTCAAACACATAGTTTGTAATATGATGAGGAGTGCGTTTTGAAGCAGCTAATGAAACCGCTCCTGGGAATTCTCCTAATTTCTTTAATAACTCATATTCTTTTTCAGACGAAACAAGGCTGTAATCCGCTTCACCATTGTAAACGATACCCATTTCTTCACCTTGACGAAGAATACTACATACACGAGCGTGAGCATATTGTGAATAATACACAGGGTTTTCATTTGATTTAGAAACTGCTAAGTCCATATCAAAGTCTAAATGTGAATCACAACCGCGCATTGCAAAGAAGTAACGAGTTGCATCAGTACCTACTTCTTCCATTAAATCACGTAACGTTACAGCTTTACCTGTCCGTTTACTCATTTTAACTTTTTCACCATCTTGATATAACTGAACCATTTGGATAATTTCTACTTCAAGCGTATCAGCATTATAACCTAATGCTTGAATTGCTGCTTTCATTCGAGGAATGTATCCGTGATGGTCAGCCCCAAGAATATCAATTAATTTATCTGCACCACGACTAAGCTTGTCTCGGTGGTAAGCGATATCCGGAGTTAAATAAGTATACGAGCCATCGCTTTTAATTAGTACACGGTTTTTGTCATCACCATATGTTGTAGAACGGAACCAAGTCGCTCCTTCTTCTTCATATGTTTCACCACGTTGGTTTAAATCATCAAGAGCCTCTAACACTTTTCCATTTTGATATAATGAAGTTTCTGAATACCACACATCAAATTCGACTCTGAAATTACGTAGATCTCGTTGTAGTTTTTCCATTTCTAATTTTAAACCGTACTCACGGAAGAACTTGTAACGAGCCTCTTCTGGTTCATTCACATAACGATCACCGAATTCAGCAGCTAATGTTTTACCAATCTCAATAATGTCTGCACCATGGTAGCCATCTGCAGGCATTTCTTTATCCATTCCAAGTGCTTGCATATAACGTGCTTCTACCGAAAAAGTTAAATTATTAATTTGGTTTCCAGCATCATTAATATAATATTCACGAGTTACTTCATAACCTGCTTTATCTAAAATATTGCATAATGAATCTCCAAATGCAGCTCCACGAGCATGACCTAAATGTAAATCTCCAGTCGGATTTGCTGAAACAAACTCAACTAAAATCTTTTCACCGTTACCAAAGTTTGTTTGGCCATATTCATTTCCCGATTTAATAATCGTTGGAATTAAATCAGTAAGATAACTATTATCCATATAAAAATTGATGAAACCTGGTCCAGCAATTTCTACTTTTTTAATGCTTGCTTTACTTTGGTCAAAAGAATTAATTAACTCCTCTGCAATCATTCTAGGAGCCTTTTTAGCAACACGCGCTAATTGCATTGCCATATTTGTTGAAAAATCTCCGTGCGCTTTATCTTTAGGTGATTCTAATACGACTTGTGGTAATTGTTCCTCCGTTGCTAATCCTGCTTTTATTACCGCAGCTTCGATTTCATTTTTCAAACGGCTTTTCACTTGTTCTAATGTATTCATATCGTTGCCTCCTTAATTGATACTGTAATGTTATACGACCCAGCATTTTCATCTCCTACGAATAACTTATATCCTAATTGAAGTACCCCTTTCAAAGGACCTTCAGATACTAGAAATTGTAGTTTTTTTGTATATGCCTTAGTTTGAAATACGCCTAATTCATTTGAGAAAGTACCTTCAGTTGTTTCATTTACTCGGTACTGATGACGCATCATAACTCCGCCATTACGAATAATTGTTACTTCCCCTTTACCTATTTTCATAGTAGCCTTTACTTTTCGGTCCTCGTGATTTTCATCAAATAATAAATATGAAATATCATCTTTTTTATAATATAGGCCATTTGCTTGAAAACTGATTTTATCACGCCCGTGTGGATCTTTTATTAAAGTCTCAAAGTCAATTGAGACAGGTATGCCTTGTTGTCCTTTCACTTTTACACGTCCTTTTCTCCCCATGAACGTAACGAATCACATCCAAAAATCATCTTTTCCCATTTTAGCATAATCTAATAAAAAAAATAAAATAGGTAACAAAAAAATTGTGAAAAATATTCATTAAAGTGAACAAAATAATATGGCTATCTGAAAAATTGGGGTATTTTCTTGTTTCAAAAATATAATGATGAATTTCGGTCATATTTATTTCGACTCATCAAATCTAAAAATGCAGGAACTATTACTCATTGATCGTCATCTGATGTCAGTAGCATCAACATACTAACAAAATAATCTTGCCTTGAAGTAAGGAGGATTTTTGTTTTCAATTGAAAACTGTTTGTGAGACAATAAAGAACATATGAAGAATAAAAGGGGATTTTATGAAAACAATCGCACAACTATCATCTAGCAAACTATTTTTCATTGGACTAGGCATTGGAATCATTTCGTTATCCAGTATTTTTCTCATTTATTTGTACGCCTTTTTCGTGCCATTTGTTGTTGGACTCATTTTGTGGTTCATTTTCAAACGAAAAGCAATCATGTTCGGCAGTTTTACAGCAGCATTAATCGGATTACTCGCACTGATCGGCTTCATCGTTTATCTGATGATGTTCGGTCATTTCGGACCATGAAACCAGCTCGTAAAGGGCTGGTTTTTGTTTGTTTATATTCAAAAAAAAAAAACCGCTAGGAATACGTAATTCCTAGCGGGTTTTCACCAATTATCGAGAAATACACGATCATATTAATGTGCAGACTCTGCTTTATCTATATGAATTAAATGCTTTTTATTAATAAATAAGAAAATTACCGATAGTAATACAAAACATCCACCTACATAGAAAGGTACATGTGGATTATACCATTCAGCTAGTTTACCTGCTAAATATGGTGCAATTGCTCCACCAAGGAAACGTAAAAAGCTATATGCAGCTGATGCTGTTGAACGTTCAACTGGAGCTGCTTGCATTACTGCTGTTGTAATTAATGTATTGTTATTTCCTAAAAATGCACCAGCAATTATTACACAAACAATAATTACACTATTCGTATCAGTTCCAATTCCCATTACGATAAGTGTAATAGCGAAAAGTGCTAACATAGCATACATCGATTTAAGTGTACCGAATTTTTTTTGTAATTTTGGAGCCATAAATACAGATGTAATTGCTAATAAAAGTCCCCATCCTAAGAATACAAATCCTAAACCATGTTCCTTTAATCCCATATAGAATGGTGAGAATGCTAATAAAGTAAAGAATCCAAAGTTATATAAAAATGCTGTAATCCCTAAAGTTAATAATGATCTATGTTTAAGAGCACGGAATGGATCGAGAAACGATGCTTTTTTCGTACTTTGTGTAATAGGTGTTTTTGGCATCATAATGGATAGAGATAAAAATGCAATGACCATTAAACAAGCAACGCCAAAAAATGGACCTCTCCAAGAGATTGAACCTAATTCTCCACCTAATAATGGACCAACTGAAATCCCAAGACCAATCGCAGTTTCGTATAAAATAATCGATTGTGCAACACCTGATCTAGATAATGAAACAATAGCAGATAATGCAGTTGCAACGAATAATGCGTTACCTAGACCCCAACCTCCACGTAACCATACTAATTCCCATATACTGCTTGAGCTACCTCCAAGACCAGCGAAGACTGCAATAATCAGTATGCCTAAAAGAAGTGTCCATTTAATTCCGATACGTGAGGAGATAAAACCTGTTATTAACATCGCGAATGCCATTACTAAATTGTAACTTGTAAAAAGAAGCGTTACATCACTTTTAGAAGCATGCATTTTTTCAGCAATTGCTGGTAAAATTGGGTCAACTAATCCAATTCCCATGAATGCGATAATACAAGCAAAGCCAACAGCCCAAATAGCTTTTGGCTGATTCAAAAGACCAGATTTTTGATTTGCATGTGTCTTTTGATTTTTACGATCTGCCAAGTTTGACATATTTCATCCATCTCCCATATTATTTATTGTTCTAATGCATTTTTCACCCTCTGATACATCTCATTCATTTCATCTCGAATATCGTTCATTTTTTTAAGTTTCTCATCAATCATTTTTAATTGTTGAGCAAGTATCGCTTCTGCTCCTAAAAGATTTTCTTTTCTTTCATCATCATTCATCTTTTCTTTGTTTTCTCTATACTGCAATCGGAATTCTTCAAACGCCTCACCAATTGCCATATATTCCTGTACCTCCTGCAAAGAAAAACCAAGAACATCCCGAACATTCATTATTTTCTTCAATCGTTCGATATGCAGGTCTGAATAAAGTCGAAATCCTCCTTCACTTCTTTCAGGTGGGGAAATTAAACCAATTTCTTCATAATAACGAATCGATCGCTTTGTTAATCCACATTCTTTCGCTACTTCATCTATCTTGTAAAGCAAATCATTGCCTCCTTTCGAAATGAATTTAACTTTTTTATATCACTTATTTATCTTACTCCTAATATATCGTTAACGTCAACGTTAACTTTGTACATATTTCTATTTTTATCTTTCTACAAAATTGTTGTTTTAGTATAAAAACAGTACAAATAATCATATTTTTGCCCTATACAAAAAACCCGAAAGATAAATACGTCTTTTAGCGCATTTTCTTTCGGGTTCTAACAAATGATTCAACCAATGTCGTTAAATCATACCCATATAAAGTTTTGTTCTTCTTATGCTGTTTGCTGTAATTTACTCATTTTTTTAACTTTATTTTTTCGTTTTAACGCCCACATTGTAATTCCAGTTATTCCTAAACCGAGTGGAGCTATTCCAACTAAGGCATAAATTATTTTTACGAACACACCACCAAAAGTTCCTCTATGTAAACTTTCTCGCCAAATAAAGAATTTATCATAGACTGTTTCTGTATTTTTCGAAAAAGTTCCTACATGCTTTCCAGAAAATTGATCGAAAAATTCGCTTGTATTTCCTTTACCTTCAGGGTCGTAACTGCCATCACTTAATTGGGCTTCTATAACCCCTTCTTTATCCGATGGAAGTCTTAACTTGTATAACTCACCTTCCGGGTGTAATTTATTAATTTGGGCAACGATCGTATCCAGTTCTATTTGTTGTTTACCATTATCAACTGATTTAAGTTCTTCAGGATAATTCGTTGTAAATTTCAATTTCAAGGATTCTTCAATCTTTTCTTGGAATGGAAATAGCATTCCTGTTATTGCTACAACAAGCAAAAATGGTAAAGTTATAACCCCTATAAAATTATGTATTGATAGATTTTTTGCCATTTGACTTTTATTCCATTTAATTTTTAGGCTTTTAAACATTCGCTTAATACCTGGATACCATAAATAAATACCTGTAATAAGAATGATAATAAATGCAATTGCAACGATACCAATAATTGTTTCACCAATATCATCTAATAATAAATGTGTATGTAACTCCTTAAAAAAAGAAACGACTGATTTCTCTCTATCGAAATTGCCTAATAATTTGCCATTGCTAGGATCAACATATGCATCAATTTCATTATGTCCTTTTGACATACTTGCATGATATACGTCTGTTAACTTTGAAGGCACATCCATCCTCGAAATTTGAAAACCTTTGTAATGTTCAAGAAAAATCTTTTCTGCTTCTTTAATTCCAATATTTCTTTCACTACTTGCAGGCTTAAAATACTGCGGATTTAATACATGTTCAATCTGATTCCCAAACACTAATACACTACCCGTTGCACAAACAGCAATAATAAAAAGGCCAAAAACTAAGCTGCACACCAAATGTAGAGTTAAAATAAATTTTCTTACCCCTTTTTTCATTTTCATCTTCTATTCTCCTATATTATGATAATAATAATCGTTCTCAATTATAAAGGTAATGATTATCATTATCAATAACATTTTTACATTTTTACATTTTTACATTTTTACATTTTTACATTTTTAGTAAATTATTATTTTAGTGGCCTCAATTGTTTCAATTTCAAATTCAATATAAAAAGGCGATTCTCGTCCTAACGAACGAAAAATCGCCTTTAACAAATCTTATTATTTTACCCAGCCTAATAAGATTTCACGAATAAATTTACTTGCCGCAACTTGAGTTTGCTCTGCATGATCGTAAACTGGAGCTACTTCTACTAAGTCTGCCCCAACAACGTTAATATCACTGTTCGCGATTGCTAAGATGCTATCAAGCATTTCTTTTGATGTAATACCACCTGCTTCAAGTGTTCCTGTTCCAGGAGCATGTGCAGGATCTAATACATCGATATCAATCGTTACATATACTGGACGTCCAGCAAGCGTTGGAAGTACTTTCTTTAACGGCTCAAGCACTTCGAATTTGAATAAATTCATTCCAACTTCTTTAGCCCATTCAAATTCTTCCTTCATACCAGAACGGATTCCAAATGAATAAACATTTTTTGGTCCAATTAAATCACAAACTTTTTTAATTGGTGTTGAGTGAGATAATGGCTCACCTTCATATGAATCACGTAAATCAGTATGAGCATCAAAGTGAATTATAGCTAAATCTGGGTATTTCTTATACATAGCTTTCATTACTGGCCATGATACAAGATGCTCTCCACCCATTCCTAGTGGAAATTTGCCTTCAGCTAATAAGCCGTCAATATAATCTTCAATCATATCAAGGCTTCTTTGAGCATTACCAAATGGTAATGGAATATCCCCTGCGTCAAAATACTTAACTTCTTCAAGTTCTTTATCTTGATATGGACTATATTCCTCTAATCCAATTGAAACTTCACGAATACGCGCAGGACCAAAACGAGAGCCTGGTCTGAAACTTACAGTCCAATCCATAGGCATACCATAAATAACTGCTTTACTTTCTTCAAAGCTTGGATGACTCTTTATGAATACATTTCCAGAATAAGCTTCATCAAAACGCATAATAAAGCCCCCTTATTTAGTAAGATCAGCTACAAATTTTGGTAATACGAACGCTGCTTTGTGTAGCTCTTTAGTATAATATTTTGTCTCAATATCGAAGAAACGATTCTCTTCTACTTCAAGTGGATCATGTTTTTTCGAACCGATTGTAAATGTCCACATTCCACTTGGATATGTTGGAATGTTTGCAATGTATAAACGAGTGATTGGGAAGATTTCTCTTACATCACGTTGAACTTGTGTGATTAACTCAGGAGTAAACCATGGATTGTCCGTTTGAGCTACAAAAATACCATCTTCTTTTAATGCTTTAGAGATACCAGCATAGAAGCCTTTTGTAAATAAGTTAACTGCAGGACCAACTGGTTCAGTTGAGTCTACCATAATTACATCGTATACATTTTCACTATTTGCAATATGCATAAATCCATCGTCTACTTTTACTTCTACACGTGGATCTTCTAATTTCCCTGCAATTTCAGGTAAGTATATTTTAGAGTACTCAATTACTTTTCCATCGATTTCAACTAGAGTTGCTTTCTTTACACTTGGGTGTTTTAATACTTCACGAATAACACCACCGTCACCGCCACCGACAACTAATACGTTTTCAGGATTTGGGTGTGTGAATAAAGGTACATGCGCTACCATTTCGTGGTAAACAAACTCATCTTTTTGAGTTGTCATAACCATACCATCTAAAATAAGCATGTTTCCGAACTCTTCTGTCTCTACCATGTCAAGCTTTTGAAACTCAGTTTGCTCTGTATGTAAAGTTTTATTAATTTTAGCAGTAATTCCAAAGTTTTTTGTTTGTTTTTCAGTAAACCATAATTCCATTTAATGCATCTACCCTTCTTTATCAAGATTTAGTTTGAAACATAAGGATCGTTTTGTTTGAGTTGAACAAGGCGCCTCCACTTTTTCGATTATGTTTCGTATTATCCCCACTCTTCCTAATTCCTATCGGATTTGTGTTGTTACGACAATTTTTTGCCGTACAAAAGAAAAGTATAGAGTAATTTTTGTGAAATGCAAGATTTTTAAAGCTAAATTTTTTGATATTTTTTACTACGGTAATTTGAATAAAATTTCTCCTAATCTACCATACTAGTATTAAATTAGAGAAACGAATCGAGAGGAGGATACATTTTTGTATAATATCAACTACTCTTTTCATTGGCGTACACTTCAAAAGGTCGGTATTTTGCTTACGATTATTTCAATTTCAGGTACACTATTTTTATCTTGTGTCTATCTGTTTGCAGTTACGTCTACAAAACCTTCGTTATTTATTGAATCAAATTCCAGTTATTATGATCACAATCAAAAGCTAATTAGTAAAACTAAGTTACTTCAAAATCGTAAAACACTTAAAATTGCAGATGTCCCTCCAATTGCGATCAATAGTATTTTAGTTTCTGAGGATCGTAATTTTTTTCATCACCATGGCTTCGACTTAAAAAGGTTGGGTTCTGCTATCTTAATTAATATAACAAAGGGACAATACGCTCAAGGCGGAAGTACAATAACTCAGCAACTTGCAAAAAATTTATATCTTTCACAAGAGAAAACGATTAATCGTAAATTAAAAGAGGCTTATTTAACGATGAGACTTGAGTCAGCCTACAGTAAAAATAAAATATTAGAAGCATATTTAAACACTATCTATTTTGGACATGGTATTTATGGTCTAGAAACTGCGGCGAATACCTTCTTAGGAAAAGAGACAAACGAGCTTACAGTTGGTGAATCTACATTTTTATTAAGTATTCCAGCTAATCCTTCAACATATGATCCTTACGTTCATTTTTCATCTGTAAAGAAAAGGCAGCAACGAATTTTATCAGCACTAGAACAGAATAAATTAATCAGCTCAAAAACTGTTAAAAATGCAATTGATGAAACGATAAAGTTAAAACCGATTAAACATACTTCAAATTCTTCATTTACATCCTATTTTCAACAAAGCGTTCAAAAAGAGATTACAACTTCAATTGGACAATCAATCAATAATAATGGTAGTCAAATTTATACAACATTTAATCCCGCTATTCAAAAGCATATTGATCAAGCATTTGATAAATATATTAGACCAAAATCTGATTTACAGGCTAGTGTAGTCGTATTAAATAGTCAAACTGGTGAAGTATTAGGGATGACTGGAGGCCGTGAGAAAGGACAGTTTTTATTTAATCGAGCAATAGCGTCGAAACGACAAGTAGGAAGTACAATAAAACCAATTCTATATTACAGTGCACTTGAAAATGGTTATACCCCATCAACAAGACTTCAAAGTAAGCCTACTATATTTCACTTTGAAAATGGAGATTCATATAGCCCGAAAAATAGTGGCAATCTATACGCACATGATTCAATTACTCTAGCTAAAGCTATTGCTGTTTCAGACAATATATACGCTGTAAAAACCCAACAGGCAGTCGGTACTGACGAATTTATTAAAGCACAGAAGTTATTCCATTTAACCACACCGAATAATAAACTACCTTCAATGGCCCTTGGCACTCAAGATGCTTCATTGCTCGATATGACAAGAGCATATGCTTTAATTGCGAATAATGGTAAAGATGTTATTCCTCATTTCGTAAAAGAGATTAAGACTCAAAATGGAAAGACGATTTATAAAGAAAAGTTTGATAAAAAACAAAGATTAGATAAAGATCAAACCATTATACTGAAACAACTAATGAACGGAATGTTCAACACAAATTTTTCAAGCTACTTGCCAGTAACAGGTACTAGTATTATTCCTGAACTATCAAAAGATTATTATGGTAAAACCGGTACTACGAAAACGGACAGCTGGATGATAGGATTCCATTCAAATCTTATTGTTGGGGTATGGGTTGGGTATGATCATTCAAAAAATTTAACCGTAGAGGAGGGTACACTGTCGAAGAAGGTATGGGCATCAGTTATGACAAATTTATTGGATAAAAATATAGACGCTAAATTACCAAATGATCTAGTTAAAGTTGCTATAGATGAAAAGACTGGTCTTTTGTTTAAAGAAGGCTGTGGCGATAAAATTTCACTTTATTTTCGTAAAGGGACACAACCTACAAAACCTTGTATAAATAAAAAAATAAACCAAAAACATAAAAATGAAAATAAGGACAGTAAGCCTTGGTATTCACAATATTTACTGTAAAAACAAAAGACCTCACCAAATTGGTAAGGTCTTTTGTTTGTCCTAGTCCTAGCTTTGTCCAAGCTATTATTAGTTTACTTTATTTAGTCTTAAATGTAAAAAGATTATTCGACGATTTCTTCAAATTTTTTATATAATTTACCAAAAAAAGTATACTAACCTAAAAGTTCAGTTTTTAATTGTTCAGATGAATTATTCCACATCTCTTCATTGTGCGATTTTAAGAAATTGGCTAATAATTTACGAGACTTTTCATCCATCTGTTCAACCATTATTTTACGTTTCATCGCTTTATCCATTTTATTTACGTGGTCAGGAAGAACCTTATATCCCCTTCTAGCTTCACGATCAACAGTCATGTAGCAACCTGTTACTCCAGCGTAATAAGGACCGCTTTCAGTTCGCTCAGTTGCGACCCACACTAACCAATAAGGTTTTCCATTAGGAACCTCATCCTCATTCGTTAAAAACTTGATCCCCTTTTCAACTGAACTTCTTGCGTGCATTGCACCGATATCTACAAAAACATCATTCTCTTGTATATCAATAAAGACTGGCGAAATATTTTCTAAACTAATTGCTCCAACACCAAATCCGCCATGCCCACTCGTTGAATCATTTTTTAATATATTAAAACCTAGTGATTTCTTTTTTGGTTGATCAGACATTGTGCCCCTCCTAAAAAATTAATGGTGTAACGATTGAATTAATCCAGTGGAAAACTGACGGTATAGCAACCTGGAAAATTGGTTGAATTGTATAGTTATCTAATGGAGTTAATACTAAAACTAAAAATACAAATGCTCCATACTGCTCATATTGTGACATTTTTGCACGAAGATCATTAGGAGCTAAATCCTCTAAAATTCGATATCCATCTAGTGGTGGAAGTGGAATTAAGTTAAATACAAATAATACTATATTCATTTGAACGAAAATATTAAAAAAAGAATCTAAAGTAAGTGATAGTGCTTGTGGGAAAGAATGAAAAAATCCGAATTTATATAATAATGAATAAGCGATTAAACCAAGTGTCGCTAGAATTAGATTACTAATCGGACCCGCTGCAGTAGTTAAGATTCCTGCTATTCTCGGATGCTTAAAATTATGGCGATTTACAGGAACTGGTCTTGCCCAACCAAAGCCTAAAATAATAATCGCAATTGTACCGAAAATGTCTAAATGTCTAAATGGAGAAAGCGTTAATCTACCTTGTCTCTTTGCCGTGTCATCTCCAAATTTATAAGCTGCATAAGCATGTGCAAATTCATGGACTGATAACGAAATTGCAACAACTAATAATATTAATGGTATATCTTTTAATGGATATTGAAAAAATGATCCCATTCTTTGCTCCTTTCGAGAAAAATTGCTGTTTTATGTAACCGAACAGTTAATTTATTAATAGTTTAATTTATTCTTTATGATTTCTTCAATGTTAATTGATTTAATCGTTATTTTTCTGACTTCCTGAGTTATAATAAAAATGATAAAACGAAGGAGGTCATAACATGCCATACGTTACAGTAAAAATGCTAGAAGGTCGCACTGAAGAACAAAAGAAAGCATTAGTTGAAAAAGTTACTGATGCTGTAAGTGAAACAACAGGTGCTCCAACTGAAAAGATTGTTGTTTTCATTGAAGAAATGACAAAAAATCATTATGCAGTTGCAGGCAAACGCCTTAGTGACGAATAGAAATCCTTACATACATCAATAGTAAACGTCAGACTGCCTGCCAAACGCTTTCAATCAGTCTGAAAATCAAGTTTTTAGTACTTTGTCTAAATAATGAGTAAACGGGGGATAACTTCCGTTTACTATTTTTATCTTCTTTTAGCCCCTGCTATTTCTTCAATCATTTCGATTACTTTCTTTTTCTTTTCATCAGGATCGTTATAAATTAAATCGTGAGGAAAATATAACTTAGAATCGAATAACTTTTTACCAGTTATTCCATCTACTAGTTCTGATTTACGCGAAATTTCTTTTAAATCACCGTTCGTTTGTAATAGTAAAATCGGCTTCTTCCCACCTTCTTCACCATACCTAAAGTAATCATAAGCCTCGTCTGAAATTGTATCGATAACTAAATAGTATTCCGGATCTATCTCTATTTCTAAAAATAACTCTTTTAATACAGCAAACTTTTCAGTATGTTTTTGTGTATCAAAGTCTACATATTGAAATAATTTTCGATTTAAGAATCGTTGACATAGATCACTCAAGATTTGGTCAGATTCCTCCTGCCATACTTGGAAATAATACAAAAGGACCGATTCATCTAATTTGATATATTCATCTAAATCAACTTTCCCTTCAAATAAATGACCAAAATGCACTGGTACATAATTAAAATGATAACCTGTTTCATGCAAATATTTAGCCCTTTGTAATATTTTTTGTAAAATGGCTTCCGCACTTCTAGACACAGGATGAAAATAAACTTGCCAGTACATCTGGAATCGACTAATTAAGTAGTGCTCAACAGCATGCATACCTGATTGTTTAATAACAACTCCATCTGGACGAGGACGCATAATTCTCAAAATACGTTCCATATCAAAATTGCCGTAACTTACGCCAGTGTAGTATGCATCTCTAAGGAGATAATCCATTCGATCTGCATCAATTTGGCTTGAAATCATGCTCGTAACTAACTTATTCGCCGATGTTTTCTCAATGACTTCTGATACTTTCTTAGGAAAGTCATCCCCTACTTTTCTTAGGATTTCGTTAATTTCTGTTGAACCCTCAATAATTTCTCTCGTTAATTCCTCATGATCTAAATTAAATATCTTCTCAAATGTATGCGAAAAAGGACCATGACCAACATCATGTAATAATCCAGCACAAAGAGCTAATAAGCGATCATCATCATTCCATTCAGGACGACCAGAAAAAACATCATCTACCATACGTCTTATAATTTCATAAACGCCAAGCGAGTGAGTAAATCGACTATGCTCAGCTCCATGAAACGTCAGATAGGTAGTACCAAGCTGTTTAATTCTGCGTAGTCTCTGAAATTCTTTCGTACCGATTAAATCCCAAATAACTTGATCTCTTACGTGAATATAACGATGTACAGGATCTTTAAATACTTTTTCCTCATAAAGCTTTTGGAAACGATATGACATATCTTGGCCCCCTTTCAATATGTATACTAATTCTTTATATGCTAATTGATTTACTTTCTGAACAGGACTCTTTTATCTTTCCTTTTGTAGCTCGAGGCATTAACCCATCGAGTCATAAGCCAAATTCCAATGAAGGTTAAAACCAACCTTCTGCATTTATTATCAATTTTTATCTCTCAACCCTTAGATATCAAAGTTAAAATAGGTATTTCATGGTGTCTAGTTCCGAAAGCTAGCTCTTCGGTAATATTCCATCCATCTTCGAAGTGGAAAGATCACCACTTCTTCAGCTGAATGGAGATACTCCCTTCAGAGCTGGGCAAGCTTTCTCCACATTTCATATTGTCTAGCTCCAGGCGTTAGCCCCTCGAGGTCATAAGCCAAAGCCCAATAAAGGTTAAAAACCAACCTTCATCGTTCTTCGTCTTATGCTTGTCGGGGCTGAGCAAACGCCTTCCGCATTTCTTATTATATCAAAAAAACGCTCCTAAAGATGAAGGAGCGTTTAATTCTTACCTAGTTTTGACTTTATCTTTACAAGTAGATCATCTTCGTTAGGTGCAGATAGGGGACGATTGTTTACGAAACAAAATGATTTTTTTCGTCCTGGTCCACAGTAAGATTGACAACCAATTTTAATCTCTGCTTCATCATCTATTCTTTTTAAGCGAGGGACTAATGTTTTAATATTTGTCGCCTGGCAGTCATCACATATTCTAAATTCGTTTGACATTTTTTTACAATCCTTTCTGTTCTAAATTGAACATACTCAGCAGTAATTTTACTCGTTCCAAAAAGGACATGCAAGTTTTCCAATTAAATCACTCCAAATAGTATTCTACTATTTTCTATTTTTTGTATAGTTTTCTATTTTTTTGTCCAAACTTCTATTAATTAGCTAGGAAATTAAATCAATTAATTGAATAAAAGAAAGTTGAGGGGAAATTTATATGATGAAATTAAGACAGGATGCTTGGACTGAAGAAAATGATTTACTTTTAGCGGAAACCGTTTTACGTCACGTACGAGAAGGTAGTACCCAATTAAATGCCTTTGAAGAAGTAGGCGATGTTTTAGAACGAACTTCGGCTGCATGTGGTTTTCGTTGGAATGCTGTAGTTCGCTATAATTATGAAAAGGCACTTCAATTAGCTAAGAAATTCCGTAAAGAAAAGCTTCGACACGCTAAAGGTGAAGATGCTAAGAAAAAGTTATTATATACACCTTCTGAATCTAGTTATATACAAACAGATGTATCTAGTAATTTTGATCGTTATTTAAATGATGAACAAGATTTAGAATATGGTGTTGAACTCGATCAAGAATTTGGGTCTTTTGTGGAAACTGATACTGAAAATGATGAGAGTGTAGAAGTAACACATAACGAGGAACCAACGACTGAGATCTATTCAAGTATTCCTTCCGTTCAAAATCAGTATCAATCACAGATTCAGACTCCACCAGCTTCACCAATGAATACAAGAAAAAGTTCAATTACAATGTTTGATGTCATCCAGTTTTTACAAGGTCTTTCAAGCAGTCAGATTGGTAGCGATCGTTTAGTCCGTGAAAATGATCAACTAAAAAGAGAGCTTATGCAATTACAGGAACGAAATTCACAGTTACAGAGACAAGTAGAAAAGCTTGAAAAAGACGCTACTACTGTTCAAGAAGACTATGAAACAATGATGAAAATAATGAACCGTGCTAGAAAATTAGTATTATTTGAAGAGGAAGAGAAACCAGCAGCAACATCCTTTAGAATGGATAAAAACGGAAATTTAGAAAAAATTGCAGAATAACATTGTCAGTTATATTATAGAGGAACTAAATCTTAATTAAGATTTAGTTCCTCTATTTTCATGCATACTAAATTTGAAAATCCCGTTACAATCTATTAATTTCCTAAAAATGATCTTTTAAAGAATGCTAGCTGTTTTTCAAGTGTAACTGGGTCACTGAACGAAGCGCCATTGCCAAGCATTTCATATACACGATTATTTTTTACAGCTGGAATAGATTTATATGTATCTGTTTTCTGGAACGATATATCTACATCTGCATATTTACTTAAAATAATGTAATCTCCAGCATATTGTGGTAGCACTTCTGTAGAAAGTGTATAATAACCATCTTTTAAAGCCACTTCTTTTACTTTCTCAGGCATTTTTAATTTCATTGCTTGGTAGAGTATTTCAGTTCCGCATGCCCAATTATTACCGAATACATATAGCTGTTTATCATATGATTCAAATACTGATACAGTTGCATCTTCACCGATTTTAGCGCGAATTTCATCTCCGGCTTTTTCCGCACGTTGTTTAAAGTCATCAACCCATTTTGTTGCTTCCTTCTCTTTGTTTAACTGTTTACCAATTTCGATATGCTGTGCTAAATAATCTAATTTACCCCTGTGTATGTTACCGTTGGAGCAATCTCTTTCAATTTATCTATATTTTTAATATTTGATAATTCAATTATTAAATCTGGTTTTAATTCAATTATTTTTTCAAAGTTCTCATCCGATACTTCCGCTACATCTTTTAATTCCTTCTTAAAGGTTGGATTATTCTTTGACCAAACATCTACCCCAACAACATTTACTCCTAAAGAAATGACATTACCCGTAAAACCTGAAAGTAAGATTACTCGTTTTGGATGTGTTGGTACTTCAACGGGGCCAGTTTCCGATTGATATGTAAATGTTTGAGGTTGATCGTCCATCTTTGAAGTACTCGCCTTCTTATCTGACGAATTATGGCTACATGCACTCGTAATTAAAACAAAAATAAGAATCAATGGTAATATTAACTTTTTCATTCGAATCTCCTTTTTTTATCGATTTATAATTGATAACGATTATCATTTCCATTAATTTATTTACTATATGTTTGATTCGAATTATTGTCAACTTATATTTACATTCAGAATATGAAGTTTTTTTATTTAGTTTAAAATCATGCTAAAATAGGAAAACAAAAGCAAAACGCAAGGGGCTTATTTAATGAATCAACATTTGAATCGGTTACAAACAGATGAAATACGTTTTATAGACGGATCAACTTTAGGGCCATCCTTTGAGGCGATCCAATCTTTTGCATTAGATGACACATTATGTACAAAAATTGGGAAAATGGAGTCTCCAACGACAATTCGAACTTGGGTACACCACAACACAATAGTTCTAGGAATACAAGATACTAGACTACCGAATTTAACGAGTGGGGTTAAATTTCTTAATGACCATGGATACAAAGCAATCGTGCGAAATTCAGGTGGGCTTGCTGTTGTTTTAGATGAAGGGGTTCTAAATATATCTATTCTCTTTCCAGAGGCTGAACATAAACTGCAAATTAATGATGGTTATGAAACGATGTATGCACTAATACAAGATATGTTTAAGGATTTAACAAATAAAATAGTGGCAAAAGAAATAGTAGGATCATATTGTCCTGGAGATTTTGATTTAAGTATTGATGACAAGAAATTTGCTGGTATCTCTCAACGTAGGATACGTAAAGGGGTTGCTGTTCAAATTTATTTATGTATTAACGAAAGTGGTTCAAAACGTGCTTCAATTATTAAAGATTTTTATGAAATTGCGATTGATAACAAAGAAACTTCATTTAAATATCCTACAATTATACCTGATACAATGGCATCGCTTTCCGAACTACTATCATTAAATCTTACAGTGACGGATGTAATGACAAGACTACTTCAATCATTAATTAAATTAACTCCAAAATTAACACCGAACTCCTTACTTGATGATGAAATAGAATTATATAATTATCATTTGCAACGAATGATTGATCGTAATTCGGATATTAGTTCTATGCAAGAGTGATTATGACATTAATTAAACTAACAAAAAGTGTTCCAATAAAAAAAGAGTGCTCAAAAGTTCATTGACTTAAGAGAGCACTCTTTTTCCTTAACTCTGTCCTAATTATAGTGACTGAGCAGCTGTGATGATTGATAGTTTATAAACGTCTTCACTGTTACAACCACGAGACAGGTCGTTAACAGGCATATTTAAGCCTTGTAGGATTGGTCCGATTGCTTCAAAGTTACCTAAACGTTGAGCAATTTTGTAACCAATATTACCTGCTTCTAAGCTTGGAAATACGAATGTATTAGCATCTCCTTGAATAACTGAATCAGGAGCTTTGCTTTTTGCAACAGATGGAACAAATGCTGCATCAAATTGGAACTCGCCATCTAAAGTTAATTCAGGAGCAAGCTCTTTTGCAATTTTAACAGCCTCAGCAACCTTTTCAGTTTCAGGCGATTTTGCAGATCCTTTAGTTGAAAAGCTTAACATTGCGATTTTAGGGTCAATGTCAAATAGTTTAGCTGTTTTTGCACTTTCAATTGCAATTTCAGCTAAATCTTGGCTATTTGGGGCAATATTAATCGCGCAATCTGCGAAAACGTATTTCTCATCCTCACGAACCATGATAAATACACCAGATGTTTTTGTAACGCCTGGTTTTGTTTTAATGATTTGAAGCGCTGGTCTTACTGTATCGGCTGTTGAATGTGTAGCACCACTAACTAAACCATGAGCAATGTTTGCATATACTAACATCGTTCCAAAGTAGTTTGGATCTAATAATGCTTTACGAGCTTGCTCTTCTGTTGCTTTTCCTTTACGGCGTTCAACAAATGAAGCAACTAATTGATCCATTTCTTCATAAGTAGATGGGTCTAAAATTTCTACTCCTTGAAGTTCTAAACCTAAGCTACTTGCTTTTTCTTTTACGTTTTGTACGTTACCTATTAAAATCGGTTTTAATACATCTTCTTTCGCTAGTCTGTCAGCTGCTGTTAAGATTCTCTCATCTGTACCTTCTGGTAAAACAATTGAAATACCTTTACCTGATACTTTTTGTTTAATGCTTTCAAATAAGTTGCTCATAATTGCCTCCAAAATCTTTAAAATTATTTTATTTGTACATAATTAGAATAAAACCTTTTTAGAATAATGAAAAATATAATATATTTAATAAAGCGCTATCATTTAAAGTAAATTAATTCCTAATTTTCTAACTAAATTTGGATATTGTATAATTTTGTATGTTTTTACAAAATACTTTTATTTGTAGTATGCTATATAAATGAAAATCAATACGATAACGTTTGGGGGATTTAAAATGAGTGAAGCTGCAAAAACTTTAGATGGCTGGTATTGTTTACATGATTTTAGAAGTATGGATTGGCATGCTTTTAAACAATTAGGTAGTGATGAGCGTCAACTAGCGATTACAGAGTTCCAACAAGTTTTCTCAAAATGGAATCAAGTTGCTGATTCTGGTGAAGGTAGCCATGCTATTTACAATATTTTAGGTCAAAAAGCAGACATTATGTTTATGGTTTTACGACCTACAATGGATGAGTTATTACATATTGAAACAGAAATTAATAAAACTACATTATCTCAGTATATGATTCCAACTTATTCATACGTTTCTGTAGTTGAATTAAGTAATTACTTAAGCGAAGAAGATGGCGATCCATATCAAAATCCGCATGTTCGCGCTAGACTTTACCCTGCTTTACCAAAATCTCAATACGTATGCTTCTATCCAATGGATAAAAAGCGTGAAGGCGAAGATAATTGGTACATGCTTCCTTCAGGTGCTCGTAAAGAAATGATGTACAGCCATGGAAAAATTGGTCGTGGTTACGCTGGTAAAGTTAAACAAATTATTACTGGTTCTGTAGGTTTTGATGATTATGAATGGGGCGTTACTTTATTCTCTGAAGACGTACTTCAATTCAAAAAATTAATCTATGAAATGCGCTTTGATGAAGTAAGTGCTCGTTATGGAGTCTTTGGTTCATTCTTTGTTGGAACAATTCTAAAAGAAGATGCATTCTCAAAATATCTTTACGTATAATTGAATACTTAAGAGTATCCACTGAATACGAACAGTCATAGTATATAAATTAAAAGACTTCTCTTTTTTGAGAAGTTTTTTTATTTTCCTGTTGGAAAAGAAGTCATATGTTTCTTTCAATTTTAATATAGTTACAGTAGTGAACGAACTAATTAGTCCTCGCTTTCCGATCACCAATGGGATTCATGCAGAATATTTAATTCGGATGAGGAGGCTTTTTTATGGCTGTAATTCGTTATACTGACGCTGAGGTTGCTTTGCTTGCTAGATTAATGCGTGCTGAAGCTGAAGGCGAAGGTGTAGAAGGTATGTTAATGGTTGGTAATGTATGTGTTAATAGGGTTTTATGTGATTGCTTAGATTTTAGAGACATTCGAAGTATAAAAGATATGGTTTATCAGAATCCAGGTGGATTCGAAGCTGTTCAAAAATCTTACTTTTATCAACGTGCCAGGGACCAAGATATTGAGCTATCTAGAAAAGTAATAGCAGGACAGCGTTTTTGGCCAGCAACTTATGGCCTATGGTTCTTCAGACCTGCAGGTTCATGCCCAGGAACTTGGTTTAACCAAAAACTAGCAGGAAGATTTAAGTCGCATTGCTTTTATCAACCAACTTCTGAAGATTGTCCTAAAGTTTACAGTGTTTAATTTGATTTAACTAAGGGAGGTTTTTTCTTTGAGTAATCCTTACGAATATTATCCAAATCTTTATCGTGCGGCGCAACCTGCCCAAGGGCAAGGACAACAAACCGGACAGGGGCAAGGATTTGCAGCCCCATCAGGCGGTATGATTACCCAACAAGGTCAAGTTACCACCCCGGCTGGTCTTTTTGAACAATCCTATGTAGAAAATATACTTAGAGCCAATCGCGGGAAAATTGCTACGGTTTATATGACTTTCTCTGGTCACCAACAACAAGTATTTGTAGGGTATATTATGGGAGCTGGACGTGATCATATTGTACTCAGAGATGTAAATACAACCAAAACTTTCATACTGTTGACAATTTACTTAGATTACGTCACATTTGACGAAGAAATAGCATTGCCTTATCAACTTTAAAAAAAAGTGTTCAATATAGTGCAATAATTGCACTTTTATTGAACACTTTTCTTATTTCATTACTGAAATTCCTACTAATATCCAAGCTACTAAAAATGCTAAACCACCTAGTGGAGTAATCGCACCTAATATTTTAATTCCAGATACACTTAATATGTACAAGCTTCCTGAGAATAAGATGATTCCAATTATAGATAACCATCCCGCCCACATTAATTGAGTTGTTGAACCAAATTTATCAATTAAAAATGCAATGATAAATAGTCCACCTGTTTGGAACATTTGATATTGAACAGCTTTTTGCCAAATTTGAAGTGATCTTTCGGAAATTTTCCCCTCAAGTCCATGTGCTCCAAATGCACCTAATGCGATTGCTAAAAATGCAAAAATACTACCAAATAAGAAAAATAGTTTCACTTCTTCTCCCCCTTTATCTTAAAAATCTAATAATGATCCACTTTGTTCCGAGTCATCCAATTTAGGCATAGCAGAAGGTCTGGACATAATAGGCTGACTTGGTATTGATTGTACGATACTACTAGTTACTATATTCTTTGGAACCTCAACATTGCTCTCGTCTTCAAGAAGTAACTCACATAAAGAACGAATACTGGCAATTCTTTCTCGAAGCTGTCCAGGTTTTTGCGTACTTACTTTTGCCTTATGTAACTCATTTTCAATTTGCTGGATTACTTTTTCTACACTGATATTCAGATAAATCACCACCAAACTTTATTAACACAATCCAATAAACCCTATTATACTATGGCTTTTTTCTGAAAGCGAATACCAACCAAATTAAGCACTATTTTAATCGAACGGTGGTATACTAAAAAAGTTAATTTTTAGGAGGTAATATAATTTGAACTATAAAATGATCGTTTTGGATATCGATGACACACTTTTAACGGATCAACATGTTATTTCGCAAAAAACGAAGGAAGCTTTACTCAAAGCTCAAGATATGGGTGTAAAAGTAGTGTTAGCTTCCGGTAGACCAACCTTTGCTATGCATAAGTTAGCTGAGGAACTATTACTACATGATTATGGTAGCTATGTCCTATCATTTAACGGAGGAATCATTACTGACTATCGAACAAAAAATAATGTTTATGAATGTACGCTAACAAAAGAGCAAGCACATGAACTTTATGAGATTAGTAAGAAACATAATGTCTTCGTTCATACATATGTTGAAAATGATATTATTACAGAAAAAGGGAATCAATATACTGATATCGAAGGCCAGCTCACAGGCATGCCTATTAAAGAAGTAAGTAGCTTTACTGAGCATGTTCAAAATGACGTTGTAAAATTGTTAATGTTGGAGGATCCAGAAAAATTAGCTCAAGTTGAAAAAATACTTCAAAAAGAGCTGGAAGGTAAAATTAGTGTCATGCGCTCAAAGCCATTCTTTTTAGAACTAACGAACAGTGAAGTAGATAAAGGTAAAAGTCTAAATCACTTAATTCAAATTTTAGGAATTCGACAAGACGAAGTAATCGCTGTAGGAGATGGATATAATGACCTACCGATGATTAAATTTGCTGGACTAGGCGTTGCGATGGGAAATGCTCCTGAAGAAATTAAGCAACAGGCAGATTATGTCACTTCTACAAATAATGAAGATGGTGTCGCTAAAGTTGTTGAAAAGTTTATATTGAGTAATAATTAATAAACACAAGAAAGGGCTGTCTATTAAGACAACCCTTCTTTAAATCTCATTTATTGATTACTCTACTGTCCAGTCAATCGGTTCTAGTTGAAGTTCTACTAGTTTTTGGTTAATTTGTGAAAATGGTTTACTTCCAAAGAATCCTCTACTAGCTGACAATGGACTTGGATGATGTGATTTTAATATTACGTGTTGGTTACTCGTAATCAATTCTTCTTTAGCTTGAGCATGTTTACCCCATAAAACAAAAATAACCGGACGATCTTGCTTATTTAACTCGGATAAGATCGTATTCGTAAATAGTTCCCACCCTTTATTTTTGTGGGAATTTGGTTCCCCTTCCCGAACAGTTAAAACAGTATTTAATAATAAAATCCCCTGCTTCGCCCACTTAATTAAATAACCGCTCGTTGGTATTTCTAACCCTAAATCGCTATTTAACTCTTTATAAATATTTCTTAAAGAAGGAGGTATTTTTACTCCCGGTAATACTGAAAAACTTAACCCATGCGCTTGACCTGGCTGATGATAAGGATCTTGTCCAATAATCACAACTTTACAATCTTCATATGAACACTCGTTTAAAGCCTGAAATAAATGCTCTTTGGCAGGGTATATTGTTTGTTCCTTGTATTCTTTTTCAAGAAATTGCAATAAATCTTTAAAATACGGTTTTTCAAACTCTGGTTTTAATTTTTCTCTCCAATTTGATGATAGTTGAAGCAATGAAATACCACCTTTCCTGACGAAATTTCCCGAGAAATAGCTCTGTTTTGTTGTTTCTTGTCGTTGTTCGCGATTTTTAATAGATTACTTGAATTAGCAAAATTGCGATGATGATTTGAAAACCTACGATGCTTAATGCATAAAGTGAAAGTGACTTCCCTTGTTTAATGATCATTTTTAGATTTACATTTAAACCTATTGCGGCAAGTGCAATAATTTCAAATAAGTGACTGGTCTTATTTGAAATATTCGCAGCCCAACCTGGTAGCAATCCTAAACTATAAAAAACACAAAGGATGACAAATCCAATTACATACCAAGGAAATTGGATTTTTACTTTTTCAATAGATTCCTCTTCTATGTGTCTTCTTTTTATAGTAGATAAGCTAAAAACTACAAAAACTAAAAAAACTACTCGAATTAGTTTAAATAAAGTGGCATAATTCTTTACTTCATCATTCACTAAACTACCACTAGCAACTACTTGTCCCACTGATTGTAATGTACTTCCGATAAGTGCAGAGGTCGGCAATGTTTCTGAGTGATATAATACAGATGCTATTAAAGGCAGAATAAACATTAAGATTGTTCCCATCATATTTACAAGTGTGACAGCCAGTCCCTTTTCTTCTTGTGTGGCTTGTATAGCTGGGGCTGTTGCGCCAATTGCTGATGAACCGCAAACTGCATTTCCACTTGCCATTAAATAGCTAAAATTCAAACCAAAACCTAATTTTTCGCCTAACCAAATCGTAAAAATGATGACTAAACACATTTGTGTCACGATTAACAAAATTCCTTTTAATCCTAGTAGGCTAATCATTTGAATGCTGATCGTTGCTCCTAATAAAAATATTGAGACCTCTAATAATTTACTTTCTGCAAACTTTCTACCGCCTTCAAAATAAGAATTTAAGTGTACTGTATTACCGACAATCAACCCGATTAATATTGAAAATGTTGCTGCTCCAACCGGCAATATATAAGAAAGTGATTCACTAATAAGTGCAATTAAAAGGCAAAGAACTACCCCCGGAATAGCTTTATAAATATTCCCCATTTTATTCTCCAAGCTTTCATAAAAATATTATTCTATCTATGAATATTATGTAACGAAAAAAGAAATTCGACAAGATTCTTGTCGAATTTCCAAATTTATCAAATCGTAAAATTTAATTTTCATCATAGCTTGAAGCCTCAATAATGTATTGGGGTCTTCTTTTGGTTTCGTAATAGATCTTACCTAAATATTCGCCTAAAACTCCAATCATCAAGATTTGAACTCCGCCAAATAACATAATGAAATTGGAAATGGTATATAAACCAGGAATTCTAATCCCAACTAAAAGAACTTTAAAGCTCATCATAATAAAGATTACAATACTTATACCAATTAATAGTAATCCGACTTTCGTTAACAACCTCAATGGTCTTGTATTAAAGCACAGTATATATTCAATGGATCTTTTTATCGAATCTAGTCTTTTTACTTCTGACTCTTTGTTAATGATTCTTGATGTTATTTCATACTCAATCGTTTTTATTTTGTAACCAATCCAGTTAAAAATACCTTTTGAATAGCGGTTTGATTCAGGCATGCTTAAAATTGCATTTACTACTTTTCTGCTTAACAAACGAAAGTCTGATTCGTTTTGCAAAATATCAGGGTCCACAAATTTTTTAATAACCTTCTCAAAAATGCCTTTTTTTGCTTTTTTTAGAACTGAATTCTCTATTTTTTTCGATGCAACTACATGGTTATACCCCTTTTTGTATTCATCCATCATCTCTAAAATAACATTCGGTGGATGTACAAAGTTTCCATCCATTAGGATGACTACATCGCCTTTTGCATGTTCAAGTCCAGCACAAATTGCTCCCTCTCTTCCGAATCGGCGAGTAAACGAGATATATTTTAAATGACTGCTATGATTTGCAACGACTTGAAGTGCTAGTAGTGTATCATCATCACTTCCGTCGTTTATATAAATAATTTCATAATCTTCTTTAAGTAACTTTACTGTATTTGATAAATTAACGTGAAATCTCTCAAAATTTTCTCCATTGTTATAGCAATATACAACAACTGATAATTTCATACAAAACACCTACTTCTCCTAAAGCTATGAAGATATAACTTTTATCTATGTTATAGCACTTGGCAAAACAGTTCAATGATTTTTATATGAATTTATTTTTTCAAACGACTAATGGATGAGTCTACTCTTCTTGGAAAGATCCGCAATTTTACTTGCTCTTTTATTAATAGTTGCTTTAAGAACTCCCCCCACTATGATTGCAATAATGACAAAAAGAACTAGTATTGGAAGGTCCTTATAAATGGTTTCCCAAACGATCCCACCAGTCGCCTCCCTTAATAAGCTTAATGCATAGGTAAAAGGTAGAAACGGATTTATTTTTTGGAAAAATGGCGGAGTTACTTGAATCGGATAAACTCCTCCCGCTCCAGATATTTGGAGAACCAAAAAGATAATACCGATGCCTTTCCCGATATTACCGAAAACTGAAACAAGCGTATAAACAATAAACGTAAATACAATGCTAATCAATAGTGCAAATAAGATAAAATAACCTTTACTTGCTGCATATGTTCCTAGTATTAGGAAGTTACCGGTAGTCACTACTAATGTCTGTAATACCCCAATAGTTATAAAGGTCAATAGTCTTCCAAAATAAACTTCTCTACTTTTATATGGTTTTTCTTCATGAACTTCAGTAGTTAATAACGATACCATTAATAAAGCTCCTACCCATAACGACAAGGTTGTATAAAAAGGAGTCAAGCCTGTGCCATAATTCGGTATCGGAAACATTCGCTCCTTTTTTATTGCGATTGGGCTGGAATAAAAGTCGCTTACCTTTTCGATATCTGTTCGTAGAAAATTTATTAAATCCTCGATGCTTCCTTTTTCTTTAGCCTTTCTAATCTCATTCGCTATTTTTTTTATTTTCGCTTCAATCATTGGTAACTCATTTACTAATTGTTGTATATCACCCTTTTTGGTTGCTAATAAATTTGATGTGTCCTGGAGTACACCTTTTATTGTAGGTATACTCGTTTTTGCATCAGCCAAAACAGTCTGGGTATTTTTTAATGATTCATTCACTAATCTTGAAGCTTCACTTATTTTTGGCGCTAAATCTTGGTCAAAATTTCCAGTTAGATTGTTTATTTTGTTATTTATACTTGCCGCGCTCTCATTCATTTTTTGAAGTAAATCATTCGGTACACCGTTTCCACTTTGTATTGCACTTTTTAATTGAGCATTCTCATTTTGAATCATCATTAAATCTGATTCTAAATCTTTTAATGAACTTACATCTTTACTAAAATCTGCTTTAGTACCTAAGTTACTAAACGATTGAAGAACTTGATTTAAAGAAGTAACCATATTTCTTGAATTCGGTAGTACTTTTCCGATATCATTCGATAGCCTCATGGATTCGTCTTGACTAATCGTTTGATTCTGTAATTGTGATAAAGTACTTTGTATAACAACAGACTGGTTCTGGAGTAGGTTAAGTGTCTCTTTAATAAAAGGAGTTGAATCTTGAATTGCTTTGTTAATTTGATTAAAAAACCCACTTAAGCTAGCCGTTAATTTTTCACCATTTGCTACGTTGTTATTAATCAATTCCATGTCTTTTTTTGTAGATTTAATAATACTCTGTACTTTTTTATAGTCATTTAAGGCTGTATTCACAGTTGTCTTTATTTCGGGTAAATCTTTTTCAAGCTTAAAAACCATTTGCTCAAATTTTTTTATTTCAGGTAAATTTGCTTGTAAATCTATTCCTATTTTATTAAATTCCTGCAATACTTCCTTACTTACGGTCTTTTCAAATTTCTTTGTAATCTCACTCCCAATACCGGTTGCACCTTTTTCAGTATATTTAGGCGCAACAATATTTAGTTTTTCGTTAACTTGATAAACTAGTTCCGGTTTTTGAGGATGATCTGTTAAAACTGTGCTAATTTTAGTTGAAAAATCATTCGGAATTAAAATACTAGCGTAATATTTTCCTTGTTTAACGCCTTCATTTGCGACTTTTTTACTTGTAAATCTCCAGCCTAAAGAAGGATTTTGTTTTAAAGAATGTATTACTTCGTTACCGATATTAATTTTATTGTTTAAGACAGTAGCACCACGATCCTCATTTACTATTGCAATTTTTAAACCCTTTGTATTGCCGTACGGATCCCAAGAAGACTTTATGTTAAACCATGCATACATTGAGGGCATGATAATTAAACCAATGATAATCATCAATGCAGCCCAATTTGTTACAACCCGCTTTACATCACGAAAATAGATTTCAAATATTGAACTCACCTATAACTCACCTAATCTTAATTTTTAAATAGTATGCAATAAATAATGCCTAACTATTCTTAAAGGCAAGAATGGGAGTTGGGATAAAGAAAAGGGAAAATAAAAAAGACTTTCACTAAAATTAGCGAATGTCTTTTCTGATCAAACACTTTAATTTACTTTGTTTCATCTACATTATTCATTATCTAGTTTCTGCAGTTACTCCCATCTAAATGTACGTGCAGCGATTAAGAAGCTTACGACCATCCAGACACATAACCAACCGAAATCTGGAAGTAAATCACCAAATGATGCTCCGACATTCATGATGTCACGCATTGCGGTTGATAAATGCGTAATTGGAATTGTCTTTATAATCGGTTGTAAATATTCGGGCATATTATTTACAGGGAAAAATACTCCACCTAAAAACATTAGTGGGAACGAAATGAAGCCTGCAATTGGTCCAGCACTTTCTGGACTTTTCGCTAAACTTGCTATAATAAATCCAATGCTCATAAATGTTAATGTACCTAATACTACTAACAATACTACTAATAGGAATGATCCTCGAATACTTACGTCGAATCCAAAGTAGCCAATTAAAATTGTTAAGATGGCTTGTAAACTATTCAATATTAGCCTTGCTGTAATTTGCGCGGCAATAAAGGTTGAAGCTCTTAATGTGGTGCCTTGCATTCGTCTTAGTACGCCTCGTTCTCTCCAAGAGGCAATTTGGCCAGCGACACCATTCATATTATTATTCATGATTTGCATTGCAATAATTCCAGGCACTAAAAAGTCTAAATATGAAAGAGTAATACCAGCTACACCTTTAAAGTCTGTTACGATTTTAGGTGTATATCCTGCCATTTGTTTACTAGCGGCATCAACATATGCTGTGATTGTTGCTATTCCACCTTGAAGCTGGCCTGCATTACTTTCATTATAAAGTACTTTTATTTGTGCAGGAGCGGATTTTTGTTTAGTTGTAACTTGATTTTGAAATCCTTTTTTAATGACGATTACAAAATCGGTTTTACCATCAGATAATAATTTCCTAGATTTTAATTCATTTGTTTTTTTATGAATTTTAAGTGACTTTTGTTTCTCTAAAACAGTCGTAATTTGTTTACTAACTTGAGTGTTATCATAATCAATTAGGTTTACTGAATAACTAGTTGTATTCCCATCGTTAAACATTAATCCGAAAATAATCATAAAGAAAAAAGGAAATAATAGTGTCCAAATTAGTGCTTGACGATTACGTACATAAATCCGGAGTTGCGCTAAAGTCAATTGATAATAAGCCTTCATTCTTCACGTAACCCCCTTCCAGTCATATGTAAGAATACGTCCTCAAGAGTCGCAGATCTAGTCGATAAATCCGAAATCGTCATATCTTGTTCTTTTGTATACTCAAGTAAAGCCATTAATGAAGCTTGTAAGTTACGGGTATACAATGTTACGAAATCATGGTTAATCACGACATTCATTACATTGTCTAAGTGTGCGAATTTTTCTTCTTGCTCTGGTACTTTTGTCTTAAATTCAATCGCACTCTCTGCAGAAATTGAACTAACTAGATTATTTGGTGTATCTAATGCAATTAATTTACCTTTATCCATGATACCAATGCGATCTGCTAGTACATGCGCCTCATCCATATAGTGGGTTGATAAAACGACTGTTTTACCTCGTTCTTTTAGTTTTAAGATGATATCCCACAACGTTCTACGAGCCTGTGGGTCAAGTCCTGTAGTTGGCTCATCTAAAAATATGATTTGAGGATCATGAATTAATGCTAATGCAATCGCTAATCGCTGCTTTTGTCCTCCTGATAATCCTTTTACTAGACTATTTTGTTTTTCAGATAAAAGCATTTCATCGATCAACGGTTGAATCGGGATATGACTTGGATAAAAGCTTGCATACATTTCAATGATTTCTTTTACTTTTAACAGTTCAAATAATGATGTTGATTGGAGTTGAATTCCAATCTCTTGTTTGATTTTATATGAGTCTTTACCAATTACATGCCCTGCAATTGTAGCCGTACCTTCATCTGGTTTTCTTAATCCTACAAGCATTTCCATTGTCGTTGATTTACCAGCTCCATTTGGTCCGAGTAATCCAAATACTTCACCTTTTTCAACTTCAAAACTAATTCCATTTACAGCGTAAAAATCTCCATATCTCTTTTTAAGATTTTCAACTTTAATAATTGAGCCCATTGTTTTTCCTTCACCTCGACTAATGAAATGATTATTTAAAAAGTGCACTATCATTTTTAATTCAGCCTGCTAAGTATATAATGTAAAACTTACTATATTTGTCGAAAGAACTGGTTATTAATAATTTTTAATAAAAATTTACATTTTTTACCAATACGTATTATTCAATGCTACACCTAATATCAAAATTTATTTGTTGCATTTATGAAATATTCATTTACATTTTATAACTTGATTGTAACGTCCATGTTGTCACTTTGTAATACTCATCGGTTACAATATGTTGGACATTATTTTTTAAAAAATTGGCTATGGTTGAAGTTTTTTCTCTTTAAGCGAGCCATAAAAACAAGGTGATAAAATGAAAATAGAACGTGAAAAATGGTTGGATGTTGCCAAAATGATCGGCATCTTTTTGGTTGTTTATGGTCATTCTACAGAAGGTCCGAATTCTATTACATTTATTTACTGGTTCCATATGCCTCTATTTTTTATTATTAGTGGCTACTTATTTAAACCGGTCAATTCAATTAATGAACTCAAATTTTTTATAAAAAAACTAACATGTAGATTGCTTGTACCTTACTGTACGTATTTGGTTTTATTTAGTTTATATAACATGACAATGGAGGTAATAGACGGAACCATTAACCAATCAAATTTATCAAAAGAAGTCCTTTCATTGTTAATTGGTGGTAGATTTATTACTGGAGTCCATGGCGTATTTTGGTATGTGACATGTTTATTTATTACTCAAATATTATTCGCGTTAATTTGTTTATACTTTAAAAAGAATAGTACCCGTCTATTCATCATAATTGCTTGCTACTTGCTTGCACATTTTGAAACAATTAAATTAATTCCACAAATTGGTAAAAATACTTTTAATCAAATTTCGATTCCGTGGAATATGGATGTTGCTCTACTAGCTATTTTCTTTTTAGGGTTAGGATTCTTTACAAAAAAATTGATAGCATCCATTTCTAACTTCCTTGGAATATTTTGTATTGCGCTTAGCATCGTTTATATGACCTTATATGAGATGAATAAATTAGACTACCATCTAAGCCTTAAATATTTAAGATATAACCATTTATTTTTAGATGCCTTAATTCCAATAACAATGACGATTGCCGTACTTTATTTATGTCAAAAGCTAGCAAAACTACAATTTATCCAGCCTTGCACAATCTTTGGTAAAGAATCATTAACAATCATGTACATCCACATTTTTGCGAATGCTGTTTTTTCACAGTTTTTCGATTATGGACCGTTATTGTACACAATGATTGGTTTAGCTGTGCCTATGATTGCGAAGAAATTTATTATTGAATCACAACCTACTATAAAACCATTGTTCATTGGTTTAAATGTAAAGCGAAAACAACATTTAAAAGTAAGAACTGCATAAAAAAAATAGCCCTAGGGGCTATTTTTTTTCACGCTGTTGAAAAACAACCATGTCAATTAAATTATCAAATTTTCGTAAAAGGAGTAGAGTGTTGTTGATTTCCACTACAGGATGCTCGCTTTCCATGGGGCGAGACCTGAGCCTCCTCGGCAAGCCTGCGGGGTCTCAGCCTTCCCGCTTATCCCATAGGAGTCGAGCACCCCTCCGTTCCAATCAACTTTATTCAATCAAAAAAAGTCTGCAATAAAAATCTAATCAAATATCCTTTACTTAGAGTATCCTAACAGTTTAATCTCTTTGTAGGTCAATTCAAATGGAACATTAATTAAACTAATCAATTGAATTTGTTTCTCTATAAATTAGCTCATATTATTTTTAACTTCTAAAAAAAATCATTACTAGTATTATTCGAATCATGAAATTGCTCAAACATTTAACCTTTAAAACCATTAATAGATCATCCAAAAAATGATAATTGCGTCATTAAATAGATTAAATGTTCATTTAATGACCATTTACCCTATTGACCATTTTATATTTCAACACTCTGAAAAAAAATAGCCCTAGGGGCTATTTTTTTATTTTAATGTAGCAACAGCTGCATCTGAACCTCTTTGAATTGAGCCAGTTGCTGTAACTTTAATTGTTTCTAGCGCATCTCCATTTGTAAAAATAACTGGAGTAATTGTGCTTTTTGCATTTTCTTTTATATAGTCAATATTGAATGTTAATAAATGATCTCCAGCATTAACTTTTTGTCCTTCTGTTATATGAGCATCGAAACCTTCACCATTTAGTTTAACTGTTTCTAGTCCAACATGAATTAAGATTTCAACACCTTCATTTGAACGGATTCCAATAGCGTGTTTCGTATGGAATACTTGTACGATTTCTCCATCAAAAGGAGCTACTACAACACCTTCTGAAGGTGTAATAGCAAATCCATCACCCATCATTTTTTCTGCAAATACAGGATCTGGTACTTCAGATAGTGGATGTATTTCTCCAGTTAATGGCGCTTTAATGATAACATCCTTAGTTGCTTCTTTAGTTACAGGAGCAGATCCTTGTTGTTGTTCTTCCTCTAAACCGAACATTTTTTTTAATTTGTTAAACATAATACTCACCTTTTCTTTAATTTAGATTCCAGTCTTATCATTATCTTTTCAGAAAAAATAATACTAATTATCCTAACAGAAAAAATACTTTTATGCTAAAGAAAAGATGAACTTTTATTGAATTATTAACAAAACTGTATCATTTTTACAATAAAAGACATAAATAACCTCTAATGGTTCATTAATTAGCTAGTTCTAAAAATTGGTTATACATATGATAAAATGATGGTGCATAAATATTTGTCCCATACAATTAATAGATAGGAGCGATTAGATGTCTGAAATGGTTCCATTAGTTTTCTCACTTCAAAACAAAAAGATTACGATCATCGGTGGAGGAAAAATCGCTTTTCGAAAAGCAAAAGCATTTATAAAAAGTGGTGCTACGATTACGATTATTAGTCCTCAATTATGTGATGAATTTAAACAGTTACCAACAATAAAATGGATAAATAAGTATTTTGAAAAAGCTGATCTAACTGGAGCTCACATCGTTATTGCAGCTACTGACGATAAAAATATAAATACATTCGTCAAAGATTGTACATCTGATTTCCAATGGTTTAATGATGTAAGTGATCAAAATAATAGTGATTTCCATACACCGGCAGTGGTTCGTAGAGGAGACCTTATTGTGTCAGTCTCAACTTCAGGTAAAAGTCCAGTCCTATCCAAAAAGATAAAAAAGGAACTGGACACTTATTTTGACGATCATTATAGTAATGTCGTGGACGAATATGCTATTGAACGAAAAAAACCAGTCATAGAGTAAACTCATATGACTGGTTAGGAGTGCAGGGTCTTTAGCCTTTATTGTTTTTTCAGCTTTGCTAAGGCTTCTGCAAATGGGTTATTAAATGGTTCATCATCTTGTTTGTTCTGTTGCTTCAAATATTTTTGAACGTCTTTTTTAGAAACTTTACTATTTTTTTCTTTCGAACGTCGATCTTTAAAAGTAGAAAGTTTTTCTCTATGTCCACATGCACATGCAAAAATTTGACCTTCTCCTTCGCCTCTTAGCTCTAAACGTTTGAAGCAATTAGGACATCTGGCGTTAGTTGACTGTGAAATTGTTTTACGATGACCACATTCCCTGTCCTGGCAAACTAACATTTTTCCACGTTTACCGTTTACTTCTAGCATAAGCTTTCCGCAGTCGGGACATTTAGTGCTAGTCATGTTATCATGCTTAAATTTTTGTTCAGTTTGTTTTATTTCTTTCACAGCATCTGAAGAAAAACTAATCATTTCACTCATAAATTTAGATTTAGCTAATTTACCTTTGGAGATCGCTTGAAGCTTCTGCTCCCACTCGGCTGTTAGGGCTGGTGACTTCAAGGCTTCTGGAACAAGGTTTAATAATTGTTTGCCTTTATTTGTGATGAAAATATCTTTTCCCTTTTTTTCAATTAAAAAGCTACTGAAAAGCTTTTCAATAATATCCGCTCTAGTTGCAACTGTTCCCAATCCGCCTGTTTCACCTATTGTCTTCTTTAAATCATTACTATTGCCAGACATAAAATGGACTGGGTTTTCCATTGCACTTAAAAGTGTTGCTTCATTAAAGTATGCTGGTGGTTTCGTATGCCCTTTAGTTTCAATAACTTTAGCGATTTCAAAACGCTCATTTTCGTTAATAATTGGTAATCGTTGATCCTCTGTACTCTCAAGATCATCTTCGTCTTTAAAGACTTCTTTCCAACCCAGTGAAATAACCCTTTTACCTTTCGCAACAAATACCTCGTTATCAATTTCTGCGATAACTTTTTCTTGTTCATATACGTACGGAGGTAGTAAGACTGCTAAAAATCTTCTTACGATAAGATCATATATTTTAAATTCTTTTGAAGAAAGTTCACTTATTATAGGTGCCTGCTCTGTTGGTATAATCGCATGGTGATCTGAAACCTTATTGTCATCTACAAATGATTTATTTACTTTAATCGGTTGATTCGTTAACTTCATAATGATTTTTCCATAAGGTTTTATGTTACATGCTAATAAACGTTCTTTTAATGTATCAACTAAATCTGATGATAAGTATCTAGAATCAGTTCGTGGATACGTAACAACTTTATGGTGCTCATATAGCTTTTGCATGATGGATAATGTCTCTTTAGGTGAAAAGTTGAATCGTTTATTCGCTTCTCTTTGGAGCTCAGTTAAATCATAAAGCTGCGGAGCAAAAGATTTTTTTTCAGCAGTCGAAACTTCCTTAATCTTTAGCTGTTTTCCTTTTATCGCTCCAATAATTTTTTGTAATTCATCAGTCGTTTTAATTTTTTGGTCATTGGACTTACGATTTTGCCACGTAAAAGTTACATTATTTGCTAATACTTGTAAACCATAATAAGTTTGTTGCTTAAATTCTTTTATTTCCTTTTCACGCTCTAAAATCATCGAAAGTGTCGGAGTTTGAACCCTACCGCATGAAAGTTGAGCATTATGCTTACAAGTAAGTGCTCTTGTTGCATTAATCCCCACGATCCAATCTGCCTCAGCTCTTGCTACAGCAGAAAGATATAGATTTTCATATTCCTTACCACTGCGTAAGTTTTCAAAGCCTTTTTTTACAGCCTGATCTGTTGCAGAAGAAATCCACAATCTTTTAATTGGTTTATTAACCTTAGCCAATTGAAGTATCCATCTTGCAACAAGCTCACCTTCTCGCCCTGCATCTGTTGCAATAACGATATCAGAAACATCTTTTCTTAATAATTGAGTTTTTACAGCTTGAAATTGCTTGCCTGTCTTTTTAATAACAACAAGCTTTAATTTATCTGGAATCATTGGTAAATCTTCTAAATTCCATGACTTATATTTATTATCATATCCCTCCGGATCAGCCAAAGTCACAAGATGCCCTAATGCCCAGGTCACAATATACTTTTTACCTTCTAAAAAACCGTTACCTTTTTGATTGCACCCTAGCACTTTAGCTATATCTCTAGCAACTGAAGGCTTTTCCGCTAATACTACTGTTTTGCTCATATCATACTCCTTAGTTTATTTACAATTTTCTTATTAACTAACTTTAACATTAAGAACAGGGGAAAGGGAAGTGAACCGAATATAATCAAGGAAAACCTAAATTACAGGATTAGAGAGTGAGAACAAGTTATATGAATATAACATCTTAAAATTACATTAATTCTACAAAATTTTCTATTTTCTCTTTTATTCTACCTAATTTCACTATATTCCCTGTTCTTCCTGTTTTTTCAACAAATGTTCTTTTTTTGCTGAAAATTGACGTTTTATTTTACTAAGAAAACAAAGGAATTCACTCTCCATATGGCAAATTTAGTAATTAATTCCATATAATAAGGAGAGAGACAATGATTAATAAGATTGTATCAGTAATTTTAGGGGTATTTTTAGTACTATTACCCACAGCCAACGCGACTTCTTTTTCACAAAGTTTTAGTGATGATGAATTATCAAATTATATAGATAATCTAAATTTAAACACTACTGAAGCCACATTTGGACAATCTATTGAAGTTGGATTAACGACTAAAGAACATTTCAACAATGTAACTCTCACATTTAAAAACGGGACTAATTTGACGGAAGTTTTACTAAAAAACCTATCGTCTTCAGATCTTTACTATGCTGGAAAAATCGGTGTTACAGCTTCTTTTATAAAAGGTACTTATCAACTAAGTTCAGTTACTCTAGATGATCAAACTCTAGCCGTTTCAGACCAGACGATTAAATTTATGATTAAAGATTTACCAACTCCAAAAATTAACCCAATTACAAATAAATCTACATCCATTACAGGAGCCTTTTTAGCAAACAGTAGCGTCCAAATTTTCAACAATAATAAACTTGTAAGCACTGTACAAACGGATGCAAAAGGTAATTTTCAATTCAATACTAAACCTCTAAAAGAATTTACTAAAATAAATGCAGTTGGTGTTTCAATTGGATTAAAAAGTAAAACTGCTACATCATATGTTTCAGATGTAATCGCACCTTCTATCACTTCCATACCTTCAATATCAGATCAATCACAAAGCATATCAGGTAAATCGGAACCGAATGCTGATATTCTCATTTACTTAAACAAGAAAGTATTAGCAAAAGGTAAAGTTAACTCAGCAGGTAAGTTTACTATTAAAATGGCGAAGCAAAAGGCAAACACAGTTCTTCAAGTCGTTGCAGTTGATAAGAGTAAAAACCAAAGTAAACCTGTTTCAATTCGTGTGTTAGATCGTACTGCACCATCAGCACCTACAATCCAAACGGTTAAAGAAAATGCCACTGTCATTAGTGGAAAAACAGAACCTAATGCTTCCGTTAAACTATATCTAAGCGGTAAATATACAGCTAAAACGGCTGCAACAAAGAATGGTAGTTATACTTTTAAGGTCAGTAAATTAAAAGTATTTACTCCTATAAAGGTACAATCAATTGATGCTGCTGGAAATCAAAGTAAGCCTTCATTTACTGAGGCAAAGAGCTCCCAACCTCTTTCGAATGGGCAGCTAATTATTGTTAATACAAAAACAAATAAACTTTCATATTATAACAAGGGAAAACTAGTAAAAACATTTAGTGTAGCAACAGGAAAAGCCTCCTCGCCTACACCTACTGGAAAGTTTAAAATCTTAAACAAGATTAAAAATAGACCTTGGTATAAGGAAAATATTCCTGGTGGAGCTCCAAATAATCCACTAGGTAAAAGATGGATGGGCTTAAGTATGGGTAGTTCCCCAGGAAACTCATATGGAATACACGGAAATGCTAATGAGAGCTCAATTGGTAAATCAGTTAGTCACGGCTGTATTCGAATGCATAACAGTGAGATTGAATGGTTATTCGATCAAATAAATGTTGGAACGACAGTTATTATTGCAAAATCTTCTAGTACAAATGGGCAGATTGCTCACTCATATGGAATAGCGATCGCGTAAAAAGCAAACCTTCCCGGTTTGCTTTTTTTATAGTTTAATAGATTGTTCTTTCGTTTTTCTAATAGCATTCTTTTCACTTTTCACTGATAATATTTAGTAAAAAGGAAATAGTTAGAAAGGGGTAATTTTATTTTGAAGAGGTATCTACCTATACTTATTTTGTTTTTTGGTATTCTCTATATCTTTTTTATTCCTTCAGAGCCTGTAAGCATAAAAATACTATTTAAGCTTATTCCAATGGTGTTGATTATTAGTTATGCCTTTTCACAAATTCCTTATCAATCAACTAAATATCGCGCTCTTATACTTTTAGGTCTTATTTTTTGTATGATTGGTGACGGAACGTTAATATGGTTTGTTGTCGGTTTAAGTGCTTTTCTAATTGGGCATTTGTTTTACGCTGCTGGTTTTATATCAGGATGGAAATTTTCAATTTATCGTGTACTATCAATTATTCCAATTGCAATTTATGCGTTTTTTCTATGCTCTAATTTAGTAAGCTCTTTAAACGAAAATGGTCAGGAAAATTTAGTTATTCCGGTAATAGCCTATTCAGTTGCAATTTCAATGATGGCATTTACTGCCTTAATGACTGGAAACAAATGGGCTATTTTGGGGAGCCTATTATTTATCATTTCAGATTCGATCTTATCGTGGGACCTATTTGTAGAAAGCGTTAAATTTGGTCACGAATTAATCATGATCACCTACTACTCAGCACAGTTTTTAATCGCTAAAAGCATTTTAAATAGAAATAGAGTTGCGTAATATTTTACTTTCAAATTAAGAAAGAACTACAATATAAATATAGCCTCTTTTCACTAAAAACAAAAAATGAAAGCGCATTACATACAGATTATGAAATGTAAAAAAGGAGATTTTCATATGAAAAATGAGTTAATTAATCGTTTAATTAGTTATGCAAAAGTTGATACACAATCAAATGCAAGTAGTGAAACATGCCCTTCTACACCTGGCCAATTAACTTTGGGCCGCATGCTAGTGGAAGAGTTAAACAAAATTGGATTAGTTGACGTAACAATGGATGACAATGGTTATGTAATGGCTACACTTCCGGCAAATTCCGACAAAGATATTCCGACAATTGGATTTTTAGCACATTTAGACACGGCGACAGACTTTACGGGAAAAAATGTTAACCCTCAGCTAGTTGAAAACTATGATGGAAATGACATCGTTTTAAATGAAAGTTTAAATGTTGTATTATCACCAAGTCATTCGCCAGAGTTAACTAAATATGTAGGTCATACATTAATGACTACTGATGGGACAACATTACTTGGTGCAGATAATAAGGCTGGAATCGCTGAAATTATGACTGCGATGGAGTATTTAGTTCAACATCCTGAAATCAAACACGGCAAAATAAGAGTCGCATTTACACCAGATGAAGAGATCGGTAGAGGCCCACATAAATTTGATGTAAAAGCATTTGATGCTAAATATGCTTACACAATGGACGGTGGTCCACTAGGAGAGCTTCAATACGAGAGCTTTAATGCTGCAGGTGCAATGATTACAGTAAAAGGTAAAAATGTGCACCCAGGTACTGCTAAAGGTAAAATGATAAATTCTATGAAAATTGCCATGGAAATAAATAATTTATTACCTGTAGAAGAAGCGCCAGAATCAACTGAAGGTTACGAAGGCTTTTATCATCTAGTATCAATTGAAGGTGATGTAGAGTTAACAAAAATGCACTACATTATTAGAGATCATGATAAAACAAAATTTGCTAATCGAAAAGAGACATTGTCGAATATTGTAAATCAATTAAAAGAAACACATGGTGAAAACAGCATTATTTTAGAGTTAAAAGACCAATACTATAATATGGGTGAGAAAATCTTACCTGTTAAAGAGGTTGTTGATATTGCTCACAAGGCAATGACAAACCTAGAAATTACACCAATTGTAGAACCAATTCGTGGGGGTACAGATGGCTCTCAGCTTTCATATATGGGACTACCTACTCCAAATATTTTTACAGGTGGAGAAAACTACCACGGCAAATTTGAATACATTTCAATCGACAATATGATTAAAGCAACGAATGTTATGATTGAAGTGATTAAATTATATGAACAAAAAGCAACTTCAAAGTAAAAAAGTAGGACTGACATCTATCTGTCAGTCCATTTTTTCACTTAATTTTACGAATGAATACGACCTTTAAATAGTTACCCTCTTTAAACTGTTTAGTTGTTTTAAAATCATTAGGTAGGCTGAATTCTTCCATTAATTTATATTGCCCGCCTAATTCTTTAAACGCTGTGTCAATAAACCCTTTAAATTTATTCATTCCAAAAGTACTACAGTTCGTTGAAGCAACAATTACACCATCATTTTCTGTAATCGTAATCGCTTCTTTCAACAGGTTCTTATAGTCCTTTTCGGCACTAAAAGTATGTTTTTTAGATCTTGCAAAGCTAGGTGGATCTAAAATAACCATATCAAATGAAAGGTTCTTTTTAACTGCATATTTAAAGTAATGAAATACATCCTCAACGACTATGCTCTGTGTAGCAGGGTCAATTCCATTAATTTTAAATTGTTCTTTTGTTTTATCTAGGCTCCGATTTGCTAAGTCAACACTAGTAGTCTTACTTGCCCCTCCAACAGCTGCAAAGACTGAGAATGCCCCTGTATAAGAGAAAGTATTTAAAACTGTTTTATCGTAAGCATATTTATCTCTAATTAGTTTTCTAACTTCACGTTGATCCAAAAATACCCCTACCATTGCGCCATCATTTAAATAAATAGCGAAATTAACTCCATTTTCCTTTACGATAATAGGAAATTGACCTCTTTCCCCCATCACAAAATCATCTTCTTCAATATACTGCCCTTTTGTATCAAAGCGCTTTTTCTGATAAATCCCTTTGAATTCGACAATATTCTTTATTGCTTGAATAACCCAATCTTTGAATTGATAGATTCCTTCGCTATACCAACTAATCAAATAAAATCCATCAAAAAAATCAATTGTTAACCCACCAATCCCATCGCCTTCTCCATTAAATACTCTAAATGCTGTCGTATCAGAGCTATTGTAAAAATGTTGGCGGTCTTCAATTGCTTGTTTAATTTTATCTTCAAAGAACTTAGGTCCAATCTTTTCATGCTCCTTCAGGCTAAGAATCCAACCTAAACCTTTATTTTGCTTTCCATAGTAACCCTTTCCAATAAAACCATTGCGTTCATCTATTAGATTAATTATTGTTCCTTCATTAATGAAATCTTTACTATTCACGATCGATTCTTTTGAAATTAGTGGATACCCGTTTTTATAATCTTTTACAAACTTTTGTTTAATTTTTAGATTCATTTCTTTATCCATAAGCCCATCCATTCATTCTCTTTTTTACTCATTATTTCCATATTTTTTATATTGTGACCCTTTTAGATAAATTGTTGTTTTAAGTAATCTCTTTATTTTCCTGGGAATACCTACTAAATCTATTTGTTATAGCTTGTTTGGAGACATTATTTCCAGATGAAGATCGCGAATTTTATCTAAAAAACATTATAAAAGGCATCGGTGTAAACCTAGTTCACTCGAATTTTTATGGTACTAATGAGTTATTCGTTTATTTCCTTTATAAACCTGATTAAGCATAGTATACACTTGAATTAATAGCAATTTTTAGCTTAGAAATAATAAAAAAACCTTATCCAATTGAATAAGGTTTTTATTTCATTCATTAACCTGTTGAATTCTCCTTGCAAAATCAACAAATTTGAACTTATCAGGGCGATGTCTCGATTGACCGTATTGTAATAGAGAACCATCATCTAAATAGACGAAAGTATTTACAACTACTACCATATCATAGCCATCTAAATCTAAATATTTTTGGTCATCTTCTGTGCAAGCTTGTACTACAATTTCTTTTTTCGCAAAGCCAATATTTAAGTGTAGAGTATTTTCTATATAGTCAAAAATTGACCCTTCGCAGATTGATCTTGAAAGTTTTTCGACATATGAACTATTGTAATACTCTTTGTCTAAAATTATTTTTTTCCCGTTGATTTTTCGAGCCCTAACCACTTTCCAAATAGCTGTTTGGTCATCTATTTCTAGTTGTTCTTTTATAAATTTACTAGGCCACTTCTTTTCAAGAATTTCTACAATCGTTTCTGCTTCTCTACCAATTTGGTTTGATAATTCTTTAAAACTAATTAAACCTGTTACTGGGAAATTTAATTTTGCAGTGTCTAAAATAAACGAACCTTTACCTTTGACTTTATTTATATAACCGTTTTGCTCAAGCATTTGTAATGATTTTCTAATTGTATCTCTAGAAACATCAAATTGCTCCATTAATGACTTTTCAGAAGGTATTTTACTACCAACAGTAAAAGCCCCTTTTTCAATCTGTTCAATTAACTTATGATAGATTGAAATATACTTTGCGTTCATTTTCATCACCTAGAAAAATTTTATTATATTCTCACATTTTTCTCAAGAAGGTAACAAATAGACTCATATGGGCGCAACGTTAATTCGGTTAAATTCTGACTTGAATCATTATAATTTGAAATTAATATTTGCTTGTCATATTCCTCAATAGCAATATCTTCTGGTAATTTAAAAAGAGTATCTTCACCATAAAAATTATTAACGACTAACAACATTTGATTATCCAGCTTACGAGTGTATGCAAAGATTTGTTCATGATTTAGTAATAAAGAATCATACATACCTGTCGAAATAATGTCGAATGTTTTTCTTAAATTAATTAGTTTTTTATAATGATGAAACACTGAATCTTCATCAACTAGAGACTTTTCAACATTTATTTGTTCGTAATCTTTTCCTGTTGAAATCCAAGGTGTCCCAGTTGTAAATCCTGCATGTATTGAATCATTCCATTGCATAGGCGTACGAGAATTATCCCTTGATTTGCTCTTTAAAATGGCTAATATTTCTCTTTCTGGAACCCCATTTTCTTTTAATATTTTATAATAATTTAAACTTTCTACATCTCGATAGTCTTCAATTGAGTCAAATTTAGGATTAGGCATTCCAATTTCTTCACCTTGGTAAATATATGGAGTTCCCCTTAATAAATGCATTGACGTAGCAAGCATTTTGGCTGATTCTTTATGATATTTTTGATCGTTTCCAATTCGTGAAACAATACGCGGTTGATCATGGTTACACCAAAATAAGGCGTTCCATCCAGTTCCTGATTGCATACCTTTTTGCCACGAATCCAGAATTGACTTAAGTGACATAAAATCAAAATCCATTAATGACCATTTTTGCCCATCTTTATAGTCAATTTTTAAATGATGAAAGCTAAAAACCATCGATAACTCATTCTCAGACGGATTTGAGTATCGAATACAATGGTCGATTGAAGTTGAAGACATTTCACCGACAGTAATGATTTCTTCGTTCTTACCAAAGGTCTCATTATTTAATTTCTTTAAATACTCATGAATTCGAGGTCCGTCTGTATAATATTTTCTGCCGTCACCTGTTTCGTCATCAACCATAACTTCTGGCTTAGATATCAGATTAATTACATCCAAACGAAATCCTTTTACTCCTTTATCAATCCAGAAATTAACGATATCGAATATTTCGTTTTGCACCTCAACATTTTCCCAGTTTAAATCTGGTTGGGTTTTATCAAAGAGATGCAGATAATATTCATTTGAATTCTCAACTTTTGCCCAAGTTGAACCACCAAATTTGGAGATCCAATTCGTTGGCTCTTTTCCATCCTTTTCTTCTCTAAAAATATAATAATTTTTATATTTTTCATTTCCATCGAGGGCTTTCTTAAACCACTCATGTTCTGATGAAGTATGATTAAATACCATATCCAGCATTATTTCTATATCACAACGTTTTGCAGCCTTCACCAGTTCATCAAAATCTTCCATTGTTCCGTATGCTGGATCAATATTTCGGTAGTCCGCGACATCATAACCATTATCATTTTGAGGAGATACATAAAATGGAGTAAGCCAAATGTAGTCAACACCTAATTCTTTTAAATAATCAAGCTTTTTTGTAACTCCTCTTAAGTCTCCAAAGCCATCTCCATTCGAATCATAAAAAGACTTAGGATAAATTTGGTATACGACACTGTTCTTAAAATCCTTCATTGTGATAATCTCCTTGATTTATAAATAAATTCGAAAGGAAGGAAAATAAATTTCCTTCCCCTTAAATAATTATGAGTTTTTCACTAGCAGTTTTTTCTTGTTAAAGATAATCGTTAAAATGAATGGTACAACGACTGCAACTAGCATAGCGATTGAAAACATACCAAAATGCTTAGGCTGAATAGATAAAATTGCAGGAAGACCTCCAACACCAATTGAATTCGCCATTACACCTGAACCAACTGAAACAATAGCAGCTATACCAGAGCCAATCATGGCAGCTAAGAATGGATAAGCATACTTTAAGTTAATACCAAACATTGCTGGCTCTGTAACCCCTAAGAAACAAGAGATAGCAGCAGGAATTGATACTTGCTTTTCTTCTTCATTCTTTCTATTCAAATAAATAATTGCTAAAACAGCTGAGCCTTGTGCGATATTTGATAAAGCGATCATCGGCCACAGATTCGTTCCGTGAAGCTGACTCATTAGTTGAAGATCGATTGCGTTTGTCATATGATGCAATCCAGTTATAACTAGTGGTGCATAGAAGAATCCAAAAACTAAGGCAAATAGCCATCCAAATGAAGACGTTAATCCTGAATAGACTAAATGTGAGATAACTGAACCGATTTTCCAACCAATCGGACCTAATACTACATGTGCAATTAACACTGTTGGTACTAGTGCAAAGAACGGTACCACAATCATTGAAATTGCACTTGGCACGATTTTTCGAAGATTTGTCTCTAAAATCGCTAAAGTGAAACCGGCTAAAATCGCTGGAATAACTTGCGCTTGATAACCAATCATATCGATTTTAGCAAAACCAAAGTCCCAAACTGGTGGTACAGCCCCACCTGCTACTGCGTATGCATTTAGTAGTTGTGGTGAAACAAGTGTAATACCTAAAACAATCCCTAGAATTTGAGTCGTACCCATTTTCTTTGTAATTGACCATGTAATACCAACTGGTAAGAAATGAAAAATGGCTTCACCGATCAACCATAAAAAAGAATGTGTACCTGCCCAAAATTGAGAGGTTTCGACAAGTGTTTTAGTACCATGATCTAGTAGTTTAATATCCCCAATTATGTTACGGAATCCTAAGATTAGACCCCCTACAACAATAGCTGGAATTAATGGTGAGAAGATTTCCGCTAAGTGAGCAAGTATTCTTTGAATCCATGTCATATTTTGCCTTGCAGCTATTTTAGCTTCATCTTTTGAAGTTTCCTCTACCCCAGCTAATTTTACAAATTCATTATAAAAAATAGATACTTCATTACCGATAATTACTTGAAATTGCCCGGCTTGCGTAAAAGTACCTTTAACTATTTTAATTTCTTGAATCATTTTTTCATCAGCTTTTTTAACGTCTTTCAGCACAAAACGCATTCGTGTTGCACAATGAGTTACTGTAGCGATGTTTTCTTTACCACCAATGTACTGAAGTAATTGTTTTGCTTCATCACTAAATCGGCTCATGATATCCCCTCCTCGAGCAATCTATTCTTTATTTAATAATGTTTAAATTCATCCTGTACGTACAAGATTAGTATATTCTTGTACGTACAGGATTGCAAGCGTTTTTTGTAAACGTTCTCACTTCTTATTAATTTCCATGGAAATTGCTAATCAAATTACTAATAAACTTATTAGACTAGTAGCGCATTTTTTCCGAATAAGCAGTATAACGTCTCAAACTCAAGTTCTTGGCCTCAATTTAAAACAACTGTCCTTCATCTAAGTGAAAATTACTATAACCAAGTACTAGCAGACTATACTTTATTTAAGGATTAAAGTCATACTGGAAAGGTACAATCAGGAAGGGTTTATACTATTTATTTTTGAATGTGCCATAAATCATTTTGAGGAATAAAAAACCGTTTAATGCTTATCTGTTCCCAGGTAGAGCATTAAACGGTTTTTAGTTTTTATTAAATAGTTTCCTCTGTAAAGTGATCAAATACGATACATCCAGCTCCTTGTGCAACGATGTTATACGCTGTTGATGATTTAATGATTTGAACAGGACTGTTTGGATAATTTTTCAATCTTCCTTTTGCTGTTTCGCATGCCACATCAAAGAATAATGGCTTTGGAACTAATGTACCTCCACAAATTACAATATCAGGGCGTACGATGTAAATAAGATTAGTCAGTCCAATTCCAAAGTAATTAGCCGCCTCTTTTATGACCTCTAAACAAAGTGGATCTTCCATCTCTAAAGCTTCAAGAATTTGATGATAGCTAATATTTTCGACATCGTTTACTTCAACCATCAAAGAAGTAATCTCACCGCGCTTAACTCGTTTGATTACCTCTTCTCGAATCGCAGGTAAACTACTGTACGCTTGAAGACAACCATATGAACCACATGAACAAAGTTTTCCATGAATATCAACGATCATATGTCCAAAAGCATCGTCCATTTCGTTCTTATTACTTATTAATTTACCTTGTTGAATAATTCCACAACGGATTCCCATATCACTCGAAACAAAAACAATATTTTCGTTTTCTTTACTGAAATTTAGTCTGTACTCTGCTAGGGCAGCTAAATTTGTACCATTATTTAATAATACAGGGCAATGATTAGCTTCTTCTAAGTGCCTAACAATATTTAAATCGTCCCATCCATCTGCTAAAAATGATCCAGATTTAATCATTACGCCCTTTTCTTGATCAATTTGGTCTAACACTCCAATACCAATACCTAATAATTGTTCTCTATTAATCTTATTTTGATTTAATAATTCACTTACACTTTTGGTTACAAAATTTAAAGTGTATTCTCCAGTACTCATGTTGCTCATTTTTAATTTTTTTGATTCGACTATTGTTAGATTTAAGTCAAGCAATAGTACTGTTGTAAATAAATTTGTGATTTCGACACCGACTAAGTAAAAAGCAGTTGGGTTAATCACATACATTGCTGGTCTCCTTCCACCACTAGAAACCCCTAAACCACTGTCGTATATAAGTCCTTCCTGCACTAATTCATCTAATAACCGAACACAAGTAGTATGCTTATACCCCGTCATTTCAGTTAATGTATTAACTTTAATTGGCCCTAATTTTCGTATTAAGCTATATAAAAGCTTTAAACTTTTGATTTTAGGCGACTGATAGCCTATAAATTGCCTGATCATTGACTCCTCCAAAACTCTTATCTTATTTTATATCTATTTAACTTTTTATATTTTATGAATTAAGTATAGCTATTTATACACTATTTTACAGCATTTTAAGTAAAAATGAATAAACTTTTTACCAAAATGATTTTTAGTCTGTTTACAAGTAGTGAGTTATCCATTAGACTTATGGTGAAAGCATTATTATTTATTAGAATTCTTATTACAATCCCTATCGCACATTTTAGGAGGAAAAATAAATGCATAAAACTGAACATATTTTAGAAACAAGAGATTTTATATTAAGTAAAACAAACTACCGTCCAACGGTTGGATTAATATTAGGTTCTGGCTTAGGTACTCTTGCAGATGAAATCGAAAACTCTGTTGTAATCCCTTACAGTGAAATTCCTCATTTTGCAAAGTCTGAAGCAGTTGGACACGCAAATGAATTAGTAATCGGTGAATTAAAAGGCCAAGCTGTTGTAGCAATGAAAGGCCGTTTCCATTATTATGAAGGCTTCACTTTAGATGAAGTAACGTTCCCTGTGCGTGTAATGAAAGCTCTTGGAGTAGAAAAATTAATCGTAACAAATGCTTGTGGCGCTGTTAACACTAGCTTTAATCCAGGCGATTTAATGTTAATTACTGATCATATTAATTTAGTTGGAACAAATCCTTTAATTGGACCAAATAACCCAGAACTAGGAACTCGCTTCCCTGACGTTTCTGAAGTATATAACAAAGAATTACGTAGCCTTGCATTAAATGTTGCTGCAAAACAAGATCTTAAATTACAACAAGGTGTTTATGCTTGGTGGAGTGGCCCTTCATACGAAACACCTGCTGAAATCCGTATGATCCGTACGCTTGGTGCTGACTCTGTTGGGATGTCAACGGTTCCTGAAGCAATCGTTGCTGTTCACGGAAGTATGAAAGTTTTAGGTATCTCTTGCCTAACAAATATGGCTTGTGGCATCCTAGACCAACCATTAAACCACGAAGAAGTAATTGAAGTAGCAAGCATGGTTAGAACGAAATTCGTTAACTTAGTTAAGGGCATTTTAGAAGAAATGTAATTCGAAATACGAAATGCGCAAGGCGTTTGAGTAGCTCTGGAAGAAGTATTACCGGAGAAATATCTCGCTCAACTAGACAGTAACAAAATATGAAATTAGAGATAAGTAAAGAGGTTTTGGTTTTCCCTCTTTACTTCTTTTTATTAAACGGGGTGTTATTTTGAAAGGTATACTATATATCATTATCGGATCTGTTTGTTATGGCGTTTTGTCTACCTTTGTAAAATTGGCTTATGGTGATGGTTTTATTGTAAATGATGTAGTCGGTATGCAAATGTTTGTCGGGGCTATATTGTTATGGTCGATCGTACTTTTTAATAAAAGTAGATCCGCTAAGTCAAATAATCAACAATATTTAAAGCCTACTAAGAAGGATGTTTTATTGCTTGTTGTATTAGGGTCTACTACTGGCTTAACAGGGATGTTTTATTATTTGGCTTTGCAATATATTACTGCATCATTAGCAATTGTGCTGCTATTCCAATTCACTTGGATTGGCGTTTTATTAGAATCAGTAGTCAATCGAAAACTTCCTGAAAAAAGTAAATTACTCTCATTGATTCCGCTCATTATCGGCACGATTTTTGCGACAAATGTTCTAACAGATGGTATTGGTTCATTGAATTGGTTAGGAGTTTTATTTGGGGCGTTTTCCGCGGTTTCGTACAGTACTTTTATATTACTTAGCGGTAGAATCGCTTTAAAAGCAAATCCAATAACAAAAACGGCATTAATGATTACAGGTGGTTTTCTAATTTGTGCTATCTTCCTCCCACCAACATTTTTCACAAATTGGCACTTGTTTGCAGAACTTTCATTAAAGTACGGGCTGATCCTTGGCTTTCTAGGTCCATTTTTTTCTACTTTAATGTTTTCAAAAGGCGTTCCTTTAACAGGTTCTGGTCTTGCCTCTATTTTAGGGGCAGCAGAGTTGCCGACAGCTACGTTAATGTCAGCGATTGTATTAAAGGAAACGGTTGGAGCTCCACAATATTTTGGTATCATTTTAATATTAATCGGGATCGTTTTACCTGAGTTCCTTAAAAGAAAGTCACTTCAATCAGCAAAATAAACTCGTAAAGATACATTATGCAACATAAATTTGATAATGCTCCGAATAATTAAATAGATATTCCAAATAATATTTTAGATGCCAGCAAAGAACTAGCATCAGTCTGAAGATCAATTTATTTGGACTTTATTTAAAAACAAAGATATTCAAAGTTATATCTTTGTTATTTTTTTGGAGGTGTTTTTATGAGAGTAAAAGACGTCATGTCAAGTAATGTTGAATGTTGTTCAAATCAGGATTCTTTACAATCAGTGGCAAGTAAAATGGAAACCTTAAATGTTGGAGCAATTCCAGTTGTTAACAATGGACAAGTAGTTGGAATGATTACAGATCGAGATTTAGCTTTACGTGGTATTAGTCAAGGGGGAAATGCAAATGCTTCCCAAGTAATGTCTAATAATATTGTGACGATTGATTGTAACGCAAGTCTTCAAGAAGCATCAAATTTAATGGCACAGCATCAAATAAGAAGATTGCCAGTCGTAGAAAATGGTAACCTCGTTGGAATACTTTCACTTGGTGACTTAGCAGTACAAGAGCAGTCAGATGAAAGTGCTGGGGAAGCATTGTCTCAAATCTCTCAAAACGATATTCAATAACTAGAAAAATGGGACCGCTTTATATGGTATTCGGTCCCATTTTTATTTTTTATTTATTCATTTGTGCAAGAAAATCTCCGAGTAGACTATCCATATCTTCCTCTTCAATTTCTTCTTTGGCTGCCGAGATTTCGCTTTTGCTTGCAGCTTCCCAATTAAAGTTATCTAAATCATCATCATGATCGGCTTTTCTTACAATATTATCTAAATTCGTTACATTCTGTTCGCTTGTGCGAATTTTTGATTGAACGGGTTCCAATTCTGGCTCTAATTCATTCATTTCTTCTTGAAGATATAGAGCTTCTTCAATTGCTAGACTATTACTATTTAGCGATGTAATAAGAGAAGCAGTTCGAATCGGGTTAGATAATAGTTGGTACACAATACTACCTAATAGTGCCTCAGAATGTTCATGTTTTAACCAATCTCTTTGAGCTTTATCTAGGCTTTTTGGTAGTGGAATTGTTATTGTTTGCCTTTGCTTTGATAATGAGTCATTAACTCCGCTTATTACGTACTCAGCAATCTTACTTGAAAAGTTCCGTCTTTCGCTTTGTTTAAGCTGCTGCAAATGTTTAATTATCTGATCAGGCGTATCAGAAGGGATACGAAATGTAATAGGTTGTCCCCTCGTCAATTCTTTTTCCTTCATGGAATCACCTTATTTTGCTTTAGACATTTTTTGTTCTTCTTTTTCAGCTTGTTGTTCTCTTCTAGATTCTCTTACTCTTTTTATTTCATAATCAGCGATTAGCTTATAATAAGCATTCGCCATCATCCAGATACTTTCCTTCTCATCCTCAAAGAAATCAATATTATAGCCATCTAGGTTATTATTAAGAGTTTTAAGATACTCTTTTAAGATTAGCGATCCCCCACCAATGAAATAGCATATTTCAGTTTGTGAGTTCTTCTGCCAAATATTTCTTAAATGACGATATTGTTTTTTTGCTAATTCTAACAGAATTCGGTCTACAATATCATGAACACTTGTCCGACTACCCTTAACCATAATATGATTTCGATCACTTTTCTTAGTAATGATCTCTACAACGTCTCTTCGACTATCAAGTTCCACTCCATGTCTTGAACGAATCTCTTCACGAATTGCTTCTAGGGACTCTGCCACACCAAGGTTAAAACCTTGAGCTTTATCGTCATCTACCTTTCGATTCCTAATGACCGCAATATCAGTTGATAACCCTCCGATGTCTTGAATAAGGATTTTTTTATCTATAAGGTCTTTATTAATTATGTTTAAATGATTGTCCATAACTAAGTTAATAAAAGCTGCAAATCCTTCAGGATAGACTTTAACTTCTTCAAACTTAATATTAACTTTTAATCCTTGATGTCTTGGTGTTACTAAAAACTCTACTTGGTGAACTGAACCTAGTAATCGGGAACGATAACCAACGTCCTTTCCTTCCTTTACTTCTCTAAGCGGAAGACCAGTTCCTAATACGTATGTTGCCTCAATTACATTATTAGAGTTCTTTACAATCTGCTTATTATCTTCTCTAGCTGCATCTAACGCTAAAGCTGCAAATAACATAATAAGTGTTTGATCCTCTTCAGACTTATTACTCCCAGGATCTAGTTCTGTTGCATTACCACTTTTAGTTGCTAAATTTCCTACACGATAAACAGTATTATTCTCTTTTAAAGTAGGGGAGTGAACGCGAATATGTATTCCATCAACTGGATCTTGGTTGTCTAATTCTTCTATCCCAATGATTGGACGATCTTCTGTATCCCTTGCAATAATATTAGGAATATTAATCTCAGATTCCATCTTCCCAAAAATTCCTTTGAGTGAATCATTTCCTACATCAATAGCAGCTATACGAGCATTTACCACTTAAATCATCCCTTTCGCTAATAGGTTTACATATTAATAGATAATTCTGATATTAGATTATCTAACTTTAGCCATCCGGTCAATGTCCCATGCTGAACTATTATAAAAATGTAACTGAATTGTCATCTTGTATACAAAATTGTAAACACATAAACTTGTATACATTTCTGTGTACATGTGTACAAAAATGCATACAAATGTTTACAAAAACGTTTACTTGTATACAAAAGTGTATACATTCCTTTTTCATTCTAGAATTAATTTCAAAACAACTGTCTCCTACCTGCAAATAAAAAGTATACGTTTTTGTGTACAAGTATACTCTATCGTGTACAACCGTTTACATAATGTATTCTTGTGTACAAATATGTGTACAACTCCTATAGATCGGTTTTCCTCTAAAAATTAAAAAACAGGTAGATGGCTTCTACCTGTCAATATGTGTGTGGATAAGTCCCTTAAATAAACATATCCACATGTGGATTACTTATTTTTATTATGATTAACTAACTCTTGAATAGGATTATTTTCAAAAATTATTATTTTTGAATCCTGTAATTTATTATAATCCTCTTCAGACATAAGCTTTAAATTTAATAGGTCCTCCTTTGTTGTAAATTTTGGATATGACCTTCTCCGTAATGATCCAAATCTTTTTAGATTATAAAATTTCCAACCTAAAAGACCAAAATAAAAAACAATCCACAAAAGGATTACAAATAAAATAAAAAAACGTATGTCATGATTTGTCATTTTGAAATAGGACTTTACTATATTTATATATCGATTATTGTAATTTATTAGCGAAGTAATGAAAAAAGCAATTACAATCATGCAATAGATCCAAACTACTAATGTTGTAATGGTTATCATCACTTCACTTAGCCAATTTTTCTTTGAATGAACGATTACTCCACTTTCCTGTTTCCCCTGTCTGGACTTGTCCATGTTGCATAACCACCTTTTATTCTTGATTTAATTGCTTTAGGTAATGCAAACATTACAATCATTGCATTTAAAACCCAATAAATAACTGGATACCATGCAGCCCACAAGTAATATTTTTTTATGTTATCGTATGTGGAATCCACTCTTATCGACATCCAAAGCTGTATAAGACTCATGAAAACAAGTGAGAAAGAAGAAAAAGTCATCCATATTATTAACTGTTGTACACTGTTAGCAGTTAATAAATAGTAAATTGTCACGAATACCCAAGAAAATGACCATATTAAACTAACCCATTGTTCAAGATAAATTGGCCAGATCCTTCTATGCCGATAGTCCAATAATAAACGCCAATACCGCATAATTACCTCTTGTCCACCCTGTGCCCAACGAATTCTCTGATTCCAAATTCCTTTTAATGTTTCTGGAACTAACATCCAACAAAGAGCACGAGGTTCATAGCGAATATCCCAAAATCTTTCTTGTAGCTTCCAGGATACTGCGATATCTTCTGTAATCATATCTCGGTCCCATAATCCTACATCTACAAGTGCCTTTTTGCGAAATGCAACGACTACGCCTGATACAGTCATTATTTTACCTAGCATTCTTTGGGTTCTTTTTATGGCCCCAATAATAGAAGAATATTCTACTATTTGTAATCTACTCAGTAGCGTATCACGATTTCGAATTCTTGGATTTCCCGTTACAGCACCTAATCTTTCCCCACTATGTAGAAAATGATAAATGAGATACTGTGCAGCTTTAGGCGCTAAAATGGCATCCGAATCAATACAAACTAAAAACTCCCCTTTAGATGCATGGCAAGCAATATGTAAGGCATTTGCTTTCCCTCTATTTTCTCTACAATCAATAGCTTTAACTTCGTGATATTTCTTTGCCATTTTTTCTAAAATTTTAAAGGTTGAATCCTTGCTGCCATCGTTTACAGCAATGATTTCTTTTAATGGATAATCTAGTTCCACTAAATATTTAATTGTCTCTTCAATTGTTTCTTCTTCGTTATAACAAGGTATTAAGATGCTAATTAATGGCCACTCAATCCCTTCAAAATTCACATCTTTTCCTTTTTCTCGGTATCGGAAAAATAGACTGGACCCGGCAACCCAAAATAAAGACATAACCAATGGATACCAAAATACAAACTCCGACAAAATGCTTATGAATTTGTTCAATTTTAATCACCTAATTTATTAAATTCAAAAATGTAACTCCCATGTAAAAACTAGTATCAGCAAATACAAATAAATTAACAGTGTTTTTCTAACCCATATATGTAATTTTTTACTTTCTTACAAAAGTTTTTGTTCTTTTAACATGAAACGATTATAATGGGAATGGTGATTGTACTTCTCTAGTACAATTTATTAGATAGAAAATTTAATAGAAAAAAATCCATAAGCTTAATTGCTTGTGGTAGAGGTCGCAAACTCCCCTCTACAAAAAAATAAGGCGAAAAACAATATTTGTCGTATTGTTTTTATTTTTGTTATTCGGGATGCCCTCTTCTTTTTAATCATGTAAAGGAGAGAAGAAATATGAAAAATGAAAAAGCAATCGTTGTATTTAGCGGTGGCCAAGACAGTACTACTTGTTTATTCTGGGCAATGCAACAATTTGGTGAAGTTGAGGCTGTTACGTTTAATTACAATCAGCGCCATAAACTAGAATTAGATGTAGCTGCAGATATTTGTAAGGAATTAAATATTCCTCACCATATCCTTGATATGTCCTTGTTAAATCAGCTTGCACCAAATGCTTTAACAAGATCAGATATTGATATAACTCACGAAGAAGGCGAACTTCCTTCTACATTCGTTGATGGACGTAATTTATTATTCCTATCTTTTGCAGCAGTACTTGCTAAACAAAAAGGAGCAAAGCACATTATTACTGGTGTTTGTGAGACTGACTTTAGCGGATACCCTGACTGCCGAGATATCTTTGTTAAATCATTAAATGTAACTCTTAATCTATCAATGGATTATCCTTTTGTTATTCATACTCCACTTATGTGGATCGATAAGGCTGACACATGGAAATTAGCTGATGAATTAGGCGCATTTGAATACGTAAAAGATAAAACATTAACTTGCTATAACGGCATTATTTCTGATGGTTGTGGAGAATGTCCGGCTTGTGAGCTTCGTCAGGCTGGATTAGATCGATACCTACAATCGAAGGGAGCCACAAAGCATGTTTGATTTTCGCATCGTAGACAGACTTCATAAAATTGATGAGCATATTAAAAAAGAAGACTTAAAATATCACCATAAACGTGTTCTTGTTAATAAAGAATTTACCTTTGATGCTGCACATCACTTACATTGCTACGAAGGTAAATGTAAGAATTTACATGGACACACATATAAAGTTATTTTTGGAATTAGTGGTTTTGTTGATGAAATTGGCTTAGTAATCGATTTTGGTGATATTAAACAGATTTGGAAGGAAAAAATTGAAATCTATTTAGATCACCGTTATTTAAATGAGATGCTACCCCCGATGAATACAACAGCCGAAAATATGGTTGTTTGGATTTATGAGCAAATGGAAAATGCACTTAAGGATCACACAAATCCTGCGCAAGATATTCGAGTAGAGTTTGTTCGTTTATTTGAAACGCCTACTTGCTACGCAGAAGCTCGTAGGGAGTGGATGATCAATGAGTAAAATTCCAGTACTTGAAATATTCGGACCTACTGTACAAGGTGAAGGAATGGCAATCGGTCAAAAAACGATGTTTATTCGTACTGCGGGTTGTGATTACTCTTGTAGTTGGTGCGATTCTTCGTTCACTTGGGATGGTAGTGAAAAAGAAAATATAAAGTGGATGACCGCGGAAGAAGTTTGGAAGAATTTAACCAACTTAGGCGGCGATACATTCTCTCATATTACGATTTCTGGTGGAAACCCTGCCTTACTTCCATCTTTAGGCCCTGTAGTTGAGTTTTTAAAGGAAAAGAATATGACTTTAGCTCTTGAAACTCAAGGTAGTAAGTGGCAACCATGGTTACCTTCTATTGATGAAGTTACTTTATCGCCTAAACCGCCTAGCAGTGGCATGAATACTGATTTTGATATGCTAGGAAGCATTATTCAAAATTTAGAAAATCATCCAAAGTTTTGCTTAAAAGTTGTTATTTTTGATGAAAAAGATTTAGCTTATGCGGAAACTGTTCATCAAAAATTCCCACATGTTCCTTTCTTTTTACAAGTCGGAAATAGTTGGCTAAATGCGGATGATCGCACTTTATTACAATACATGTTAAATCGTTACGAATGGCTTATAGATGAAGCAATGAAATCAAAAGTCTTTAAAAATGTAAAAGTTTTACCTCAATTACATGCATTTGTTTGGGGAAATAAGAGAGGAGTTTAACCAAAATGGTAGGAAGATCAAAGGGTTCACTAGAAGATGTATCATTACTTGGTAGCAACAACACAAAATATTTATTTGAATACGATCCAGGAATATTAGAAACATTTGATAATACTCACCCAGATCGTGATTATTTCGTAAAATTTAATTTCCCTGAATTTACTTCACTTTGTCCAAAAACAGGTCAACCTGATTTTGCGACAATTTATATAAGCTATATTCCTGAGAAAAAAATGGTTGAAAGTAAATCATTAAAATTATACTTCTTTAGCTTCCGTAATCATGGTGACTTCCATGAGGATTGCATGAATATTATTATGGATGATCTAATCAAATTAATGGACCCTCGTTATATTGAGGTTTGGGGGAAATTCACTCCACGTGGCGGAATTTCAATTGACCCATATTGTAACTATGGTCGACCAGGTACAAAATACGAAAAAATGGCTGAACATCGTATGATGAACCATGATTTATATCCTGAGAAGATTGATAATCGATAAGAACTAAAAGTGCACTGTATAAAATACAGTGTACTTTTTTTATTCAAGTAAATACTATATTCATTTATAGCACTTAATTTGTTTTTAATTTACAATTAATGGAAAGTAAATAAAAAGTGTGGTGCAACCATTTGTTTAAACTATTACTCATTGAAGATGATTCTTCTTTATTCACTGAGATTAAAGATCGCTTATCTGGATGGTCTTACGAGGTATTTGGGATAACAGATTTTAGTAAGGTAATTCAAGAGTTTACAGAAATAAAACCAGATTTAGTCATCATTGATATACAACTACCAAAATACGATGGTTTCCATTGGTGTCGTATGATTCGTTCCCATTCAAATGTACCAATTATCTTTCTATCTTCAAGAGATCATCCCTCAGATATGGTCATGTCGATGCAGCTTGGAGCAGATGATTTTATACAAAAGCCATTCCATTTTGATGTACTAATTGCGAAAATCCAGGCTACCCTTAGACGCGTATATAATTACAATACCGAAAAAATTGCTCTTAAAACTTGGTGTGGTGCAACCGTCGACTATGAAAAAAATACTGTATCGAATGAAACTGGTGCAATTGAACTTACAAAGAATGAGATTTATATTTTAAAACTGCTAATTGAACAAAAAAATAAAATCGTAAGTCGTGAGGAATTAATAAATGCCCTATGGGATGATAAACGATTTATTAGTGATAACACCTTAACAGTAAACGTAAATCGATTGCGTAAAAAACTAGATGAAATAGGATTAGGTCAATTTATTGAAACAAAGGTTGGTCAAGGATATATTGCTTTAGAAGAGGCGATTTAATGATAAAAACATTTCTAATTGAGCGATTTAGTTGGATTCTCTTTTTTCTACTAACACAAGTACTCGTTGTATTTGTTTCATTTATTGATTCGTCAATTCCTTTAAAATCACTACTTTACATTGTCTTTCTATCACTGTTATTGTTTATCATTTTTTTAGTCATTCGATATCCTAAAGAAGTAAAATTTTATAAAAGTCTTATTGAACGTGAAGATAACCTTGACTTGACTGGTGTTGAAGAATCAAATAGTCCATTTGAAGAAATTGTTGAAAACAGCTTAACCAATCAAACGAGCTTATTAAAAAAAATAGCGATTCAAAATCAAACTTATTTAGAGCAAGAAAAAGATGAGCTCCTATCATGGATCCATGAAGTAAAAACTCCTTTAACAGCAATGCACTTAATGATTGAACGTATGAAGGATGAAAAGTTGAAATCAAATTTAACATATGAATGGCTACGTATTCACCTATTATTAGATCAACAGCTTCACCAAAAAAGAATACCTTTTATTGAAAATGATCTTTACATCGAAAAAATTCAACTGGAAGATGTCATTTATCCAGAGATTAAAACTTTGCAATCATGGTGTATACATAAAGGGATTGGATTTGAGATTGAACTAGAGGAGCTAGAAGTATTCAGTGATGCTAAATGGCTATCATATATACTACGACAACTATTAACAAATGCAGTGAAATATAGTCCATCTTCAGACATTCGGATTATAAGTAGGCAAAAAAATGAGCAAGTGATTCTTGAAATTGAAGATTTCGGTCGTGGTATTCATACAAAAGATTTGCCGCGAATTTTCGAAAAAGGATTTACTTCAACGGTTCAGCATCAAGACAATGCCTCTACAGGGATGGGATTATATTTAGCAAAGAAAGCTGCCCAGTCCCTACATATTACGTTCCAAGTAAAGTCTGAGTTAGATAAAGGGTCAATTTTCACACTAACCTTCCCAAAACGAAATGAATTTGTAAAAATAACAGGCATGTGACAAAATTGTCACATGCTTTTGTTTATTGTTCGATTAATCAAAGGAAACGGTCTTGGTAACCATTTATACTAATTTTATCGAATGATAATAAAGGAGTGTACGAAATGAATATTTTAGAAGCAAATAAAATTCATAAAAGTTACGGAAATAAATTTAATAAACAAGAAGTGTTAAGTGGCATTAATATAAACATCGAAAAAGGTGAATTTGTTAGCATCATGGGTCCGTCTGGATCTGGTAAAACTACTTTACTAAACGTTCTTTCCTCGATCGATAAGATTAATAGTGGCACGATTGCAATTGAAGGTAAAGATATTACAGATATGAAAGAAAAACAATTAGCAGAATTTCGTAAATACTACTTAGGCTTTATTTTCCAGGAATACAACTTACTAGACACATTAACTGTAAAAGAAAATATACTTCTACCTTTATCAATAACAAAAACGTCACCAAGTGAAGCCAATCAAAAGTTTGATGTTATTGCGAAAGAGCTTGGCATTTATGAATTAAAAGATAAGTATCCTAACGAAATCTCTGGGGGACAAAAACAGCGTACTTCAGCCGCTAGAGCGTTTATTCATGAACCTAGTATTATTTTCGCAGATGAACCTACAGGCGCATTGGATTCAAAATCTGCTTCAGATTTATTAAATAAACTAAGTGAACTAAATGAGAAAAGAAACGCGACAATCGTAATGGTTACACATGATCCAGTAGCAGCAAGCTTTTGCAATCGCGTTGTCTTTATTAAAGATGGACAAATCTATTCACAACTTCACAAAGGCGACGAAACGAGACAGAATTTCTTTAAAGATATTATGAAAACCCAAGGTGTATTAGGTGGTGTTCACCATGAGCATTAATCATTTAATATTCCGAAATTTAAAAAAGAATTTAAAAAACTATTATCTATATGTTTTTGCATTAATTTTTAGTGCCGCCTTATACTTCTCATTTGTTACATTGCAGTATGATCCATCAATGGAAGCAACAAAGGGTTCGATTAAAGGAGCAGCAGCAATTCGCTCAGCGTCGATTTTACTTGTCGCAATCGTTTCGATTTTCCTTTTATATGCAAATATGATTTTTATAAAAAGAAGAAGTAAAGAAATTGGTTTGTTTCAATTAATCGGAATGACGAAAAATAGGATTTTCGGGATTTTAACAGTTGAAAATTGTATTCTATATTTCAGTTCATTGGTTCTTGGGATTTTAGTAGGTTTTTCGATTTCAAGGCTGATCATTATGATTTTATATAAAATCGTCGGAGTAAAAGCGATTGCTACTTTACATTTTTCTTCACAAGCATTAGTGCAAACACTAATTGTATTTATCGTAATTTACGCGTTCATTATGTTAATGAATTATGCTTTTATTAAAAGACAAACTATTTTATCTTTGTTCCGAGTAGTCTCATCGACTGAAGGAAAGCTTAAAAAAATGTCTGTCTTCGAGATTTCTATTGGAATTTTAGGTATTTTATTAATAATCTCAGGTTATTTTCTATCATCAAAATTATTTGATGGCGATTTTACTACTATGACTGCACTTTTTTCGGTAATGATCTATATTTTAGCGTCAGTCATTATTGGAACTTACTTAGTGTATAAAAGTTCGGTTCGTTTTATTTTAAATATCGTTCGTAAAAAGAAAAATGGCTATTTAAATATTAATGATGTCCTATCTTTATCTTCAATTATGTTTAGAATGAAGTCTAATGCCTTGCTTCTAACAATTATTACAACCGTTTCAGCACTAGCGATTGGCTTATTATCTTTAAGCTATATATCTTATTATTCTGCAGAAAAGACAGCTGAGAGCCATGTCCCTGCTGATTTTTTCTTAAATAATAAGAAGGATTTACAAACTTTCAAATCTGCACTAGATGAAAATGGTATTAATTATACAGAAAAACACACCGAGGTTATTCAAGTTAATGCAAATATAAAAAAAATACTAGATACAGAGTTAAAAGGCATGATGAAGGATGCTGATAAATTCCCACTAGCGGTAGTAAGCGAAAAGTCAGTTAAAATAAACCTTGCTTCAAATGAAGCCTTATTTACTGGATACGACGATATGCTTCAGAAATTTATGACCTTAAAGGATTCAGGGCATATTGAATTAACTAGCAGTAAGAAAAAATTTAATCTAAACTATTTAGGTTTAAAACGTGAAAAGATTATACCTTCCTACTTCACAAATGGGGGATTTCCTACTGTTATTGTAGACGATCAAGTATTTAAAACATTAAAACAGAATCTTGATTCATCAATTCAAAAAGATTCTACTGTCTACAATGGCATTAATATAAGCGATGAAAAACTAATCGAAAAAGCAAATAATATTTATGAGGACCATCAACTTGATAAGAATTATCCTAATGATTCTCGACTTGAAATCGTTAAAAGTCAAAAAGCAAATATGGGACTTATTATGTTCATCGTCGGATTTTTAGGACTTACATTCTTAATGACATCAGGATGTATTTTATACTTTAAACAAATGGATGAGAGTGTTGACGAAAAACCAAACTATACTATTTTACGTAAACTAGGTTTCTCCCGTAGAGACTTATTAAGAGGTATACGTTCTAAGCAATTGTTTAATTTCGGTATCCCATTAGTAGTCGGACTAGTTCATAGCTATTTTGCCGTTCAATCTGGATGGTTCTTATTTGGTACTGAAGTCTGGACTCCAATGATTATCGTCATGGTTTTATATGCTGTTTTATACTCGGTCTTTGGTCTTTTATCGGTTCTTTATTATAAAAAAGTAATTAAAGAAGCTCTTTAGACTAACATTACTACCTACTAAATAATAGAAGCTCTCCCTTTAGCTTCTATTATTTTTTTACTTATTTTGATTTATAATAGCCTTATACATACTACTTTAAAGGTGGATCGGAATGACTAAAACCATTGTTGAAAAGCTAAACTTAAAAAAATATAAAAAAGCTACCGTTTTAAATCAACCAAGTGATGTAAATTATTTTGCAGATCTACCACATTTTGAGACGGATCTACAAAACCATCCTTACGATCTGATATTTGCTTTTGTACTTGATATGGACTCGCTAAAAGAACTAGTCACAAAGATTATCCAGAATCATTATTTAGATAAAAATGGTTATATTTTTATTGCCTATCCTAAAAAAGGAAACAAAGTATATCCGACTTATATTCATCGTGATGATTTATTCGAAGGATTAGGTGCGGATGAGAGCGGCTATATTGGTTCAAGTACAATTAAATTTGCTCGTATGGTTGGGTTGGATGACGTCTTTACAGTTGTTGGATTAAAAGACGAAACAAAAACAAAAGCTGCGAATTCATCGAAAGCAAGTCAGTGTGTAGATGATTATATCGATATGATTCCAAATGTAGAAAAGGATTTAGAAGATTCTCCTGAATTACTTACGATCTATAAGTCTCTAACTCCTGGGTATCGTAAAGATTGGGCACGACACGTCTATAGCGCTAAGCAAGAAGCAACGAAAGCAAAAAGACGTGAAGAAATGAAAATGGTCTTAGCTGCTGGATATAAAACGCTGGATTTATATCGTAGAGATAAAAAATAGGAACAAAAAATCCACAAGATTATTCTTGTGGATTCAAGACTGTTGTCAAACGCTCGCTTTCTTCGTTGCTTCGCCTGTCTGCAGTGCTCATTACCGTTTAAGGTAACTTCGCGCCTCGAAAGACAAGCGCTCGCAATCAGTCTGAAAATCAAGTTTTTAGAACTTTGTCTACACGCTGAATCAACAAGATTATATTTTTTAACAACAACGAGTAACTTTACCACCTTTAGAATTAAAACGTGACTCTTGCGCTTCGATAAAGAACTCTTTTCTAGATTGAATTGGTTGATCAGGGTGTTGTGTTTTCATATGTTCAACATATTTCTCATAGCTTGGTACACCTACTAATAAACTAATAAACTGTTTATAATATTTTTTGAACTCCTTCACTTTATAGTGCATAATTTTTCGGTTCACTTTCATCGCGTTTAATGTACGGAGTTTCATGTAATTTTATCGGTTTATTTGACAATATATTGATCCAATTTCGAATCGAAGCAATTAGAACTAAAAGCACAATCACCATAAACAATCCACAAATTGTTGCGTCAATATAGTCATTTAAAATAATTTGATTCATTTGTGCTTTACTAGCTGCTGGTGCAAGGATTTTGCCAGCATCTAAATCATCTTTAAAAACTTTAGCATGCGCTAAAAACCCTATTTTTGGTAATGCATGAAATAGCTTTTGCCAACCGGCAGTCATTGTAACGATTAAGATCCAGATTGTTGGCACTAATGTAATCCAAGCATATGCCTTTTTCCCCATTTTCAGCAAGATAGTTGTGCCTAGCAATAATGCAATCGCGGCAAGCATTTGATTTGCGATACCGAATAACGGCCATAAAGTATTAATGCCCCCAAGTGGATCAATAACACCTTGATAAAGGAAATAGCCCCAACCGAAAACGCAAATAGCTGTCGCAATTAAATTTGCAGGAAGTGAATCCGTCTTTCCAAATGGCTTATACACATTGCCTAAAATATCCTGCGTCATATAACGTCCAATCCTAGTTCCAGCATCAATTGTTGTTAAAATAAATAATGCTTCAAATAAAATAGCAAAATGATACCAAAAAGCCATTAATGCTTTACCACCAATTACTTTAGAAAAAAGAGCCGCCATGCCGATTGCTAAAGTTGGTGCCCCACCAGTACGAGAAAGAATTGTTTGTTCCCCAACATCTTTGGCTAACGTAGTCAAATCATTTGGAGCTATTGTAAAGCCCCAACTTGAGACTACTTGAGCCACTTGGTTTACATCAGTTCCAATTATGGCAGGTGGGCTATTTATAGCAAAATATGCTCCTGGAGTTAATAAACAAGCGGCAATCATAGCCATTACTGCTACAAAAGACTCCGTTAACATAGCACCATAACCAATAGCACGTGCATGCGTTTCACGCTCAATCATTTTAGGGGTAGTGCCTGAAGCAACTAATGCGTGGAATCCAGAAACAGATCCACAAGCAATTGTTATAAATAAAAATGGAAATAGATTTCCCGCAAATACTGGTCCCGTTCCGTCAATAAACTTTGTAATGGCCGGCATTTGTAAGTCTGGTGCTACAATAATAATGCCAATTGCTAAAGCTAAAATCGTTCCAACTTTTAAAAATGTACTTAAATAATCACGTGGAGCTAATAATAGCCAAACTGGAAGTACAGATGCTATAAACCCATAACCAATCAACATAAGAGCAATCGTTTCTCCCTTAAACGTAAACATTGCCGCTAAAGTTGGACTTTCTGCTACATATTGTCCTGCAAATAAAGAAAGTAGTAATAAAATTACACCAATAAAAGACCCTTCTCCTACTCGACCTGGACGTATGTATCGCATATAAATACCCATGAAAATTGCGATCGGAATAGTTGCTGCAATCGTAAACATTCCCCATGGACTTCCTGCAAGCGCTTTAACTACAACAAGTGCTAATACAGCTAATAAAATAACCATAATTCCTAATATACCGATTAACGCGATGACCCCTGTTATAGGACCAATCTCTTCTTTAATCATTTCTCCAAGCGATTTACCATTTCTACGTGTCGAAGCAGCTAATATGACAAAATCCTGTACTGCCCCAGCAAATACGACTCCTACTATAATCCAAATCGTTCCGGGTAAATAACCCATTTGCGCAGCTAAAATTGGTCCAACTAGTGGTCCAGCCCCTGCGATCGCTGCAAAATGATGACCAAATAGTACCCACTTATTCGTTGGTACAAAGTCTTTACCATCGTTATTAATCTCAGCAGGTGTTTTACGATCTTCGTCCAGCTTAAATACTTTTTCTGCAATAAACTTACTATAAAAACGATAAGCCACTGCATATGTACAAACTGCCGCGGTGAGGAGCCAAATTGCATTTATTGTTTCCCCTCTTTTTAAAGCTAATACAGAAAAACAGAAAGCTCCAAGTATTGAAATTAATCCCCAAACTACTATTGATTTTAAAGATTTCACAACAAAGATACCTCCTTTTTCATTTATAAAAGAAAGTATATCACCAATTCAGAATTTTTTGTCAATTAATGGTAAAAAAAGTATAATAACGACATTTTTACTGATTTCAAGCTGTTTTTTCTTCATAAAAGTAGACGAAAGTTGTATTGAACTTATCTAATTAAAGAATTTCAAGGGAAAATATAACTTTAACTTTCGCAACATTGGAACTAATCATTTTTAAACAAAAGAAAACCATCCTAAGCGTTAAAAGCTAAAGGATGGTTTTCTTTCATATTAATTAAGTTATTTTACATGTTGTATAAAATTAATGTCGATTAGTTCATTCAGCCTTTGTAGTTCTTTTTCTCCTAGTAACGTCTTCCCTTCGTTTAAGGATACTAGAGCACTCTCAATTAAAAATTTTCGCGGTGTTTTAGACTGCAACAATTCGTTTTGTAAAAAATCTAGTAACTCATTGTACTTTTGTTGATCATTACTATTTAATGCTGATTTTTTCATTGTACAAATAATACTACAAAGCTTTTGTTGAAGATTTTCTTCGGTCTTTCTTACTGGTAACCATCTATCTAATAGTTCCAAATTGAATAATTGCTCACCAGATTCCTCAACATCCTCAACAATCTTAATCATACGTTTTACACTATATCGGACGACTTGATCCATACTAATATTCATATCTTTTGCAAGGTCATAGTATCTCACATTATGGTGAATAATTCCTAAAAACATAATGGCACTATCTAATAAAAAATCTTTCTTTTCACTGCCAAAAATGTCTAAGAAACGTGTATACACCCAATTTAATGTCTTAAAATTACCTTCTCTTATGAACTGTTTAATATCTAAGTCATTTATATAAATTACTTCTTCAAATAGAGAAATCAATTTATTATCTCTATTTGCCTCCATTAATAAAGTTATTTGTTTAATAAAAATTTCAATATTTGAAGGGCTCTGTCCGATCAACAACTCATTTCTTTCATGTTCAAGTTTTTTATAAATCATATTAAATAATGCGACTACTAGATCACTTTTAGACGAAAAATAATTATAAAATGTACCTTTAGAAATTCCGCTATAGTCTAAAATGTCTTGAATTGACGTTGCTTGAAATCCTTTTTCAATAAACAATTCATGAGCTATTTTTACAACATGCTGTTTACGATCATTCATATAATCACCTTGGTTCTAGTTAATTACTGCTTAAAAAACATAGTACATTATTTTAACATTTTTAACTAGTAAATATCTGATTAGATTATTAAAGATTTCTAATGGTTATTATAATTGCATCTAATGATTGAATGGTATATCATATTATCTTATATAGAAGATGGAAACGCAGTTCAAAAAATTGAACTAGATGTACAAAGGAGGGGGAATCATGGATCATTCCATGAATAAATCAGTTAATCCGCCATATGGGATTATTACAATCCTAATGATTGGTGCTTTTATTGCTTTCTTAAACAATACTTTACTTAATATTGCTTTACCTTCTATTATGAAGGATTTGGACGTTGAGCCTTCGACTGTTCAATGGCTTTCTACTGGATATATGCTAGTAAATGGAATTTTAATTCCGACTACTGCTTTCTTAATCCAAAAATATTCTGTTAGACATTTATTTTTAACTGCACTACTTTTATTTAATATCGGTACTTTAACAGCAGGATTTGCACATGTATTTCCTTTATTATTAGCGGGCCGTATGATTCAAGCTTCCGGTTCGGCTATTTTAATGCCATTATTAATGAATGTTATGCTAACTAGCTTCCCTGTTGAAAAACGAGGGACTGCAATGGGCTTCTTTGGTTTAGTAATGATGGGCGCACCAGCAATCGGACCAACTTTATCAGGTTGGATTATTGAACATTATGACTGGAGAATGCTTTTCCATGTTGTTTCACCGATTGCATTAACGATTTTAATTATCGGCTTTTTCTTACTTAAAGATAAAAAAGAGAAATCAAACAGTACGATCGACCTTTTCTCAGTTCTTTTATCAAGTATAGGTTTTGGTGGGTTATTGTATGGTTTTAGTACTGCAGGAACAAAAGGATGGGATAGTCCAGAAGCTTACGTTACTTTAATTGTAGGGGTTATTTCATTAGTACTATTTATCTTACGTCAATTAAAACTTGATACACCAATGTTAAACTTTAGAATTTATCGCTACCCTATGTTTGCTTTATCATCAGCGATTTCAATTGTAGTTACAATGGCTATGTTCTCAGCAATGATGCTTTTACCGATTTACACTCAAACGCTTCGAGGCATTAAACCTTTTGATGCGGGCTTAATGCTGTTACCAGGTGCTTTATTAATGGCAATTATGTCGCCAATTACGGGTAAATTATTTGATAAAATTGGTGGAAGAATTCTTGCAGTAACTGGTTTAGCGATTATGACTGTTACTACTTATTTTTTAAGTAAGTTAACAATGGATACAACTTATACGCATATTATTATTTTATACTCATTACGTATGTTCGGTATGTCGATGGTCATGATGCCAGTATCGACAAATGGGTTAAATCAATTACCAAAACGATTCTATCCACATGGTACTGCGATGAATAATACTTTACAGCAAGTATCTGGTGCGATTGGTACAGCTTTACTCATAACAGTAATGTCGAATCGTACAGAATCAAAAGCTAATGAGCTTGCTACTGAAGCAATGAAGCATGTGACTAGTAAACCTACACCTGAAATGCTTGCTCAAATAAAGCAAGAGATCACAATGAAGGCAATGTTAGAGGGAATTAACTTCTCATTTTATGTGACGGTATTCGTTGCCGCAGTTGCACTAGTTCTTGCATTCTTTATCAAACGTTCAACAGCTGCAGAGGAACCTTTAGTGAAAGAAAATACGAATACTAGTACTAACTTTAAGAAAAAGTTAGCAGAGAATTAATAAAGTAAGTCCTTAGACTAAAAAAAGTTCAACCAAAATTGGTTGAGCTTTTTTTGTTACTATCTGTTAAACAAAACGTGATATTAAAGTGTATAGCATCCTTTTTGTTATAAAACATTCTATTTAATCCCTGATTATTAAAGGTTATAATTTAATTAACAAATCATTAAAAAAACTCACCACTACTTAATAATACATACTTATCGGATGGTTTAAAATGCTAAGAAAAATTATTATATGTCTATTAATCGCTTTTCTACTATTTTTCACAGGGAGTAAGTCTACAAAGGAGAATTTCGAAATGGATAAAGTTAAGTTGAATTACGGAAAGTACGAAATCCCTAAAACACTAGTTAATGTAATTAACTTACAAAATCAATTAGATCGTGAATCTGGGTCTTTGGGTGGTTTATATTTCTCTTATGAAAATATCGATACTCGTTATTTAAACACTCCCCTTGATGTTATCCAATTTGCAAGAACTGGTTCAGATGGAGTTCATTTTGGTTTTTTAACTGATTTTGGCCAAGTTGGTGATTTAGAAGATGCTTATATTGTACGTGTTTCACCAATGGACTCTGATGATCCGGTACAAATTGTTGCTAAAAATTTAAATGATTTCCTAAGGTTAATATGCTATGCACCAGGTGCTGTGGAGGTTGTAGATGTCACTACTAATAAGGATACTTTTCAAAAGATCCCTGAAATAAAAGCGACTCAAACTATAGAAGGATATGAAGCTGCAGAAAGAAAGGTGCTTCAGCAAAAATTTTCACTTGAACCGTTTAAATCATTAGAAGATTACTTAATCGGAGTCAAAAATGAGCGAGAAAATCAAATCGTCTTACCGACTGAGGACAGCCTTGGAATACTAAATAAGCTTGTGACGAAAACGGAAGAAACAAAAAATCAAAACTTATTTAAGTTTGAAGAAAATATTATTCTTACTTTAGACACTGATGAAGTAGTACACTTTTTTGAGACCTCATCACTCGAGGCTAAATTAGTATTTTTACGCGAAGCACAATCAAAGGCATTATTCTATGATGATGAAGAAGTAAAAAATTATCTTTCAAAACAACTACGTTTAATGCACTTAGACGATGAAGCCGTAAGAATTTACTATTAATAAAAACTTTACTATCCATTTAGTATCAATAATTAAAAGACATCACTGCAGATTATCTTAAATAATGAAGAAAAGAAAATGTCCCTAAGATTAGTTAAAACAACCTTCAGGGACATTTTTTGTTATCTCTTATAAATAAAATAGTCAAAATCCGCATGGAGCCCTTGACCAGTCGTATCCTGACATTGCATTCCAACGAATGCACCTGTAAAGAATCCCCCGCCTTGAATATAATCATCAGACAGTTTATATGAATAAAGTGCTACAGGTATTTCTGTCCAGTCCTCTCCATCAAATGAGTAAAAGTACTTGTAAACATTCGTTTTCACATCTACTCGAAGATGCACATATTCAACATGTTCTGGAATGATAATTTCGTTACCTTGTAGGGGTTGATCGAACTTAAAATTATCACATGTTACTAACTCAAGAATTCTGCCCTTTTCTTCATTCCAAGTGATTTGACATGAAGTCCAGTTTTGAGTGTTATAGTAATTTACTAAACCAGCTGATTGATGGAATGACTTTGGATTAAATGCTATTTTTGTTTCTGCAGTAAAGTTAAAATCTTGCCAACGTCTTGCTATAAATGACTGAGTAAATTTAGATGTTAGGGATTCTCTTCCGTAAAGACGTAGATGCCCTGGATTGTCTTTTAATGATACGATATTCTCTCCTAATGGAATTCTCAAGTTTTGAAAGTGAGGATTTAAGATTTCTGAGTTAAAGTCATCCACCTCTGGGTAGTCGCTTTCCCATTTTACTTCATCTATTTTTGGACCCTCTATTTCAAGTGATGGACTATTCCCTCCTACGACATACGGCCAATCATTTTTCCACTCAAGCCTTTGAATAGCAGTTTCTCTTCCTAATGGACAGAAACCTCTTGGGTCTAACAATGGTTGACCTTCTCTTGGTAATGGTCTTCCTGTTAAATGCACAAGGAACCATTCATCTGTATGAGTTTGAACAATTGATGCATGTCCTGCTTTTTGAAGGGGAATTCTTGGTGCATGGAATGACGAAATTAACGGGTTTTCTGGGTGTACTTCATATGGACCCTTTAACTGTTTTGACCTTGTAATAGTAGCTTGGTGATCATATTTCGTACCACCTTCTGCCGTTAATAAGTAATAGTATTCATTTATTTTATATAGATGTGGTGCTTCCGTCAGTTTAATATCAGTTCCTTTAAAGATAACCTCTGCTTTTCCGATCAGTTTCTGTTCTTCTACACTGTATTCTTGTAATGAAATGCCATAAAAATGATGATTTCCTATGCGATGATCCCAAACCATATTCACTAAATATTTTTTTCCATCCTCATCGTGGAATAGAGACGGATCAAATCCAGTACTATTTAAATAAATTGGATCTGACCATTCTCCGTCAATCGTTTCACAAGTTGCGAGATAGTTGTGACAATCTTTCCATTGACCTTCAACTACCTTTACATCCGTGTAAATTAACCAAAACTGTCCGTCACGATAAGATATTGCGGGAGCCCAAATTCCACCCGAATCTGGATTACCTGTCATGTTTAATTGACTTAAACGGTTCAAAGGTCTTGATGCTAAGCGCCAGTTCTTTAAATCCTTTGAATGATAGATTCCTACTCCTGGAAACCATTCAAAAGTTGAAACTGCAATGTAATAATCTTCCCCAACTCGGCAAATACTTGGATCCGGATTAAATCCCGGTAAAATTGGATTACTGATTTTAACCATTTTATACTCCTCCATATGCATCTATCTAGTTCAATACATTACTTTTTTAGTAAGCACCTTTGATAAAGTCCGAAACATTTTTTTGATAGAAAAGCTCTAATTGATCTAATTCCGCTTTCGAAAAAGATTGTATATTCATTGCTTCTAAGTTGCCATCCACTTGGCTTTGATTTCTAAAGCCAGGAATTACACATGTAATTTCTTTTTGATCTAAAATCCATCTAAGTGCTGCACTTGCCATCGATGACCTTCCTTCAGCAATCCAGTTAATTCGATTTGCCAATTCTACTCCTTTTTTAAAGCCCAAACCTGCAAATGTTTCTCCGATATTAAAGGCCGCTCCATTTTCATTAAAGTTTCGGTGATCATCTTCCTCAAATATATGATCAGCCTTATACTTTCCAGATAAGAGTCCACTGGCTAGCGGTAATCTTACAAGAACCCCAACCCCACGCTTATAAGCCTCGGGAAGTAATTCTTCTAATGGCTTTTGTCTAAAAATATTAAAGATAATCTGTAAGCTTTTCACATTTGGGTTTTCTAAACAAATCAATCCTTCTTCAACCGTTTCAACACTAACCCCGTAATGGCGGATTTTCCCTTCACTTTTTAAACGGTCAAGTACATCAAATACTTGTCCATCCTTTAAAATTTCAGTTGCTGGGCAATGTACTTGATATAAATCGATCACATCTCGATTTAAGCGTTTTAGACTATCCTCGCAATATGACTTAACCACTTCATATGAGTAATTTTCCGGTGAAAAGATATCACCTTTTCGGCAAAATTTTGTGCCTATATAAATTTTATCTTCAAGTCCTTTTGTGGCTTTAGCCAATAGTTCTTCGCTATGTCCATCACCATAAACATCTGCAGTATCAAAAAAATTTACACCTTGGTCGATTGCGTGTTGTAATGATTTTAAAGCTTCCGTATCATCTGTTTTTCCCCATGCTCCACCAATTGCCCAAGTTCCAAAACTTACCTCACTAATCATTAAACCTGTATTACCAAGTTCTCGATAATTCAAGTAAAACTCCCCCTCTAGTGCTATTTTTAGCGTCTTATACTACTTTCTAAATTCAGATAACATTCTATTTAATCCCTTCGTGTTGGAATAAACTTGCTTATAAATTGAATAAAGCTTCTCATATTGTTTAACATTTTCACTAACTGGTTTATATGAAGTGATTGGCTTTATGAACTCTTCGGCACAAGCCTCTAATGATTCAAACCAATTACATCCATAAGCAGCAATCATTGCCGCACCCATCCCTGGACCTTGCTCGCTTGAAAGCTTAATAATTGTCGCATTAAAAATATCTGCTTGCATTTGAAGCCAAATAGGATTTTTAGCACCGCCACCAATTGAAATAATCGAATCAATCTTTTTACCATTATTTCGGAAAATTTCAATTGACTCATTCAATGAAAAAGTAATGCCTTCCATGACAGCCCTCGCAAAATCACTTCTCTTATGTGCTGCATCCATGCCGATAAAACATCCTCTAATAACTGAATCCGCATGTGGTGTTCTTTCACCAACCAAATACGGAGTAAACATTAAACCATTTGATCCAATTGAAACAGTATCAACATCATCTAATAGTTGTTCGAAATTCACACCCTCAGCAAAGGTATCCTTAAACCAGCTTAATGAAAAACCTGCGGCTAGCGTTACACCCATTGAATAGAAAGCATCTTCTTTACTATGGTTAAAATAATGAACTTTACCTTTGAAGTCGTGTTCTCCATGCTCTTCATAAGAAAGAACAACTCCTGAAGTACCAATACTACATAGCGTATTGCCTTCTTTTAAAATACCTGAGCCGATTGCGCCACATGCATTGTCGGCTCCGCCTGCAAATACTCTCACTTCACGACTAAGTCCTGTCAAATTAGAAACCTCTTTTGTAATAGTTCCAACGCAAATCTGAGACTCGACAATTGGTGGGCAAAGATCAAAAGGAATATCGAGTTTAGTACATAATTCTTCACTCCACTGCTTATCTTTTACGTTTAAAAGTAATGTTCCAGCAGCATCCGAGTATTCAGTATGAATTTCTCCAGTCAGACGATAACGAAGATAGTCTTTAGGTAATAAAAACACTGCTGCCTGATGATAAATCTCAGGTTCAAATTCCTTTACCCATAAAAGCTTCGGTAGAGTAAATCCTTCAAGTGCTGGATTTTTCGTTATTTCCAGTAAACGTTCTTCGCCTACTATTTCATTGATCTTTTCACATTGCTTAGTCGTTCTTGTATCATTCCATAAAATTGCATTACGAAGGTTTTCATTTTCTTTATTCAATAGCACTAGACCATGCATTTGACCTGAGAAGCTAATCCCTTGTATATCATTCGGATGACCATCAAATTCTCTAACTAGTTCGGCAAGTCCATCGATGGTTTTTTCAACCCATTCTTCTGGATTTTGTTCACTATATCCGGATTTCTCTTGTATTAATGGATAGGCACGAGATACTTCTTGGCATACTTCTCCGGACTGATTAACTAACAAAATTTTTACGGCACTTGTACCAAGGTCAATTCCTACTACATATTTCATAACAATCATCCTTTTATTGTTTTTTTTAGCGAATCGATGAGAAAAATGTGCTGGAAATAATGAGTTTTCCAGCACATTTAATGGTCAAAAGATTTTTAAACTGTTGCGAATTCAGCAATCGCTTCTAATAAATATTGGTTTAGCACTGATTTAAGACGTTCTTCACGACCTGATTTATTTTGGATATCACCTAAATTTAATGCATATGCTTCAAGTGTATGGAAACTTGCTTTATTCTCTACGATTTCTTTACCAATACCATAAGTGAAGCTGCTATAACGATCTTCAATAAAGCTTTCAAATACTTTATCTTCAATTAGTTTATTAGCTACTAATGTGCCAATTGCAAAGCTATCCATTCCAGCTATATGTGCATGGAATAAATCTTCTACATCAAATGATCCCCTTCTTACTTTTGCATCAAAGTTCAGGCCGCCTTTTCCTAAGCCACCATTTTTTAAGATTTCATACATTGCTAATGTAGTAGAGTAAAGATCTGTAGGGAACTCATCTGTATCCCAACCAATTAACTTATCACCTTGGTTTGCATCAACTGAACCAAGCATTCCATTAATTCGAGCAACGCGTAATTCATGCTCAAATGTATGACCAGCAAGTGTTGCATGATTCGCTTCAATGTTGAATTTAAACTGTTTCTCTAAACCATTTGCTTGTAAGAACGCTAGTCCAGTTGCCACATCAAAGTCATATTGATGCTTCGTTGGTTCTTTTGGTTTTGGTTCGATTAAGAACTGACCATCGAATCCGATTTCTTTTGCGTAATATACAGCCATATGGAAGAAACGCGCAAGATTGTCTTGTTCAAGCTTCATATCTGTATTCATTAGCGTGTCATAACCTTCACGCCCACCCCAGAATACATAGTTAATTGCACCAAGCTCTTTTGCAATTTCTAATCCTTTTTTCACTTTTGCAGCTGAATATGCAAATACGTCCGCGTTATTAGAAGTAGCAGCTCCATTTACATAGCGAGGGTGAGTAAACATATTTGCCGTATTCCAAAGCAATTTTGTTTTACTTGTTTTCATATATTCTTTTATCATTTCTACAATGACATCTAAGTTTTTATACGTTTCACCTAATGTATTTCCTTCAGGGGCAACATCTGAATCATGGAAACAGAAGAAAGGAACATCCAACTTTTCATAGAACTCAAATGATGCTTCTACACGTGCTTTTGCAAGATCCATTCCCGTTAAGTGGTTCCAAGGACGTTGCATTGTACCTGCTCCAAATGGATCTGAACCATCTGCAGTAAATGTATGCCAGTAAGCAACTGAAAAACGAAGTAAATCCTCCATTTTTTGGCCATTAATTATTCTTTGAGGATCATAATATTTAAATGAAAATGGATTTTTTGATTTAGGACCTTCGAATTTAATTTTGTTAATATTAGTAAAGTAACTCATGTTTAATTCCTCCTAAAATAGTAGTTTTGTATTTTATGACTTATGTGAAATGACAATCCAAGTGCGCAATACTTTCATATCATCTGGCTCAATTCCTTGTAAGCCAGTCAGTTCTCCACTTACTTCAAGATTAGGAGCGTTAGTTACCCACGTGTAGGGCTCGGGGCATAAAAAGCCGCTTCTCCCATCTTTGTTATAAACAACCCAATGCTTAAAACTTTGGTCAACGGTATAATTAATCTCAATTCCTGTTGATTTGTTCGTTATTTGTGCCGTCTGTAGACTACTGTTATTGGGGTTAGATAGAAAAACATCATCTAACTCTAGCCCGAACAGGCTCATTCCTTCACTCAACTCATATTTGTACTCAATATCTTCTAATTCCCCCGTTGGTAAAAATCGATCATTTAGTTTCCAACGTTTATCGACTGGAAGCTTGAAGATTGAAGTTTCTTCTGGGAATACGAAACTAGTATGATATCCAAAGCCAAACGGTAATACTTCATTACTTTTATTAATAATTTCTGCTCTTTTAGCGAATAAGTTATCATTTAGAATAAAGCTCATCCTAATTACAAAGTGATGCGGGAATTGAGCCATTACATCTTCGTGCTTACTTGAATCAAACTCAGTAATAATTTTCACCGTTTGCTCATTAACTTCTACACTCGAGATATTCCACTCCCTTGTGTGAACAAAACCATGAATGTGGTTCTGCTTGTCCATTTCATTAATTTCAAATTGATACGTTCTTTTGCCAAATCGAAACTTACCTTGATCGATACGATTTGGAGGGAACAGGATTGGGGTACCGTAAAGAACTGGGTTATTCAAATACTCCTCGGTTGAGTTAGGCACCCTTAAAAGCTCAGTATTTGATTTTTTATGAACCATGGAAATCAAGTTTGACCCCCATCCGGGAATAATGATAATCTCCAATTCACTATTACTTGCTTTAATCGCTGGTTCATTTAAAAAAGAGATTTCCTCAGCATAAGTATTCATCTAGATTCCCCGTTCTGTCATAATTTCTACACTTAGACTTTACTAATCTTACCTTGTCTTTGGTCTATTCGATTAAAGCTATACATACCACAGAACATGAAAATCCAAGCAATTGACACGACACTAAAGAATGGAATTAGCCCTGGCTGATACAGGAACAGAAATAGTATAGCGATTAGACTAACTAGCATTAGTAAAGTAATGTGAAAATGAAAAACACTTAAAAAGAATGCATTTTTAAAATAGTCTTTTAGTTTAAATTCGTAATGTACATATAGTGGGAAAATATAAAGGAAAACCATTAAATAAACTACCGCAATGATTAATAAAGGAATGATTAAAATAAATTGGAGCATCCCTTCAATCGTTCGAATGTAAAATGCATCAAACGCTAGGAAGATGCCACTACAAATGAATACAAAACCAAGTTTATTGGAACGTTTAAATTCCTTCAGGAAAACAGTTAGAAATGTTCTCCAAATCGAAAGATCTGTTTCTTTTCCTATCCATTTACGAACAATTGTAAAAAGGGCTACTGTAGCAGGGAAAAAACCAAATATGACTAGTCCTGCAATTGTAAAGAGGAACCATAGTAGATTGACATATGCTAATTTCATAACCCACTCACATAGCGTAAACAATTTACCCATCGTTTTTCCGAATATCATTTAATCACCCTCCTTTACAAATTCATCTAAAGCTTATCTAATGTATTTAACCTTTTACTGACCCAGAAGCAATTCCTTCTACAATTCGATTACTTAATATAAGGAAGGCAATTAGGATTGGTAGAATACTAATAACTAACGTAGCTCCAATTGCTCCCCAATCAGTCGTATACTGCCCAATAAAATTTTGAATACCAACCGTGAGTGTTTTAAACTGATCTGAACTAATAAATGTATTAACGAAGACAAACTCATTCCAGTTGTAAATCATATTAATAATTGCCGCTGTAGCAATTACTGGCGATGTCATTGGTAAAGTAATCTTAAAAAAGATATGGTTAATTGATGCCCCGTCCATAATCGCTGCTTCTTCTACCTCTCTAGGTAGAGCTTCATAAAAACCAATTAAAATCATGATCGTAATTGGCAAGTTAAAAGCTGTGTACGTAAGGATTACCGAGAGTGGATTATCAATTAAATTTATTTTTGTAAAAGTATTAAATAAAGGAATCAATGTAGAATGGACTGGAATCATTAAACCTACCATAAATAATCCCAATACCCATTTACTTGCTCTCCAATTCATTCTTGTAATTGCGAAGGTTACCATACTTGCTAATACAACCGTTAAAATAACGGCAGCGATTGTATAAGTTACACTGTTAAAAAAATATTGACTAATGTTTCCCTCAGTCCAAACTTTCGTATAATTCTCCCACTTTGGGCTTTCAGGTAAAGAAAAAGGTGACATATTGAAAACTTCTTGGTTATTTTTTAATGAAAAAAGAAATAGCCATATGATCGGAAATAATTGAAAAATCGCTACAATTATAAGGAAAAGATACATAAATCCGTAAGCAATTTTACTAAAAACACTATTCTTGCTACGGTCAGTTTTCTTTTCAGTTACAATGGCTTGAGATCCTGTAGCTCTTACCGTATCCACTTAAAATCCCCCTTTCTTTTAGTAAATGTCATTATTTGATTCAGTAAACTTACGAATAATCCAAGTAACTACTAAACAAATAACTAATAAGAAAAATCCAATTGCACTTGCATATCCAAAATCAAAACCTTTGAATGCTTTTTGATACATATAGGAAGCCATTACTTCACTTGAACCATTAGGACCCCCACCTGTCATAACATAAATTAAATCAAAGTATTTAAGTGAACCAACGACGGCAAGAACAATCGTTACTTTCACAACATTCATGATTAATGGTAATTTTATTTTTAATGCGATTTGAAGCGGCGTTGCCCCATCGATTCTTGCAGCCTCGATTAGAGAGTCTGGTATATTTTTAAGTGCTGCATAGTAAATCAAAATATAAAAACCGGCGTACTGCCAAATAATTGGAATAATAATCGCATATAATGCTAAGTTTGTTTCGGCTAACCAGGCTGGTGGATTATGAACTCCTAGAGAAACAAGTAAGCTATTTAGAATACCGTTAGTAGGGTGATAAATTTTAAGCCAAAGCTGAGCAATTGCAACAGAAGCAAGCAGCATTGGAATAAGATATATTTTTCTAAGAAGGTCTGCACCTTTAATTTTTCCTGCTAGTATAAATGAGATGAACAAGTAACCAATTAAACTAACTGCCGAAAATATTGCTAATAAAAAGGAGTGGAAAGCACTTTTCCAAAATAGAGGATCATGTAATAAGTGGGAATAATTCTTTAAACCTATGAACTCCTTTTCCCCAATTCCATTCCATTTCATTAAGCCAAAGTATCCAGTTTGTACGATTGGAACGTAAATCAAAGCAAGGATCAGAAAAAGAGCTGGTGTAATATACAAGGCGATTATTTTTTTATTTGACATAGCTTTATTCACTTCGATTCAACTCCTTCCCCTATGTTTAAAAATCAAGGGCATATTATAATGAATCCATATGCCCTTTTCTTTAGTACATCAGAATTTATTTATCTTCTGCCTTTAAAGCTTCTTCATGTTGTTTAGCAAAGTCTTTTGGTTTTACTTCATTTCCAAATAAAGATTGGATTAAGTTTAAGTGAGTTTCTGCTACAGAAGCACTCATTTGAACGTCAGCAAATAATGTTAAGTTGCTAGCTTTATTTAATTCATTTAACACATCAATATATAATGGTGGTAAATTTACTTTTGAAGTATCAACCTTAGTCGCTGGAATTACACCCGCTTTTTCAACAGATTGCTCTCCCCACTTCTCTACAAAGAATTTAACAAAGTCTTTAGCTTCAGCTTTCACTTTTGAATGCTCTGCTACGAATAAACCTACTCCTGGGCCACCAACCCAGCTGTTAATATTTCCTTTTCCACCTTCATAAGTAGGGAATTTAAAGAAACCTACATTGTCACGGAAATCTTTTGGAATTTCTTCGTTTGTCGTAAAGTTTGGAAGCTCCCATGTTCCCATTAAATACATAGCTGCATTTCCATTTAAGAATTCAGATTTACCCTCATCATTCGATAATCCATTAAATCCTTTATTAAATGCATTTTCTTTAACTAGGTTTTGAACCTCTGATGCCGCTGATACAAGTGCAGGATCTTCGAATGTTCCTGTACGGTTAATTGCTTTATTAAGTACATCAGCTCCACCAATTCTGTCTGCCAAATACATATACCAAAGTGAACCTGTCCAACGATCTTTATTTCCTAAAGCGATTGGAGCAACTCCATTTTTAGCAAGTGTTTTAACAACGTTTTGGAATTCACTATAAGTTTGTGGTACTTTAAGGTTATATTTTTCAAAAATTGATTTATTGTAATAAATTGGAGCGATGTTTAGTTCTAGAGGTAATCCATATGTTTTTCCATCGATTGCATATGCTTCTGTTGTTCCGCTTACAAAAGAATCTTTTAATCCGTTATTTAACACATCATCTAAATCAGCAAAAAGTCCACCTTTTACAAATGGTTTCATATATCCTGCTGCCCATGTAAACCCAACATCAGGAAGTTCGTTAGAAGAAGAAAGAACTTTAATCTTATTCTTGTATTGCTCATTTTCAAGAACTTCTACTTCGATTTTTACATCCTTATGTTCAGCCTCATATTGTTTAATAATGTCTGATACAATTAAGTTTTGTTGCTTAGAACTTCCAGCTGGCCAAAGATGCATAAACTTGATCACTTTTTTGGAATCGCTTTCAGTTGACGCGTTATTAGATTTACCACAGCCAGTTAAAGCAACCATTAGAATAAGAACTAGTGCTAACATTAATGAAGACGCTTTCTTAAACATGTCTAACCCCCATTTTTTTGAATTTTTCGTTACAAGTAAATTCTAGCACTAAAAAAAAAACGCGGTAAGGTAACCACGATTGGATAAAATTCCACTATTTTTGGATTAGTGAATCATCAAGTTCCGACACTTTTCTAAATTTACTAGGGGTAATACCCTCGTAATCCTTAAAGATCTTAATGAAATATTTAGCTGTCTGATAGCCTACTTCTAGTGCAATTTCTTCAATTTGCAAATCTGTTGTCAGTAGACGATTTTTTGCAATTTGTAATCTCTTTCTAGTCAAATACTCACTAAATGTTAACCCCACTTGCTCTTTAAATAACACACTAAAATAGCTCGCATTTAGATGTACCGCTTCTGCTACATCCTTTAAAGAAATTTGATTGCTTATATTTTCATTAATAAAGGTCTTTGCTCCGTTAATTGAGTTAGAGCGGTTAGTAACTTGATCTAGTTTTAATAATTTCTGATCAGTCACTTTTTCCATATATTCAATCCGTTCAATATTTGCTTCCTTTTCAAGCGCTTGCTCAATAGCTTCAATTAATTTTTGTTTACTTACTGGTTTTAATAAGTAATTTACAACACCTAGACGAATAGCCTCCTGGGCATATTCAAAGTCAGGGTGTCCAGAAATAATAATTGAAACAAACTTATGTCCTTTATCCTTTAGGTTTTTTAAAAGCTCTAAACCACTCATTTCAGGCATACAAATATCAGTTACTAATAGATGAATTTTTGTTCTGCTCATCTGTTCAACTGTTTCTTGACCATTTGCCGCACTAAGTATTTCAAATTTACCGTTTGACCATTTCTCTAATGTTTTTTTAAATCCTTGTCTAGTCGCTTGTTCATCATCAACAATTAGAATCGTTTTTGTATCCAAATTATTCTCCACCTTTGTCTGGAACTTCGAATAATACAGTTGTACCTTTACCGATCTCACTTTCTAAACGAAGGCCACCTAAATCATATCCTTCGTAATATAATTTGATTCTTTTATTTACATTCGTAAGCGCCATTCCCATCCCTTTAAAGGATGATATATTATCATTTTTAATTGCTAGATTAAGGGCATTAAGGGCTTCTCTATTAATCCCCGGTCCATTGTCCTTAACAGTCACTAATAAATTAGATGAGTCATTAATCCTTTTAATCTTCACTAAAACAATCCCTTGTTCTCGACTACTTTCAATACCATGCATAATGGCATTCTCAACTAAAGGTTGGATTAGCAGTTTAGGTATTTTAATAGCCAATAGATTTGGCTCAACAGATATCTCCCAAAACAACCGTTCTCCTAATCTCATTTTCATAATCTGTAAATATCGTTCAATTTGGTCGAGAGCAGCTTGCATAGTTACCCATTCACTACTGTTTGCATTGCCGATTGTATAGCGAAATAATCCCGACATTGCAATCACTATTTCTGCTAAGTCCTCCTCACCTCGATCATCTAAAGACCAGTAAAGTGCATTTAGCGTATTATAAAGGAAGTGCGGATCGATTTGGGCTTGTAGTGCCTTCAACTCCGTTTGACTACGAAGTAATTCTTTTTCATAAACGACCTGTATTAAATGATTAGTATTTTCTACCATCTGGTTATACGTTCTATTTAATTCAATAATTTCTAATGAAGCTGCGCTTTCCTTGTTAATTTTCAACTCGTCCATTTTCGCGTTCTTCATTGTAATTGTAAGTTTCTTTATCGGTCTTGTGATCATTGTTGCTAGAATAATTGATGATATAACAAAAATGATCAATCCAATCGCACCAGATAATAGGGTCGCTTTTCTTACCGGTGTTACCCGCTCATTTAAAAAGCTTGTAGGTTTTAAAATAACAAGTGTCCAGCCCGTTTTTGTAGATGGTTGCGTAACAATCATATATTGTTTTTTATTTACTTTTATCGATTCGTATCCTTCTAATAAAAACTTTTGAATATCAATGCCGTAGTTATCCGTTATCGGAGTTAAATCCCTATCAAGCAGCATCATATAGTCCTTCTCTCCAGGAGATAAATTACTTTCTTCAACCTGAAAATAACTATTAAGAATTCTTACGACTAAATATCCTCCATTTGAAAACCAACGATCCATTAAACTAACCCTTCTTATTGCATAAGAATAGTTACTATTTTTAGGATCTTTCCCTACCCACACTAACCTTCCTTTCTCGGCTTCTGCTTCCTTTACCCATTTTTCATCGATTACACTAGATAAATTTTTATCACCGAATGGAAAAATACGATTACCCTCTGAAGAATATAGCTCAAAAGAAGAGATTCCATTTGAGTAAGCTAAAAAGTTATTTATGACTCTAATTAGTGATTGTCTTTTTGCAAAATCAACACTTTCTCCGTTTTTCAATCCGAGTAATATTTGTTGAACCGTCTCGTTGGTCATTAATTGATTTGATAAAGTGTCAATTTGCTTATACAAGGTTTCCATTCTTCCATTTGCTTCAATAGCCGTTTGTTTGATTTGCTTTTCTGTTGTATCTTTCATTAAAGTTCCAACTTGGTTATATACCATAATGGATACAATGGATAAAACAATCACCATAACAATCAAGAAGACACCCAATATTTGATTTCGTAAAGTGTTTAATTTTCTTAACCGTAATCTAAATTTGACGATTGTAATCACCTTTTCAGTAGTAAGTTAGTGTAAGGGCTTTCTTTAAAATTTATCATACTATATTTAGTATTAGTCTGAATATTAAAAACAACTATCTAGTAATAACTACCAGGTAGTTTAAGGGCAATATTGGGATAATTGTAATTAGTTTAAATAAAAAATCAACACAAAAAAGAGGAACCTAAACATATGATGTCGAGGCTCCCCTTTTCATTTAGTTACTATTTATTTACCCCTTCCCTGAACTTTTGACTTTTCTCACTCATTAACTTGTTCAACTTTACTCCATTCTGCTTCCTGAAGAGTTCTCCATAAAATTTTCCCACTTGCAGTAGTTGGTAATTTATCAATAAATTCGACGTATCTCGGATATTTATAGTTAGCCATATGCTCTTTTGACCAATCGATAATGTCATCCTCACTTACTTTGCCTAAATAAATCGGATTCAGGATCACATATGCCTTTACAGTTTCGCCCCTTTTTTCATCAGGCTTACTAACAACACAAGCTTGTTGAATGGCCGGATGTTTATAGAGTAGGTTTTCCACTTCGGTTGGCCAAACTTTAAAGCCTGACGCGTTAATCATCCTTTTAACACGATCAACGATAAAATAGTATCCTTCATCATCAAACCGACCAATATCTCCTGTACGGAAAAATCGTTTTCCGTTTATATCAATAAAGGCGTCATTTGTTTCTTCTTGTCTGTTAAAGTAGCCTTTAAATACTTGTGGTCCATTTACAACAATCTCACCAACTTCACCAACACCTAACTGTTTCATTGTTACCGGATCGATAATTCTGGCGTCTACGTCAAATGATGGAATTCCAAGACATTGTAGTTTTGGTCGATCTGGCGGATTAAAATGTGTTTGAGCAATTGTTTCGGATAATCCATACCCTTCTACGAACTTTAATCCTGTTAATTGGAATAGTTGCTCTCCTACTGCTTCTGGAAGAGGAGCCCCACCTCCTGCAATATTTACAAGAGACATGATGTCATCTGTATTTAAAATTGGATTTGCTAAAAAGTCGATTAGCATTGTACTAATATTTACCCAATGGGTACATTGATAGTTTTTAATCAGTTTGCATGCATGGTTTCGATTCCATCTTGTTAGCAATACCATACTTGAACCAGTAAGAATCGGTGTATGCATGCCATGAACCATTCCTGTTACATGGAATAGGGGTAAAGTTGAAAAGCTAACGGCATTTGCAGAAATATTCATCCAAACGGCAGATCCTACTACATTTGCTTGTACCGTTTTATGTGTGTGAATACAGCCTTTTGGTAAACCGGTTGTTCCTGAAGTATATGGAAGGACCGCAACATCATCTGAGTTACCTTCATATAGTGATGGGGTGAGCTGTGTTTGTATTACATCCTCCCAATAAAATAAATTTTCGTTTGGATAGATTTTCTTTGATTCAGTTATTTCAGCCGTTAAATCGGAAACTAAAGGAATGGTTGGTAAGTATTCAGAGTATACTGCAACTACTAAATTCTCTAATCCAGTTGTAGCTTGTAAAGGTTCAATTTGAGGGGATAGTTCTTGGCCAATGATTGCGGTTTTAATTTCACAATCATTTATGTAAAATTCAAGTTCATCTGTGGTGTTCATCGGGTTAATTGGTACTACAATTCCTCTTACTCTTAATATTGCATAAAAGGCGATAACATATTGGGGTGAGTTTTGCATATAAAGCATTACACGTTCACCAGGGGATATTTCTAACCTATGCTCAAGATAACCTGCCAAATGATCAACCTCTTCAAGAAGCTGCTTGTACGTTTTTGAAGCGCCATAATACTCGATTGCAGTTTTATTTGGATACCTTTTTGCCGAAACGACTAAATTATCATAAAGGGTTGTCTCAGGTAAAGTTAAAGATTTAGAAACCCTTTTTGGCCAATACGCAAAATGTGAAGTACTCATAATTTTCCCCTCCGCTTATGAACCTTTTTTATATTAAGTTTTAATACTGACTGCTCGTTCTTGTATGTATGAAAGCATAAAAAATTTAGGGCAATTATTCATATACATTGCCTAATTAATGAATATCTCTCTACCAGAAAACACTTACAAATTATTCGTTTAAAATAGTATCTTTGAAATTAATTGAAAGTAAATTGCAAAATGGGGCAATTGCTAAGTTTAGTGTGGAAAGGAAAAATGGAATAGTAAATCATTATACAATCAACTTTAGACCTTATTATAATGGAAAAGCTTAAATGAATAAATAGTTTTTTGAAAATTTAAAAAACTGTTTGATTTAACCTAGGTATTTGTTTTGAGTAGCGAAAATTTTTTAAGTAAAATTACATACAATTACTTACTTTACGGCTTTTCTATGTTTCAATTAAGAACAAGTGAGGTGTTAGTAGATGAGAATTGGAATAATCGGTTTAGGAGATATAGCTGCGAAGGCCTATCTACCTGTTCTTTCTGAAAAAGAAAAGATCGAGTTGGTGCTATGTACAAGAAGTAATGAGACACTAGACCATTTATCAAACAAATATCGAATCAATGAAACGGTTAATACAGTAGATGAATTGTTAGAAAAGAATATTGATGCAGCATTTGTTAGTACTGCCACGGAAGCTCATTATATGATAACGAAAAAGTTATTATTATATGGTATAAATGTTTATATTGATAAACCTATTTCAATGAATTTCAAAGAGACTGAACAAATTGTAAATCTAGCCAACGAACAAGGAAAAATAGTGATGGTTGGATTCAATAGACGATTTATCCCTAGAGTAAAAGAGCTTACCATGCATGGCAAGGATAGCTTAATAATCATGCAAAAAAATAGATTTAACTTTCCTGAATATACTAGAAGATTTGTTGTAGAGGATTTTATTCATGTGGTGGATACACTTAGGTATTTAATGTCCACTAATGTAGTTGATCTAAAAGTCAATTTCTTAAAAAAAGATAATATGCTCGATCACCTAATCATTCAACTTATAGGTGAGGGATGCACGGCAATTGGAATAATGAACAGAAACAATGGTGTAACGGAAGAAATTATTGAATATATGACACCACAAAATAAATATGTAGTGAGTAGTTTAGCCGAAACAACCCATTATCATAATAAAGAAATCAATATTACAAAATTTGGTGATTGGGAACCAACATTATACAAACGTGGGTTTTACCAAATTGTTGATCACTTTCTTGACTGTATAGAACAGAATAAAACCCCAGACCCTTCAATAAGTGATTCCATAATCACCCATGAAATTTGCGAAAGAATCGTTCAATATATTGATTCCAATGAAAATTGAATAAAAAACCCGAATAGTAGACCTTTCCAGTCTATTATTCGGGTTATATTTGTTATTTATTCTTGTTCAGCCATTGCATCTTTTGGAGTACCGAATAAATACGTTAGGACGAAACCACCGGCATAACCAGCAAGTAATCCGATCACATATTGAAGCCACATTCCGTGCGCAATAAGTGGAACTAACGCTGCTCCTGAAGGACCAATAGCAATTGCTCCAACATTACCAAACATTCCAATTACTGCACCTCCAATACCACCACCGATACATGCAGTGATAAATGGACGACCTAGAGGTAATGTAACACCATAAATTAATGGTTCACCAATACCTAAAATACCTACTGGAAGAGCACCTTTAATCATATTTGATAATGATTTATTCTTTTTGCAACGTAACCATAATGCTAATGCTGCTCCAACTTGTCCAGCACCTGCCATTGCAAGAATTGGTAATAATTCTGTCGCACCAGTTGTATTAATTAATTCGATATGAATTGGTGTTAATACTTGATGTAAACCTAACATTACTAATGGTAAGAATCCCATACCTAAAATAAAGCCTGCAAAAATACCGCCTTTTGCAATAATCCAGTTAATTGAGCCAATTAAGTTATCAGAAATAAATCCTGCGAATGGCATGATGAAGAAAATTGTAAGCAAACCTACTACTAATAATGCAATCATTGGTGTAATAATAATATCTAAAGAATCTGGAATAACTTTACGTAATTGTTTTTCTAAAACTGATAATAAATAGACTGCAAGTAGTACACCAATAATACCACCTTGACCTGGAGCTAATGGATCACCATTAAAGATATTTTTAATTGGTTGATCAGGAAGCATACCTGTTAAAAGTGTTACCCCACCAATTACTCCACCAAGGGATGGTGTCGCCCCGAATTCCTTTGCTGCGTTGATACCAACATAAATCGCTAAATAAGCAAAAATTGCGTTTTTAATTACATTTAAAACCGTAACATATTGTGACCAAGTTGCTGCATCTAGGTTTTGAGCAGTAATATTGTTTGATAGAATCGAAGCAATACCAGCAATTAAACCTGCACCAACGAATGCTGGAATTAATGGAATAAAGATATTACCGACTTTTCGCAAGAAATTTTTAAAAGGTGTGTTATTTTTCTTTTTTAATTCAGCTTTAAGATCTGAGCCTTTTTCTTTTAAAGCCGCTGATGAAGTTCCTTGTTTTCCTGATGAGCTGTTTTTCAGATAACCAAATTGTTCTGCAACTTTAGTTACTGTACCAGGACCTAAAATGATTTGGTAAGTCTCATCATCAACAGTTCCCAAAACCCCGTTAATTTTTTTAACTTGATCTTCATTGATTAAATTACGATCAGCTACATTAACACGAAGTCTTGTCATACAGTTTGTAAATGAAACTACATTATCAGTACCGCCGATTGCATCAGCGATTTCAGAGGCTAATCTTTGATATTTATCCATCTTCTACTCCCCCAACTATTTTTATTTTTGTATTGCTTTTCGAACAAATCCTTCTGATTTTTTCAATTGCTCAATTGCTTGCTCATAACTAAATCCAGTAAGAATCATAACGATTGCTACTTTTGGACTTTGATTCGACTTCGTTAAATACTCTTCTGCTATTTCATACGTACAAGAAGTTGCTTCCATTACAATACGCTTTGAACGCTCAACTAGTTTTTCATTTGTTGATTGAACATCAACCATTAGGTTACCGTATACTTTTCCAATACCAACCATTGATGCTGTAGATAACATATTGCATACTAACTTTTGAGAAGTACCTGCCTTTAATCTAGTTGAACCAGTTAATACTTCAGGTCCATTAACAACTTCAATTGCTATTTCTGCCTCTTGACCAATCTTTGAACCCTTGTTACAACTAACCGCTACAGTAGAAGCACCAATTTCTTTGGCGTATTTTAATCCACCAATGACATAAGGTGTACGACCACTTGCTGCAATCCCGACTACAATATCATTTTTACTTAACTTAATTTCCTTTAAATCTTCAATTGCAAGTTCTTCGCTATCCTCAGCGCCTTCAACTGCTTTAATAAAAGCTTTTTCTCCACCTGCAATTAACCCTACTACCTCTTCTGGACTTGTTCCAAATGTAGGAGGACATTCAACTGCGTCTAAAAGTCCTATGCGGCCACTTGTGCCTGCTCCTATATAAATCAAGCGACCCCCACTTTTGAAAGCAGTTACAATTTTTTCAACAGCTTTAGAAATATTAGGAATTTCATTTCGAACGGCAGCGGCAACTTTAGCATCCTCTTCGTTCATTACGGTTAAAAATTCTTCTATAGACATTTCATCTAAATTCATTGTTTTTTCATTTCTTGTTTCGGTTGTTAAATTCTCAAGCATGTTTGCTTCACCTCAAGTAATTTTTTAAAGTAAATTTAATTTCATATATATTATAACTATCTTTGAAATAAAATTTCAATACTTAAATTCATAAGGAAGAAATTTCATATTATTAAATCGTATTTTTGTTCAAAAAATTGTCATATTCATCAAATCACCACAAACAATTTTTCTTTTAAAAGATGAATAAATTTATAATCTGTACATTAATTTGTCTAGCAAAAAAGTTTAAGCTCAATTTACAATTTCAAAACATAATTAATAAACTCTTGTGGTATTTTAAACCTATGTATTTAAAATATGTTTGTTAATTTGATGACAACTTAACTAAAATACAATTCATTTTAAAGATGAGAAGACAACATCCTCCATATGATTAAGGATATTTATGTCACTTAACTAGGGGTATACAATGAAAAAGTTTATACAGTTTTATAAAAATTTCTCGTTAGTGGAGAAAAGCGCACTTCTCTGCTTTCTCATACCTCCAGTAGGTATTTCATTGCTATTGATCATCGGACTTCGTACACTCTATACTCAATGGTTTATTAATAAACGGTTTATTTATTCGTTTAGTTCGTACTTTTTCTTATGCCTACTTATATCTACTATTGGTGCTGCCCTTTTATTTAGAAATATATTATTTTTATTGGTTAGTATCATGATTCTTGGTTACTGGGGAATCTATTGTAGGATTTTAGTAACTGAGAAAGGTCAATTATTTCAGAGATTTCGCATGATCATAATCTTTGGAGGCGTATATAGTTGTGTAATTGGATGGATATCTAGATGGTTTGTTTTTCCTAAAATTGTTGGTTATTTATTAGGAACAGTACTTTTTGGAGAAGTGGAACCTAAGAATTTTAACCGCCTAATTGGTTGTGCATATAATCCCAATTTTACTGTATTTATTTTATTAATCGCTATTTCCTTTCTCTTTGCCAGTCTACTTTCTAGTTTAGAGAGAAAACACTTTATTAACTTAGCGTGGCAGCTTCCGATCCAACTTCTACTTAGTTATGGAATTTATCTTACGGGTTCAAGAGCTGGCTTTGCGACGATGATTTTGATTTATTTACTTTTTATCTTCCGACTTAATCGAATCTTTTTCTTTGTTTGTACAATCATCGGACTATTCTTTTCGAAATGGTTGCTCTATATAATGCCAAGAGCCGATTCAGTTATTCAAGCAGGGCATAAAAGGTTGGACATTTGGAAAAACGCATATACTATATGGCAGAATCACCCATTCTTTGGTGTGACACCGATCGGATTTGGTCAAGAGTATGTCATACAATATGGTCATTTCATCCCCCATGCACATAATTTATTGCTGGGTATGTTTGCGGAATACGGAACATTAGGAGGATTGGCTTTTATCACATTAATTAGTATAAATATTGTAAAATGCATTCACTTATTCTTTTTTGAGCGCAGTAAAAAATGTTTTTTTAACAGTTTTTTACTCGGCCTACCAATTATTTTGTTTACAGGTGTATTTGATGAGCCGGTGTTCTCTCCACAAATCGGTTTCCTCACAGTCATACTGCTTGGGTGTTGGGATCGATATTCGAAACGTATGCAATTTAATATCGAGATTTCAGCAATTCAAGGCAAATTTATAAGCGTTTATGGGAGCACGGCAAGGTTAGTTGTCAGTTCGTACATGATTTTGCATTATTTAAAATCGAAGTTTATTAGTAACAAGTACTAAAAAGACCCCTATGACTAGATAGGGGTCTCTTTTGTTAGCTTATGATATTTTTTTCGTAACTTGCACTTCTACTGCTACATCTTGTTTTGTTAAGAATAAATTTAAAATAATTGCAGTTAATGAACCCGTCACAATTCCATTTTGCATTAACATTTTAAAAAAGTCAGGTAGTTGGTCGAACATTTGTGGAAGGGTTGCTGAACCTAAGCCTACTGCTATACTACATGCTGCGATTAATAGATTTTCTCCTTTACCTAAATCGACTTCTGAAAGAATTGATATCCCGGCAGCTGCGACAGATCCGAACATAACAATCATTGCGCCTCCAAGAACGGCATTTGGAATAACAGTCGTTAAAGCTGCTAGTTTAGGTAATAATCCAAGAACAACCATGATACTTCCCGCAGCATAAATAACTTCCCTAGATTTAACTTTTGTAAGTGAAATTAAACCAACGTTTTGTGAAAATGCTGTGTACGGAAATGCATTAAAAATACCACCAAGCATAATTGCAAGACCTTCTGAACGCAATCCATTTACGATCTGATCCTGTTTAACCTTTTGGTTAGTCGCTTTTCCGACTGCGAAATAGACTCCAGTTGATTCAACCATACTAACAATACATACGATGATCATTGTGATAATTGCTGTAATACTGATTTTTGGTGCCCCGAAATAGAATGGTTGAGCGATACTAAACCACGATGCTTCTGATACGCTTGAAAAGTGAACGATTCCCATTGCATAGCCGGCAATTGTTCCTACAACCAAACCAACAAGTACGGAAATTGTACGTAAAAATCCTTTAGCCCATCTGTTAACGACTAAAATTACGATAAGTGTAAGGAGGGCAAGTAATAAATTGTGTACTTGACCGAAGTCTGAACTCCCCTGTCCACCTGCTGCATTATTCATAGCTACTGGAATTAAAGAAAGTCCAATTATCGTTACAACTGATCCTGTTACAATTGTAGGGAAAAATTTTAAAAGCTTGCCATAAAAAGGAGCAGCTAATATTACAAAGATCCCAGAAATAATGATTGCACCGTATGCTGTTGGTAAGTTTGAAGATGATGCAATTGCAATAATCGGACCTACCGCTGTAAAGGTACATCCTAAAACGACTGGCAATCTGCTACCAATGTATTTAGTCCCCATGCTTTGCAGGATTGTTGCGATACCGCAAGTAAATAAATCTGCTGCTATTAGATAAGCGATCTGAGTTGGCGTAAGTTTAAGCGCGCCACCTATTATAAGAGGTACAACAACTGCACCTGCATACATAGCCATGACGTGTTGAAAACCTAATGTAAATGCTTTTTGTTTACTTAACAATCTGATTCTCTCCCTTGTCATTGCTTTAATTTATCTAAATTGATTGCGTACAGTTATTACTCTTTATAAAACAAAAAAGGACAGGTTCCACTTGAGTATGTTTCTCTCAAGTGAAACCTGTCCTTCTGGGTTTTTATCCCTAATGGTGTAGCACGTGTAGTACCCACATCGCTCGGACCAGCCATTTTACTTATACAATAATGCGGAACCCTAGATGTGCTTTCACTCATAGTCGGTCGATTATATTGGTCGTCCGGTAGAAACTTATGGGCCATATCCCCATGATTATATGAGTTATTTATATATTTGTACCTAGATTATGTTACACATGCTATTCAATATTTTCAAGTAGAAAATGCTAAGAAAAAGGTGATCCATTAGAAAAAACTAATGGATCACCTTCTATTATGTTCTACGCATATAAGCTTTTACAGTTAGCGGTGCAAAAATGGCTACAATTACAGCAGCTCCAATAAGCGAAATAATTTGATCTGAACCTGCAGTTCCTGTGTTCGTAAGATTTCTTACAGCAGTAATCAGATGTGAAATTGGGTTTATTTTCACAAACCATTGAAGCCAATTTGGCATTGTATCGACTGGTACAAAGGCATTTGAAAGGAATGTTAATGGAAATAGTGCTAGCATAGAAATCCCTTGTACACTTGACGCTGTACGTGCAATTACTCCAAAAAAGGCAAAAATCCAGCTAATCGCCCATGAACATACAATTACAAGTAGTCCAGCTAAGATGACAAAGCCCAAGCCACCTTCAGGGCGATATCCCATTATATACCCCATAGTGAAAGTAAGAACAGTAGCAATCGTATAACGTATCGTATCCGCCAATAAGGCTCCAGCCAGTGGTGCAATTCGTGCAATCGGCAGCGACTTGAATCGATCGAATACACCTTTATCCATATCTTCACGCAATTGGACACCTGTAACAATCGAAGTAGTAATGACCGTCTGTACTAAGATTCCTGGTATGATTACCGGTAAATAACTCTTAACATCCCCAGAGATTGCTCCACCAAAGATATAAGTAAACATAAGTGTAAAAATAATAGGTTGTAACGTAACATCAAATAATTGTTCTGGTGTACGTTTTATTTTTAGTAGACCACGATAAGCCATCGTAAATGAATTTTTTACTGATTGACTAAAGCTAGTTTTATTTTTTAATTCACGATAAGCAGCTCGTTTTATTGAAGTGCTCATACCCTTACTCCCTCCATTTCTTTTGTTTTAGCTGACTCCTTTGATCCATCATCATCTACGCTGTTACCAGTAATCGTAAGGAATACTTCATCAAGAGTCGGCTTTTGTACACTCATTTCAGCTAAATGAATGCCTTCATCACGTAAGGCGATTAGTAGGTCGGTTACTCGGTCAGCATCCGCCATAGGTGCAGTAATTTTTCCTTCTACTAATGTGATATTGGCTTTTACTTTTAGTACATGTTCTACTGTCTGACGTGCCTTTTGAACATCTTTTATATTTTGAATTTTTAATTGTAACGATGAACTACCAACTGAAGCCTTCAATTCATCAACAGTACCTTCCGCAACTACATGACCACGATCTATTACTGCAATTCGATCAGCTAGTTCATCCGCCTCTTGAAGATATTGTGTTGTTAATAGAACTGTTGAACCTTCTTTTACTAAACGACGAATGGTATCCCACATTTGATTTCTAGTACGAGGGTCTAAACCAGTTGTCGGTTCATCTAAGAAGATAAGAGGTGGCTGAGCAATTAGACTTGCAGCCAAATCTAATCTTCGACGCATTCCACCTGAGAAGTTTTTCAATGGGCGTTTTGCTGCTTCCGTTAAGCCAAATTCCTCTAATAAATCAGCTGCTTTTTTTCGTGATTCCGCTCTACTTAGACCTAGTAATCTTGAGAATATAATAAGATTCTCTGTAGCACTTAGTGACTCATCAACGGAAGCGTACTGGCCAGTAACACCAATTAATTGACGCACAATTTGAGCTTCTTTTAAAACATCATGTCCGAATATGCGTGCAGTACCTGCATCTTGTCTAAGTAGTGTAGCCAGCATTCTAATTGTGGTTGTTTTCCCTGCACCATTTGGACCAAGTACACCGTAAATACTTCCAGCACGAACGTTTAAATCCACTCCATCAACTGCACGATTTTCACCAAATATTTTCACTAAACCACTCGCTTCAACAGCTAAATCTCCGTTATTTGGGGTAATTATTTTTTTATTTAAATATTCCAATTTACTTCCTCCTTTACAACTTATTACATGTTGAATATATCGACTAATTATGAATTAAGTATGAACTTTAAATAAAAATTTTCTTTACGAATAGTTACAAGCTAGAGAAACTAGCGTTCACTCTAAAAACAAAAAACTTCCCTTAATATACGTAAGGGAAGTTTTTAAAGTTAATCGTGAGTGATCGTCTGATTTAATAGTAGAAACTCTGAATCTATATCATGTAAAAAAGGAGTCGCTTCGCCTAAGCTATATAAATGTAACTGATGCATTGCTCTTGTACATGCAGTATAGAATAGTCTTCGGAGACGCTCATCTCCATAAACTTGAGCTGATGCATCATAAATAATCACTGCATCGAATTCAATTCCTTTTGCCAAATACGCAGGAATAATGACTACACCTTGTTCATATTCAACTGAGTTTCTCTTCACATGCTTGATTCCTTCTACATCTTTTAATGCTTCATATGCCGCTAAACTTTCTTCAGCAGATTTGCAAATGACAGCAATTGTATTAAATTCACTTTTCTTTAAGTCTTCGATTTTAGATGCAATATGACTATGCAAATCTTCACGATTAGATAACTGCGTTAACACAGGCTTATCCCCAACTCGTTCAAAAGGTGTAATTAAATCACCTCCAGGTATGAGTCTACGTGTGAACTCTACAATTGGTTTTGTTGATCTGTAACTGCGTGTTAGATTGATCACTTTTGTTTCATCTGGCCCATATAATCCTTTAAGGACATCAAAATCTCCCATTTCGCTGGCATGCGCAAAGATCGCCTGATTAAAGTCACCTAAAACAGTCATCTTTGCAGAAGGAAACAATCTCTTCAAAAACTCAAATTGGAAAGGTGAATAATCTTGAGCTTCATCTACGAGTACAAATTTAATCGTAACATTTGATTGGAAGCCTTGAACCAATTCTTTTAAAAGTAAATACGGTGTAGCATCCTCATAAAACAATTTACCTTCATCTAACATATTTAATGTTAACTGACATATGTCCTCCCAATTCTCAGGAGTATCGCCTTCGATCCATTGTTCAATTTGAGTTGGATTGGAAAATAACTGTTTATAAACACCCTTTATGTCAATGAAACGCAATCCTCTAACCCATTCACGTAGTGGCTTTAGTTTTTTACGAACGACCATTCGACCTAATACTTTAGTTTCTTGTTCGTAGTCATCGAATGAGTCCTCTTTAGATTGTTTTTTCTGTAAGTACTTATATGCTTTTTGATAATCATCTTTGCTGAGTAACTCGATTTCGTCCTGTACCCATGTTTTTTTCAATTCTTGCTTTTCCATTTCATTGATTTGTTTGTTTAACCATTCCGTCAACTTCTCTAATCGGTTGTTAAATTTTAAAGAAGTGTCAGTGCTATAAAATCTTTCATATATTTGTTTAGCTGTAACGACTGGTTTGCCTCTAAATTTAAATCCCCTAAAAACCATGCCGGATAATTCCAATGATTGTCTGTATGCCTTAATCGTCTCAAAGAAATGAGTTGAGGCTTTAAATCGAATGCTTGAAGTCCTAGTCTTATAGGAAGGATCATCTATAGCAGTTAGCACATATTCTAGTTGCTCATAATTATCCTCAACTTTGAACGCATCACTAAGCCTATGAACTAAATACTCTTGGAATGTAACTTGTTGCATATTTTCTTCACCTAGTTCAGGTAAAACCCTCGATACGTAGTTATTAAACATTGCGTTAGGAGAAAATAAGATAATTTGATCTGCTTTTATCCAATTTCTATATTTATAGAGCAAATATGCAATCCTTTGTAAAGCTGCAGATGTCTTTCCGCTACCAGCCGCCCCTTGAACAATCAATAATCTACCTTTGTCATAACGAATAATCTGATTTTGTTCTTTTTGAATGCTGGCTACTATGCTTCTCATATGCTTATTTGTACCTTTGCCTAGCACATGCTGCAGAATCTCATCACCTATCGTGAGACTTGTATCGAACATTGATTCAATTACACCGTTCCGTATAATGTATTGCCATTTTTGGTCTAATACGCCACTCACTTTTCCCCCAGGTGTATCATACTCAGCAGGACCTGGTGGATAATCATAGTAAACGCTCGAAACTGGGGCCCTCCAATCATAAACTAAAATATTCTCACCAGTTTCATCCATTAGAGTTGAAACGCCAATATAAATACGCTCCGTTTCAGACATACCTTCTTCTGTAAAGTTAATGCGACCAAAATAAGGGACTTCTTTCATTCGACGAAGTGCTGATAATCGGTTTGAAGATTGCTTATGATTAATTTGGCCGATCGCCAAAAGTTGAGATTGTTGTCTTAAACTAATAACCGTCTCTAAATAGTCATCAAAGCTATCCGTATTAACTTTAACCTCATCCCAAAAGTTTTTACGAACATTGATGACTTCGTTTCTTCGTTGGGCTGTTTCGTCTGTTAATTTACTAATTTTGTCCGTAATTAGATCTAGTACAGCATTTACTCTTACTTGTTCTTTTTGAAGTTCGTTGTTCATTTCATGCACTCCTTTAAAAGATAAAAATGGGGGTTGACTCAAGAGGATTTGTATAGTAAAATTAAAGTAGGGAAAATATGACCTCTATGTTTTTTTCTAATATATATACTGTATTAATCTACCACGTTTTTATCTTTTAGGCAATAGTCCTCGTTTGAAAACATCATTATTTCATCTCAATTACTAATTTTCGCATACTCAAAAAAGCAAAATGACCTACCCAAAAATGATTATTTAATCACTTATAGTAAGGTCATCCTTATTATTTATTAATTTCTTCTATACATACTTCAATTAGTTACCTTTTATAAAATATTACTTCTTTATTAAGAAACCTCATATTATTTATGGACATTCCTAAATACAAATACTCCATTCACAATAGTAGCTTGAACATTAAACTGACGATCAATTAAGACGATATTTGCTTTTTTCCCACATTCTATACTTCCAACTTCATGATCAATATTAAGTAATTTTGCTTGATTAAGACTGACCATCGGTAAAATAGTTTCTAAAGGCAACTCTAAAACGTCTTTTACATTTTTTAAACACTCCATTAAATTAGTCGTGCTGCCAGCTAATGAGCCTGTTTCTACTGTTCGAGCAATTTTATTTTCCACTTTAACATCTAATGTACCAAGCGTATAGGATCCATCTGGTAAATCAGCAGCTGCCATTGAATCACTTATTAAAAATATCCGTTCTGTTCCTTTTGCTTTGTATAGCAGCTTAATTGCCCCCGGGTGGACATGCTGTAAATCTGCTATACATTCACAATAACATTGATCATTTGTTAGAACGGCACCAAGACACCCAGGATCACGATGATTGAATCCTCTCATGCCGTTAAAAGTGTGAACAGAAATTCTTGCCCCATGTTCAATTGCGTTATTCGTTGTGTCATAGTCTGCATTTGTATGCCCCATAGACACGTGGATTCCTTTATCTGTTAGCAATTTAATAGCTTCATCTGCATGTTCTTTTTCTGGAGCTATTGTGATCACTTTAACTGTATTATTAGAAACCTTTATGAGTTCAATTAACTCATCAGTATTTAGTTCACGAATATACTTGACCGGATGAGCACCACGATGCTCAGTTGTAATATATGGGCCTTCAACATACGATCCAATGATCTCCGCTCCTTCTGTCTGTCCTATCGCCTCACTTACGGTCATTACAGCTTTTTTAATTTTTTCGAAATCATGAGTCAGTGTAGTTGGCAAAAATCCCGTAACCCCATGACGTGCAAGCGACATTGACATTTCTTGTAATGAATGGATACTACCATCCATTGTGTCATTTCCAGCAATTCCATGTATATGTAAATCAATCATGCCTGGAATGGCTACAAAACTAGAATAGTCCAAAATTTTGCAGGAGGGTCTGTTCGTTGTTACTCCATTTATTTTTCCGTTATTAATCAGTATATAGCCAGGTTCAATTACTTTATTGGGTGTATAAACTTTTTCTACCTTAATTGCTTTCATAACACTTCCCCCTCTATTGTTCGCAGGAATACTTTTTCTTAAAGAACAATAGGCAACACCAAAATAGGATGCTGCCAGTTTGTTTAAAACTTATACGTGTAGGTAGTTTAATTTTTTTAAAGTTAAATAACATGCTCCATACAGCCCGGCATCATTCCCAAGAATCGAAGGAAATACGATTGTTTCTTGATGATAAATTGGCATGGTTTCCTTTTTAATCTCAGAGTTGATGTCTTGAATAAATCGGTCTCCCTGCTCAGCTATTCCTCCCCCGATAATAATTGCCTCTGGGTTCAGAAGATGGACTATATTTGATAGACCAATGCTTATATAATAGATAAACTTTTTATATACGCCAGTAGCAATTGAATCTCCTTCTTCTACTAGAGCCAAGATTTCTTCTCCAGAGATTTTCTCCATAGCCTCACCATTTTTGTTCTTTTCATCAATAAAATCACTTACTAAGGCTGAAGTAGCAGCGTATCTTTCAAAGCATCCTCTCCGTCCGCAACCACAAGTACGCCCGTTATTAATGATGACGATATGACCTAGTTCACCAGCTAAATGACGAGATCCGCTTACAATCTTCCCATCAATGATAATGGTGCTTCCAATACCTGTTCCTAATGTCAGAAAAACTACATCTTTCTTCCCTTGAATTGCACCTTTCCACATTTCACCGATGCAAGCACTTTTCACATCATTTTCTACACTAACGGGTAATTTAAATAAGTTGAAAAGTATTTCGCCTAGCTTCATTCCTGAATAGTCGGGTATATTGTTGGAGAATAAAATTTCACCTGTTTCATGATTTACAAGACCACATGAGGAGATTCCGATTCCTGCTATTAAAAAATCATTTTGGAGCTTTTTTATTTTCTCAGCTAAAAGTTCAGGAAGCAGCTTTTGTATATTACTTTTAGGTGTCGGTACTTTATCTTTGTAAACGATTTGCCCATTACGATTTATTAGTCCAAATTTGATAAATGTACCCCCGATATCAAAACAAACTATATTTTCCACCTTAATCACCCCCTGTTAACTCCTTCACCTTAATTAGATTAAAATAATGTTGAACTTTTGTTAATTCAACTGATCCAGTCCGCTCTGAGGCAGCATTAGATATTCCGCAGGCACATGACCACTTTAAAATATCTTCAATTGAATAACCTTTCGAATGAGCAAAGGCAAAGCCTGCAAGCATGCTATCTCCTGATCCAACTTGGTGCACATCTGTCAAAGTTGGAATAACCGCCTGCAGTGTGATGTTTTTGCTAATTAAAAGAGCACCTTCTTTTCCTAAAGAAAGTAAAACGTATTGGGTACCCATTTGGCATATTTCTCGGGCGTGCCAGATCATATCCTCTATTGATAATTGGTTTAACCCGATCAACTTGCAAAACTCTTCTCTGTTCGGCTTAATTAAAAAAGGCTTACCCTTTATGCCATGGGCTAGTGATTCTCCACTTGAATCTAAGAGAAAATACTTCCCTTTTTGTTTTGTTTTTTCTATTAGGTCTCTATAAAAATCAGAGTCGATTCCATGTGGTAAGCTGCCAGAACCTACAATATAGTTATTCGATTCTAGAATCGTATCAAAATTTTTCAAAAATTCTTCTCTTTCATTCTCCAATATCGCTGGCCCTTGTTCAAGAATTTCTGTATGGCCTTCTTTAGATTCAATTGCTATACAAAATCTTGTCTCCCCATTTATTCCTACAAAACGATTAATTAAATTGTAATTTTGAAGTTGACCAGCTATCCACTCACCACTTTTTCCGCCTAAAAATCCGGTACAAGTAACTTTAACTCCCAGCTGAGATAATACACGTGAAACATTAAGTCCTTTACCACCAGCTGTTTTATCTATAGCTGTAACACGATTTACGCCATCTAATTGAAAGACGGGAAGATTATACCGAATATCAATAGCTGGGTTTAATGTAATTATGGCAATCATTATTCTAACCCCGATTCACACTACCGCACATTTTAATTTTATCAGCAACAACTATTTTCATTTCTCTTACTGCATCTTTAAAATAATATCTAGGGTCATTGGCATCTGGATGTTCTTTTAAATAACCACGTAATCCCTTAGCAAAAGCTATTTTTAATTCAGTAGCAATATTTACTTTACATATTCCGTTTTTAATTGTTTTTTGTACTAATTCATCTGGTAAGCCCGAAGCTCCATGAAGAACTAGCGGAATATCAACTTCTTTTTGGATTGCACTTAATCGTTCAATATCTAGTTTGGGCTCTCCTTTATAGAGACCGTGGGCGGTTCCAATGGCAACAGCTAACGAATCAATTCCTGTTCTTAAAACAAACTCTTTAGCTTGTGCTGGATTTGTATAAATTTGATCCTTTTCATCTACTTCAAGATCATCTTCTACCCCGCTTAGTCGGCCAAGCTCCGCCTCCACAGAAACTCCAAACGAAGAAGCATAATCGACTACTTCACGAACGATTCGAATATTTTCTTCAAAGTCATGATGAGAGGCATCAATCATGACTGAGTGAATTCCACTATCAATTAGTGTTTTAATATCCTTAACTTTTTCATGGTGATCTAAATGAAAACAAATTGGAATATCGTATCTTTTCTTTGCGGCCTCCATCATACTAATTAGAAACTCTTCCCCCATGTAACTAACTGTACTTGGTGTAGCTGCGATCAAAACCGGTGAACGTAGCTCCTGAGCTGTTTCTAAAACTGTTTTCATTGTTTCTAAGTTATGAATATTAAATGCCGGTACTGCGTAGCCATTTGTTTGTGCATCTAAAAGAATTGTACTTCTTGATGTAATCAAGATAAATCTCCTCCATTCTTCATCTCATTTGCAAAAGGGTGAATCGTAACTCCTTTAACAACTCTGTTAACTACTCCTAATGGAGAAGGGTTATCTGGAGAAAAGCCAAGATTAATAGATTTATACATAGCAAAAGTTTGTGCGTATAAGATAAAAGGGAAAGTTAGAAAAATATCCTCACTAATTTTAGGAAGATCCACATAATAGAAAAGATCACTATATTCTTCAGCCATCTGATCCTTTAAAGATGAAATTGCTACTACTTTCCCTCGATTGGTTTCTTTGTAAATTTCTTCTAAAATGTCGAGATCGTACTGTCTTGTATAAGGGTTAGAAGATAGAAATACAAATACAACAGTATCTTTATCTAAAATAGACTTAGGGCCATGTCTAAAACCTAATGATGTATCAAAAGTAGAAGGTATTGTCCCGCCTGTTAACTCCAATAATTTTAATGATGCTTCTCTTGCCAATCCTTCAAAAACTCCTGAGCCTAAATAAACTACTTTTTGAAAAGACGAATTCGCCAACTGTTTAATACTTTGCTCGCTCCCGCTAATAATTGAATGGCCAGCTTGTATAAGCTCATCAACTTTCTTCTCCCACGTATGAATCTGATCAATATTGAAAAGCAGTAAAGCTGAGAAAAGCATCGTCGTAAAACTACTCGTCATTGCAAATCCTTGGTCATTTGCTTCTTCTGGCATATAGATGACTAAATGATTGTGATCATTTTTTTTCTTTTGAGCCAGTAGCCCATCTTGGTTACATGTAAAAACGATTCCATAAAAATCATCTATAACTTGTTCTCCTAAATGAATAGCAGCCAAGCTCTCTGGACTATTTCCTGAACGAGCAAATGAAATCATAATTGTCGGAAGGTCCTTGCTTAAATAAGAATATGGATTTGACACAATATTTGTCGTAGCAATACTCTCTACTACTATTTTTTTGTTGTTAACGGTTTGTTTTAAATAAGGAAGGACTGTGTCACCAACAAATGCAGATGTACCCGCACCAGTTAAAATAATTCGTAGCTGATCGTGTTTATTTTCAACGCTCTTTAAAAATGTAAGAATTCGGTCTCTATTAAATAAAAGAATATCCTTTGTTTCGTTCCATAATCTAGGTTGCTGGGCTATTTCTTTTGCTGTATGGTTCGCGCCGACATTCATTCTTTCATATTCACTCGATTTTAATAGCTCCATACTATTTCCTCCTATTTTAAACTGTTAATGTCATCATTACCAGTTGGATTAAATAGATACTTCTGTATCTATTTTTAGGTGTAGAAAAAACCATAAAAGTTGGTTTTTAGACTGATTGCAAGCGAGGGTTGGCGACCAGTCCGGTGTGTCTATTTCAACTCTACTGTATAAGTAAATTTATCCCCTCTTGCAATAGAAATTGTATACTCAATTACTTTGCTTTGATCATAGGTTACTCGTTTAAGCATTAGACATGGTGCACCTTCGATTATGTTTAACATTTCTGACTCCACTTTATTTGCACTAACAGCCATAAAGCTTTCTAAAGCGCTAGAAATATTCACATTGTATTGAGTTCTGAAGATTTCATACATCGGCGTATGTTGCAATTCTTCACTCGAAAGATTTTTAAAGTCCTTTACAGGTACATAAGAGGTTTCATATAACATCGGTTCCTGATCTGCAAGTCTTAACCGAACAATCTTAAATACCTCTTCTTCTACCGATAGATCCATGACCTTTGCTACTTTACTGTCACAATTGATTTTTTCAAAAGAAACGACCGTTGTTGTTGGGATTTTCCCCGCTTTTTTCATTTCTTCCGTAAAACTATAGAATTTTACAAGACTTTGGTTATACGTTCTTGGAGAAACATATGTCCCCTTGCCATGAACTTTATAAATATAGCCTTGTTTTTCAAGCTCTTGCATCGTCTGTCTTACCGTTGTACGGCTAACTTTATACGTGTCACATAATTCTCGTTCAGATGGTAGCTGATCGTTTTCAGCAAGTTCGCTTGATTCGATTTTTTCTAATAAAATATCCATTAATTGATAATAAAGAGGAAGTCGGGAATCCTTTTCTACCATGATTAGCTCCTTTAGTGGTATCTTTGTCATAACCAGTTCAATATACATCTATTATACATAATATTGAAAAAGATACCACCTTATGTCGCAACGGAATTTTCTACAAAACTCTCTCTTCTGTCATTCTTAATTTTTTCTCATAATCATCTAGTGAAACCATTGTTCCTGAAACTCTAGATTCTTCTGCAGCATAAGCGATCATATGACTTTTAGCTGATACGATAGCTGATGTTAAGCTGCCTTTGTCCTTCTTAGTAACACGTTGAACGAAATCAGCCATAATACTTGTATCGGCTCCCATATGCCCACCATCTACAGTTGATGGCTTAATTAACTCTTTCTTACCTGAAAAATAATTAATTTCAATTTCATTTTTAGCATCATTTCCAATTATTTCGCCTTTTGTTCCCATAATTTTGAAGTTGCGGAATGTTTCATTTGTAAATGCTGTCATCGTAAATGCAACTGTTACGTCATTTTCAAATAATAAATTGACTACTTGATGGTCAACAACATCATTGTCACAGTGATATACGCAGCGACCATATGGTCCCTCTTGAATTGCCTTAAGTCTACTATCAAGACTTGAACTTGCTGAAATAACATTTGCTGGCCAAACATCACGGTCGTGTAAATACCATTTAGCTGCTGAATAAGGACATTCCTTTTCTACCTTACAACCATCCAAACAGCGATGTGTTGAACCTTCTGGTGCGTTTTCTTTTTTAAAGTAAGTTAAACTTCCATATGAAGATACACTCTTGCAGTCTGTACCAATTAGCCATGCAAGCATATCCATATCGTGGCAGCTTTTTTGTAAGAGCATTGAGCTAGATTCAGACGAATTGTTCCAGTTACCACGTACAAAACTATGAGCTTGATGAAAGTAACCTACATTCTCATTCCACTGGATCGATACGATGTCACCGATTACTTTACGATCAACAACTTCTTTTAATGCTTGATAAAATGGCGCATATCTCATAACATGACAAACTGTTAATAATGTATTATGCTTTTCTGCCGCTTCCGCTATTTCTAACGTCTCAATTGGTTCTGGTGACATCGGTTTTTCTAATAAAATACTATAACCTTTTTCAATTGCCTTCATAACGGGCTTATAATGGTTCCGGTCTGGACTACAAATTAATAGGGCCTCACATAGCTGTTCTTTTTCTAATAACTCAGTCCAGTCTTCAAATCTCATATTCTCAGGGATATTGTGAGCTTCCGCAAACTTTTCTCTTTTTTCTTTATTTGGTTCCGCTACAGCAATGAATTGAATTTCGTGTGGATACTGTAAAGCATATGATCCGTATGCATAAAATCCTCTACTTCCCGCTCCTATTAAAGCTGCTTTCATAATTAGTTTCCTCCAAGAATTGTAAGATTTTTATTTACTTCCTGTAACTGCAATTCCTTCAATAAATTGTTTTTGTAAAATCATAAATAAAATAAGCATTGGTAAAATGGCTAAAAATGATCCTGCCATTAAAATTGGATAGTTTGTTAAATATTGTCCCTGTAATGATGATAAACCGACAGACAACGTCATTGATTCTGGTGAGCTATTAACAATCATTGGCCACATTAATTCATTCCAGCTCCAAAGCGTTGTAAATATACCTAAAGCAACTAGACCTGGCTTTGCTAAAGGAAGCATGATTTTCCAGTAAATTTGGAAATGATTACAGCCATCTAATCTAGCTGCTTCTTCTAATTCCTTTGGTAACCCCATAAAAAATTGTCTTAAAAGGAATGTACCAAATGCGCTAAATAAACCTGGAACGACTACCGCTTGTAAAGTGTTTAACCACCCTAATTTCACCATGATCATATATTGTGGTAATAAAAAGACTTGCCCAGGTACCATTAAAACCGATAATGCGATTAAAAAAAGAATGTTTCTTCCTGGAAATTCAATTCTCGCAAAAGCGTATGCGGCTAATGAACATAATAATAATTGTCCAATTGTGCGAATCACTGTAATGATTAGCGTATTAAACATAAATTTAAAGAATGGTAGTAAATCAAAAACATCTTTATAATTCACCCACTGAAAGTGCTTTGGAACAATAACAGGTGGAACATGAATCGACTCAGCATAAGTTTTTAGTGAAGTTAGTAACATCCATATAAAAGGGAAGACCATCGCCAAGGCGCCGACAATTAGAATTAAATGAATTAAGATTGTTTTACTTGTGATCTGGTATCTTGCTTTCTCCAATGGTTACTCCTCCTTCAATCATAATGAACCCATTTCTTTTGTAAAACCATTTGAATCGCTGTAATGATTAAAATAATGATTAATAGTAAAACTGCAATTGCAGCAGCATAACCTTTATCATTTAACACAAATGCATGCTGATAAAATAAGTACACAATTGATTGAGTATTTTCGAGTGCTGTACTGCTTTTCCCAATCATCATAAAAATTAAATCAAACACTTGGAACGCCCCAATAAAGGACATGATTGTTACGAAGAATATAATCGGGGAAAGTAACGGTAGTGTTATTTTAAAGAAGACCTTGATTGGCCCTGCACCATCTATCTCCGCTGCTTCGTAATATGATTTTGGAATCCCTTGTAGTCCTGAAAGAAAAATAACCATGTTGTAACCAAGTCCACTCCAAATTGCTACTACAATAATTGAATACAGTGCAATTTTTGGATCACTTACCCATTGTGGACCTTTTATTCCAAAGATGGATAAAAGATAATTTAGGAGTCCATAATCAGAATTATATAACCATCTCCAAACCATAGCGATTGCTGCTGGCATGGTAATAACAGGTAAAAAATACAAGGTGCGATAAACAGATTTTCCCTTAATTTTTTGGTTTAAGAGGACTGCTATAAGAATCGATAAAAAAATACCAATCGGAACCGTAAAAACGATATAAATGCCTGTGTTTTTAAACGACTGTAATAGGTTAGAATCTTCTAGCATTCGTCTATAATTGTCTAATCCTGTCCATTCATATTGTCCAAATGCTCCCCATTCTGTAAAACTGAAGTAAATCGTTTGAATGATTGGCCACAAATAGAAAATAGTTAAACCAATCATTGTTGGTGCAATCATACAATATGCCCATAAATAATCTGATCGTTTTCTCGTCTTTGATAAGCTTAGTATTTTTAGTTTACTTTTTGATTTCACTTCAACTTGTAGAGGCATTTCTTTCACTGTATTCACTCCTTTTAAGGGAAATAAAGAGAAGAAGTAATTTTAGCTTCAGAAAGCTTCTTCTCTTCATTTTTTTAGTTCTTAGCTAGTGCCTCGTCTGCCTTTTTCGTTAATTCTTTTGCAGCATCCTCAACACTTTCTTCATTACTCCATGCCTTTTTCAAGATATCTGTTTCATATTGCCAGATTTCTCCGGTATTTTTCACACTAGGTAATGGAACGGAATAGTCAACTCCATCAATAAAGGCTTGTAGATTTAAATTTGGAACAGATTTTAACCAAGCATCTTGTGTACCATTATAAGCAGGGATGACAGTACCAGTTTTCGCATATATTTCCGCTGCTTCTTTAGAACCTAGGAATTGCACAAACTTCCAAGCAGCGTCCTTATGCTTCGTATTTGCCGCAATCACGTTTGATAATCCATGAATAGAAACTGCTCGTTGTTTTCCTTTTGGTACAACAGCTACATTTAAATCTGGATTTTTCTTATATTCTGGAACCATCCAAGGTCCATCAAACATCATTGCAATTTTTCCTGAAGCGAATAACTCCGATGGTGCTGTTTCTGTCATTTGAGCTTGTGTTGGAGAAATGCCTTCTTTTATAAAACTAATGTTGTATTTAAGTGCTTCAATAGCCTCAGGTTGATCAAATCCGACTGATTTGCCATCATCAGAAATAATATGTCCGCCATTTTGCCAAATGAAATCATAATATCCGCCTTGGTTACCCATTAAAGCTGCAAAGCCATAAACACCCTTATCTTTATTAGTAAGCTTCTTCGCTACTTCTTTTAGCTTATTCCAATCCCAAGTATTATCTGGGTAAGGGATACCTGCTTCATCAAAAATCTTTTTGTTATACCAAAATCCAGTTATATCAAAATCTTTTGGGATCCCATAAAGTTTTCCGTCAACTGTATAAAGATTAACTAATGACTTAGGATAATTGTCTAGACTATAGTTGTCCTTTGATGCTAAATCACTAAGAGGGACAATTACTTTACCTTCCGCATATTGGACTACATGTGCCCCATTCATCCAAAAAACATCAGGCAATGCTCCACCCGTTGCAGCTGTTTCTAACTTTTGAAAATACTGTGCATATGGAGTAAGCTCAGTTTTCACTTTAATATTAGGGTACTTTTCATTAAATAATTTTATAATTTCATCAACCGCAGGAACTTGCTTCTTATCCCAAAAACCGTAAGTAATTTCAACCTTTCCATCTTTTGCATCCCCTGATGTATCACTGCTGCCACATCCAGCTAATCCTAGTAAGCCTAAAGCCAAGGTTAATAGCAAAACAAACCACTTTTTCATCCCATTCCCCTTCTTTCTCTTAAAAGTTTAATAGCCTTTTAATCCAGTAGTTGCTCTAAAAGACATGATATGGAATAGTGTGCTCCATAAACACGTTGTCATGATGTTATTACCAGTTAATGTGAAAAGGCTTACAAAAAATATTTAATTTCTAAGGAAACATTCACCCCCAGTTATAACTTTTATAAAATCATATTAGTAATGATGTCATTACCAGTTGTATGTAGTATATCACCTCTTTTTTAAATCATGAACATTTTTTTTCAATTTTTCAAAAAATTTAAATCGACATGATTCATCATGATCTTCGTTTTTTAGCCCTAATAACTTATTTCCTACCATAACAAAAAGAACCTCCAATCCAATTTCAACTGAAGGTTCTTTACTTTAATGTTATTTGAAAAAAATTAACTATAAGCTAACTCTTTTTCGTTTAATCCAAGCGTATTTGAAGTTGAAGCTTGAATTTCTTGTAAAAGTTCTGGATGTTCTTCTAGAGATAAACCAAATGAAGGGATCATCTCTCTGATTTTTGGAGCCCACTCCATCATATGTTGAGGGAAGCATTTCTCTAATACTTCAAGCATTACGTGAACAGCTGTTGAAGCACCTGGAGATGCACCAAGTAATGCAGCAATCGAGCCATCAGCTGCACTAACTACTTCAGTACCGAATTGAAGCGTTCCTTTTCCTGCTGGAGTGTCTTTAATAACTTGTACACGTTGACCAGCAACTACGATATCCCAATCTTCGCTCTTAGCATTTGGAATAAATTCACGTAATTCTTCCATACGCTTTTCATTTGATAATAAGACTTGTTGGATTAAATATTTAGTTAATGACATCTCTTTTACGCCTGCTGCTAACATAGTCATAACGTTATTTGGTTTTACTGAACTAATTAGATCCATATTTGAACCTGTTTTTAAGAACTTTGGTGAAAACCCAGCAAACGGTCCAAATAATAACGACTTTTGGTTATCGATATATCTTGTATCAAGATGCGGAACAGACATTGGTGGAGCACCAACTTTAGCTTTTCCGTATACTTTTGCATGGTGCTGCTTGGCAACCTCTGGATTTTTACATACTAAGAATAGTCCACTTACAGGGAATCCTCCAATATGTTTTGACTCAGGGATACCCGTTTTTTGAAGTAAAGGTAGACTAGCTCCTCCACTTCCAATAAAAACGAATTTAGCAATGTGGGAATCGATATTACCAGTGCTCATATTATACACTTTTACTTCCCACTCGCCATCACTAGTGCGTTTAATGTCTTCAACACTATGTCTATAATTTATCTCTACATTTTTGCTCTCTAAATGCTCAAACATCATACGCGTTAAAGCGCCAAAGTTTACGTCTGTTCCTGAGTCTATTTTTGTTGCCGCTATTGGTTCATTAGATGTGCGTCCTTCCATGATTAGCGGGATCCATTCTTTCAACTTTTGAGCGTCTTCTGAGTATTCCATCCCTTTGAATAGAGGATTTTTAGAAAGCGCTTCAAATCGTTTGTTCAAAAATTCCACGTTTTCTTTACCTTGCACTAAACTCATATGAGGAATTGGCATAATAAAGTCTTGTGGATTACCAATCAGGTTGTTGTTTACAAGATATGACCAAAATTGTCTTGAAAGTTGAAACTGTTCATTAATTTTTATTGCTTTGCTAATATCAATTGAACCATCAGCTTTTTCTGATGTATAGTTAAGCTCACATAATGCAGCATGTCCCGTACCCGCATTATTCCACTCATTAGAGCTTTCTTCTCCTGCTTTTTCTAATTTCTCAAATACTTTAATTTCCATTTCCGGTGCTAATTCTTTAAGTAATGATCCCAAAGTCGCACTCATGACTCCGGCACCAATTAAGATAATGTCTGTTCTAGTTTGTCTGTTGCTCATAATAACCTTCCTTTTCCCCTTTTTTTGCAAAAAAGTAGGTTTTCCTGCTTAGGTGTCACAAAAAGCAAGGCACCACCTAGGAACACACCTTTTCTGTCTCAATTATATCTTATTAATAGTATAACACATTTAAACTACATTTTAATAATAGTATATCACTATTTAATTATATCCAATTAATAGTGTACTTCTATTATTAACACCCCTAAAAAAATTTTTTTCTTTATCTGATAATTATAAACTATTTAAACAATGTACAAAAGTTAAAAATCTATCATTAAGGTCCTTATTTTAGAAAAATAAATTATGACTCGCTATTACTTAGTGAACCCTCCCTCTATATAGTAAGCGCTTATTTTAAGTTTGTCTCGCGTACAATATAAAATAACTGAAGGAAAGATTTGCTTATTATTTTAAAATTATTTAAATGAACCAAATTTTAGTTTAAATTTACTCCGATTTGAATGATTTGTACACAAAAAAAAGACTGCCGAGAAGTTCCCGACAGCCTAGTGCGACTCAAAATGAGCCTTTAATTCCTCGTTCGAAAAAATATATTTTCTATTTATATAACAACACTTATTTTTTTGAACGTCTTACTTTCTTTGTCAATTACTGCTGAATCATTACTTTCCACTGTTACCTTTATGTTTAAACGTAACACTGATTGTATGATTTTTTGTTATATTCGTGAACGTGTACGTATAATTTGTTAGCTTTGTTTCTACTCCGTCTACTTTAAACGAATCAACCTCATAACTACCCTTATCAGGTGTAATTTTGAATGTTTGATTTGCTCCTTCATCTACTGAAAGCACACCACTTGGGCTAATCGTTCCATTGCCTTCAGCTGATGCTACGATTGTGTAAATGATTTTCTTGAACGTTACGTTAATTGTGTGGTCTTTTGTTACATTCGTAAACGTATAAGAGTTATTTGTAAGATTTGCATTCACACCATCAACAGTAAATGTAGCAACCTCATAGCCTTTATTCGGTGTAATCGTAAACGTTTGATTTTTTCCATGGTTTACAGATACATTACCGCTCGGACTAATCGTACCGTTGCTTCCAGCTGCTCCTGAGATTGTGTGTACGATTTGTTTAAACGTTACATTAATCGTATGATCTTTTGTTACATTCGTAAACGTGTACGTATTGTTTGTTAATTGTGCATCCACACCGTCTACTTTAAACGTTGCAACCTCAAAACCATCATAAGGTGTGATTGTAAACGTTTGGCTTGTTCCGTAATTCGCAGTAATTCTGCCATTCGGACTAATCGTTCCGTTAGTTCCAGCTGTTGCCGTAATGATATGAACGATTTGTTTAAATGTCACATCAATTGAATGATTCTTCGTTACGTTTGTAAATGTGTACTCTCCGTTTGTTACTGTTACTTCTTGTCCGTCGACCTTAACGCTTCCAATCTCAAAACCGGTATTCGGTGTGATTTTGTACGTTTGATTAGATCCATGTTTCAACGAAATTACTCCGTCCGGATCAATGTTACCATTGCTGTCCGATGTCGCCGTAATCATATGTGACAAATCATCACTTATGATTACTGTAATAGCAGTGTCAATATAACCAGGTGCTGTAACAGTAAACTCATAGTTACCTAGATCTTTGAATAATGATCTATCAGTAAATGTAATGTCTTTAGCAGTAAGTGTATACTTGCTTGGATCAACTACTTTACCATTTAATGAAACAACTGGATTCGCTGTAATCCACGCTGAATCCTGATCGTGAGTAACAGTAATCGGTGTATCTTCTTGAATATATGCAATTTTTGAAGCAAACACTGGCGGATTGTTCTTAACTACTTGAGTTACTGTTGTATCTGGATAACAATACGCTTTGAATTTAACATCAACATTACCTGTTGCTGGGAATGCAGTGCCTGGCAACGTAATTGTAATTTTGCTTTCATCTGAAGAGATTGTCGCATCCGATTTAACAGATACGCCTCCTACTGTAATATCACCTGTAACTGCTTTTGTAGCATTTGCCCATCTCATGTTTTCATCATTTTTAGGTACAGTCATAATCACTTGTTTACCTACACCATTTGGCGTCAAAACAGGCGTTGGTGCTGTTCTTTGATTAAATGGTTGCGCAATTGTAATTGGTGTAAAGTATGGTGATATGAACTTAACTGTTTTGTTACCTGCTGCTGTATTCGATTGTGTTGCATTTCCACCAATTGATACAAATCCTGTACCATTTGATACAGATGTTGTTACATAAGGTTTTACTGATGTAGTTGATGATAATTGAATTGTAACATCACCATTATCTGTCGTTTGATCTGATGTTGCTGCAAGTAAAATCGAGCTTCTCCACAGTGGATTATCCGAACCGTTAATTGAATAAGTTAGTTTATCACCAAACTGCGGTGTTCCTGCCGGTGCAGAAAGTGTAATAGCAGGTGCAGTTTGAGGTGTAACGGTAGTATTTAAGTTAACGTCAGCATAACCCGGAGCTGTAACGATTAAACTCTTTGAAACAGCTGCTCCACCATTCGTTCTCACCAAATCAAATGGAATAGTCAGTGTTCCCGCAGCTTCGTCAATAATCACTCTTGTTTTTATTGATGGTGAAGATGAAGTACCAAACTTAATATCCCCTCCAGATTTCACTGCAGATATCCAATCCGAAGCAGTTATACCTGGATTAAACGTCATTGCTAAGTCCTTCCCAGCATAAATAGTACCTGTTGGACTAGTAAGTGTTACTCCTTGTTTATAGAAAGCTTGATTAACTGTCGCTATTTGATAATTTGATGCAATAACACTAATTGCTATGCTTCCTGGTGCTGTAATTAGTGACTTATCAATTTTGATTGGTGTTCCAGGAGCTCCTACTGTAATGTTATTCGTTTCAAAATCTACTCTATTAATCGTTATACCACCTACTTGAATAGCTTTAATCGCATCTCTCCAAGCTTGTGTATCGTTCGTTGCTCCAACTCCAATCGAAATTGGATTTGAATTGCTATCATTAAAGTATCGATTTGGTTCAGCTGTCAATGTTGGTGCAGAGAACGCATTAATTCTTTGTAAGAATGAATAAGTAGCGAAATTATCAGCTGCGATCTCAATCTTCCAATCATTAAATCCCCCTGTTCCACTCGGAATCGATGGTGTTGAGAAAACTCCAGCTGGGATTGTAAAGTTAAACGTTGTTGCATTTGCCGGTGTCACTTGATTAAATAGTCCAGCAAGTTCATCCTCTTTGAAGACTTTTGCAACATTACCCTTCGGATCAGTCAAAGTGATTGAAGTAATATTAGGCTGCCAAATATCACGATAATGTACAGCTGTTGAACCAGTCGTGTCTGGGCGACTAAACGTTAGTGCTTTACCAATTGTATTAACATTATTTGGTGCAGTTAGTGTAAAACTATTACCAACACCATCTTGCATTTTAAATTTCATAAATCGATCCATATAGCCTGGAGCTTTGAACACGATCGTGTGAACACCAGATTTTGCGAATAATGTAGGATCAAATTCATATTGGCCTTTGTTAGAAACAACCTTGTCAATAATTGAATTCGTTGATACACCATTATAGATATTCGTAGATGACTTACGATCAATACCATCAATTAAGATTTGCCCTCCAGGCCCATCCACTGCATTTCTCCAAGCCGTATCATCAATTTGTGCAATTGTAGTAGCTCCATTTGCGTCTGGTGTTTTATAACTAATAGAGAACAATTGGAATGGATTTACTTTACCGTAATTAACAAAAGCATTGCTGTCGCTTGTTTTAATATATGGTACAGGTTTAATAACAGTGTTAAATGCAGTTAGATCCGAACCACTTGGTATCGTATTAAATCCTGTTAAAGTAATATTCTTACTTGTAGTCGTTACAATTTTTCCAGCTAATGTGTCTGCATTCGGAGCAGTTGTATTATATTTACCGATATTTTTGATGATATATTCAAAATCAGAATAATCAATTGAGCCATCAAAGTTAAAGTCAGCTGCCCTTGTATAAGTTGATGGTGTTGTAACATAAGCATTGTATGCAGTACTTTCTGCCTCAATGTCTTTCATATCAATTACATCATCACCATTTATGTCACCCGCAAGCATAACTGTACCATTAACAGAATAAGTTCCTCCTGCTGAATAGCCAAATTGTCCTGAGCTTGTCATTGTTAAATTTCCATAGTAAGTGAAGTGTCCTGGTATTTTCATTGTAACATTGTATGGCTTAGTACCTGCTGGCATAGGAAGACTTGTTGTAAATAAGCCCGCTTGAACGATTCCCTGATTTAAACTAGAAGCAGCGCCAGTTGGATCTTGTGCAACTGGTATTGATTTAGAAACACCACCTGTATTAGGATCTTCAAATTTTATCTCGATACCTGATCCATCAGCTGTTATCGGGGTAGTTCTTCCATATACACTCGATGTCGTATAATTTTGGAAGCCTTCTGGTTTAACGGTACCGCTAATAAATGCTCCGCCCCTAACATAAACGAATTTATCTTGGAAAGTAGGGACACGATCAGTTCCGTTCTTGCCATCATTATACGTTGAAATTTCCGGTACAAGAGCAGACCATTGAGGGTACATTGTATCTAGTCCGGCATCGTTCGTTACTTTATGTTTTAAATCAATAAGAGGCATTTCCTGTGCCACTCCACCACTCATAGTATCCTCTGTATTCAATACACCTTGCGCTTGAACAGCTTGGGGAAGATTGAAACTGAAGATATAATCACCATTTATATCGTAATCTTGATGGATCCAACTTTTCTCAGTAGTAATTCCTTTAGATGCTAAAAATGCTTTATATTGATCACTAAAGTCAACATCTGTTAATTCTGCATAGTCAAGTTTATCTACCCAGAATTTACCACCAACGAGATTTTTAGGATATTTGACTGATAGCGTTGATTTAAAGTTATCACCATTCGAAACTAATGTTTTGTCAGCAAGGAAAGCTGGGTCAACTCCATTTAATGTTGTCGATCCTGGTGAATCCAGACGTGAGTATCTATTAACGACATATTCATTTCCTTTTTTTACAAAGTAATAATATTTTGCTGTAGTATCCATATTACCTGCGAAGGAGTAGTCTTCTGAATAAAATCTGAACATAACCCCATAATTTTCCTTCATATTGTCGGCACTCGTATTTACAAGGTCCTCTTTAGATATTCCAAACTTAAATGTTCCGTCATCATTAGGTTTTAAGAAGTAATTGACATAAGGAGCAGAATTTGAATCTCCAAGCATACCATCGATTTGACCTAATGATTGGCTAACTTTCGTATCAGTGTCATAATTTGGTGGTGCAGGAACTGCTGTTTCTTTACCAACGTTCTTCATATAATCAACGTTTGAGTCGTAAGTTTTTCCTGAGAACCATTTCAGTGCGCCGTCTGTTGTAGGGCCATCAGCATCAATTTCATAAATGCCTGGTTCACTGCCTTTATCCATTTGTAATGTTGGAGGTGTATTATCAACATAAACAGTACTGTTTTGTTCATAAAGTTTACCTGTGGAAGCATCTAATGCTCTAAGTTGTATATTGTATCCACCTTCATCAACTGTCTTTTGTGTCTGCATTTGTTGTGTAAGTTTTACAGCTAGGTTAGGGTCATCCTTGGAAATAGGTGCACTATAAGGATAGTAAAATCCGTTTGTCAAAAAAGGTACATACGTTAAATTACCTTGACTAATACTAGCTGGGTTAATAGTGGTAATATAACCAATATAATTTTTGCTGGCTAAATCCATCACATAAAGTCTAATTCCATAGGAAGGGTCAACTTGACTTTTTATTCTAAGTTCTGCCCATGATGTTGGGATTACTGCATACGTATTAGGATTAAAGTTTTTCTTTCCAGATAACGTTATTGCTTTTCTCTGAACCCTGAAATCAACACCTCTATTTTGAACATTAATTGCAAGAGGAATGCGGTACGTTTCATTCGCACTATCCGGGTTAACAAAGTTTATATATGCCTCATAATATCCACTTGCAGCTGAATTAGGAGCAGTGAATTTTACTGTAAGATGAACCGTTTTGCCTGCAGGAACAATGACTGATTTTAATTCCGTTGTAGGCGAAACTACATCACTTAAACTAATTTTCGCTCCCTCCGCCTCACCGTCTTTTCCATCTGTTAAGAAAGCATCCTTGAAGAAAGCGCTCGATGAGTTGAAAGTTTTTGCAGCAGTACCATTATTGGTAATGTATAAATCACCAGTTTTTGAAACGGAACCATCTTCTGAACGTGCTGTATAGCCAAACGAAAATGAAGCTGTAGTGTTTGCAATGGTCACTATATTTGAACTAGATGAATCATCAGTTGATGTACGTGACTGAACAAAGTCCTTTACTTTAAATTGCATATCTGAATGTACGGCTTGATATGGGTCTGTCTTACCAGAACCGATTTGGAATACGCTTTGTTGTTTGTCAATAGGGTCAGCAGTTTGCATCAACGCTGCCTTAACATCTTCAGGCTTGTAGTTAGGATGTGCTGACAAGATCAATGCTGCCATACCAGCAACATGAGGCGTAGCCATTGATGTACCTGACATTGTTTGATAATCATATGAATAATCACCCTTATTATCTGGCTCCCAAATATCATAAGGAGCTGTTGAGAAAATGTCGACACCTGGCGCGACAACGTCGGGTTTAATTGCTAACGAACCTGTAACAGGACCAGTAGAACTAAAGCTAGCAAGTGAATTCCCTGGCATTTCAAAATTACCAGCATTGGAAATAGAGATTTTCTTAATCGTACCGTCTTTAAAAGCATTATAGAATTTTGTTCCATCATTCATGCCTATTTGCAAAGTGTAGACAGAACCACCTGCTGAACCAAAATAAAATGGGTAATAGCCTTGGTCATCAAATAATAGGTCTGGGATATCTGATGGGTTCCATAAAATCATTGCTTTAGCATGTTCATTCGCTGCATACATCATTAGCAAATTAATGGAGGCTGCACCGCGTTTTACAAGTACAACTTTATCTTTAACGCTTATATTTTTGTTACGAAGATTATCATACCAAGCAGGTGTACCGTATCCAGCATCTACAAGGTCGTACTGAGTTGATCCGCTAAGCTTTGTATTTGATTCTGAAAAATCTTTCCCAATTAAGCGAGTATTTGTAATAGCAAATGACTCTGTCTCTGACGTTCCATAAGAATGTATGTCAAAAGTTGGAACTTGTTTTGGTGCAGCAATCGCTCCTACAGTTATTGCTTTTGCAGCTGCAGCCGGTGTTCCCAATGTACCAGCGCCTGGACCAGCGTTACCAGCAGCTACAACAGCCGTAACACCAAGGTCAGTAATATTGTTGATTGCTACTGAATTAGGAGATAACGAATCATTATATTCTGCACCTAGTGATAGGTTAATTACTTGACAACCATCTTTGTACGATTGTTCAATTCCTCCGATAACAGCTTCATCCGTACCACCATGAGGACCTAAAACTCGGTAAGCATATAATTGCACTTCTGGCGCTACACCTCTAAGTGCATATGGAGAACTATTTCTTGATTGACCTGCAATTGTACCTGCTACATGTGTCCCATGAGAAGTAATATAATTATGATAATCTGTCGGGAAGTTTGGATCTTGTTGGTTTGGTGGAAGAGCGTCATTTGCATTCTTTGCAGCAAGCCAGTCAGAATAAACAGTTTCCATCGGATCGTTATCATTGTCTACAAAATCTTTACCACCTTGATACTCACCCGCAAGATCTGGGTGGTGATAGTCAAGACCTGTATCAATAACGCCAACTTTTACGCCTTTTCCTGTAATATTTTCATTTTGAAGGTCGTGGATTTTCATCCAATCGAGAACAGCTGTTTCACCAGATTGTGGGCCTTCTGGGCCTGGAGTTGTGACAGTACCAGACTTAGGTTCGACTGAATTTCCTGATATAGTAGGGCTACTAGTAGTACCATTAGTTGCTTGTGTGGTACTACGTTCCGAGCGTGTATTAGGCAGTAAATTTGGATTTGATTTTTGAGAGGAAACCTTACCGTCACCTGTAACACTATCAGGAACATCAATATTTTGTGAAGCCGGTATTGGAGCATATTTAACATTTTGATAAACACTCTTAACGTATGGTAAAGCCAATAGATCATTGAGTGCTTGTTTTGGTATTTTTACAGCTAATCCGTTAAATACCTGTGTATATTCTCTTCCTATTTTAATTGAGCTAGTCTCACCAGCACTTTTTAATGATTTAGATAAACCACTAACAAAAGACTTAAAATTGCTATGAGTTTCATTAACATTTTGCTGAGCACTTTCAAGTGTGATCGCTGTTGAACTTTCCTTATTAACGGCAATTTTGCCAGATGATTCATTTTTTTGTTGATATAGCATTTGAATTGGAGCTGGATCTACATTAAATTGAACAATTAAGTCTAATTGATCCGATGAATCTAGAAGTTTTGGATTAAACTTAAGTTTCTCCAAGTATAAATTCTGTAATTGTTGCGTTTGAGTCAAGTCAAGTTTGCTATTACTGTCAGATTGGACAGCTTTACTATCATTTGCAGTTGTTCCACCTGTCATGGCAAACGCCGGAACTGTGTATCCTAGCAGTGTGGAAGTTGCAAGAAACGTTGACATGACCATCTTTTTCATTTTACGATGGCTCATACCTTTCTCATTTCCCTTCTTTACTTTAATAGATAGAGCAAAAGCTCTATTCCCCCCTAACCATTTCTCCTCCTTTGATGACTGAATTTTAATAGTTTTTAAAATTTTATGACAAATTAATTGCCATTCTTCATTATAAGTGGGGTATTATAGACAGTAAATTGGGGAAATTTAGCATAAAGTGCAGAAAGAACTTTGTCAGATTTTGTTAAAAATTTGGAGTAATCTTCCCGTTGTTATTGTTTTATATAAGTATTTTATATGAATGGATTTGGGGGAATTTGTGAATTGTCATTCTACAAATTTTATAGATTTACATTTTTGGGATTAAATTAGTAATCCTTTTCAGCTTTTTCCCTTGTGATTCTGTCTCTACTCGCAAGTTAAGAACATAAAAAAGATCTCTCAATTTTTTGAGAGATCTTTCTACATTCTAATTCAATCTATTTTTTTATTTCCTGGACAAATTTCCAAGTTTGCCCTTTATTCTTTGATTGATAACGTTCGCTACTATTCCCGTTATAATCCCCATCTGAACCTTGACCAACCAACATACTTAAAACTCCGCCCATCATAAATGGCATACTTGGTGTGTCAAAAGGTTTTATAGTCTGTTCATTATTTAACTTTACTTCATGAGGTGTATAGTTTATTTTTTTGAAAGTTTTGCCCCCATCATCTGTGCGGTATAATGCGCCTTCATTACCGGAAGGATTTACTGCTCCTAAAAATCCGAGTTTGTCATCCAAAAAGACAATTCCCGAAGCACCTCCAACTGTTCCGCTGTATGGGTCATTATTAATAATAGTCCATGTATTTCCACCATCAGTCGTTTTGCTTAATGAATAAAATGTGCTTCCTAGTGCTTTATCCGCAACATTTAGTTTATAACCAATTTCTTTAGATAGAAAAAACTGTTCTTTTGTATTAGTTTGCTCGTTTTTCTTATCTTCTGAAGTAGCTTGGTTTGGGGTAGTAGATGGTTTGCTCCAATTTGGATTGCCTATTAAGTTATATCTAGCAGGTGTAATTTCTTTATCCACTCCAGGGACAAATAAGGATACTGTATAGCCAATTATTTCAGTACTAGCTGTTTCCGGACTATATTCTTTTCCATCCTTATCGATATTAATGATTCCATTTGGATTGTAGCTCCAATTTCTTTTACCGTAATAGATCAATCCATACTGACTTTCATTCCATTTGCTAACTGCTTTTTTAATTGGAATCACATTAGTAGTTTCAATTAAAGGGTCTAACAGTTTGTCGTCATTATAATTAGGCGCGGCATACCCGTGTAAATATACGGTAATATTTTCTGACTTGTTTTTATCATAAGTTATTAGAAAGCTTTCTTCTTTTCCATTGTCATTCTTTCCATAAACAAATGTATCAAAGGATGTAATTAATCCATCTGAATTAAATTTAAGGGAAAAATTATTTTCCATATATAGTTTTTTGGGCAATGTATGCTTATTATTTATATCTTCAAAAATACCCTCTACACCATATTGATAGATATTGTTATGCTCAAATTTAATTGATCTTTGGTTTTTTAATCGTTCTATATACCACGCAAGTTTACCGCCAAAATTAGTCCCACTTTTATATATGTTCGCTCCGTAAAATAATGTAATTGCAACAAACAAGACAATAGAAATCAATTTCCATGCTTTTAAGTCTGTAAGTTTATCCGGTTTACGCTCGCTACTTTTTACAACTTTTATTATGGTAAATAAAATGACCAATATTAATAAGGCTACGCTTACTAATAAGATAGGTAGATTTTTATCGATCCTTCCATACTTGCATATTGAAGCTAACTTTAGGCCAAAAACCCAATATCCAATTAAGAAAATCGGATTTGTTATGAATGTTATAAGTATTCTTTTTACTTTTCCCTTCAATCTATAGATCCCCCCTAATTGAAATTGTCGTTCTATTCATCCTTTCTAAGTATACTTTGTTTTCCTGAATTTCTGCATGACTCGTAATCTACAGTTTTGTCTCATTAAATAAAAAAAGCACACCTATTTGAACAGGAGTGCTAGATCTGAATTATATTAGATTAAGAAATTAAACTATTATGTTTAGGTATTCGAATCATCGTCTTAAATTAATACAGACTTAGGCTTCTTTTATAATGTTGCCCGCTCGTAATTTCTAAAGGGGATTTCTTTGAATCAATTATTTAAAAATAGCCATTTAATGTACTTAATAAAAGTTAGATATTTATTTACAAATAATTTAAATTTTTCCAAAAAATAATATGGTATTGTAGAATTAGGCTATGAAAATGCAATTCATATTTAAGTCATTCGTAGTTTTTTATGTGAATACGCAATAGTTGGCCCATTTATCTTTGAGCCAAAATTGAATTCGGAAAATACTATTAGGAGGTGCTTAACGTTTTTATTGGTATTTTTTAATAGTTTTTTTGCCCTAATAAACATATTTTTTTATTTTTCTTGTAAAAATTATCCTATTAGCCCATTTTTCTCTATAATCCAGGGTCCACGGTACCACAAGGCTCCTCAACCAGTACACCATCTTTAGGACACCTACTATTTTATTTCCCCCCAAGCATACACGATGAATGGATCAAGTTCTTATTTTTGGGTTGTTTCAATTACTCTGTCAATATTTTTTCAAAACTTAGTAGGAGGTTTTTATTTTATGTTAGAAAGTCGAATGGTACAAAACACAATATTTTCTGAAAAAAATAAGAAAAATTTAAAAAGAAAGACAGCCTACCTCGTTTGTTCTAGTTTAGTTTTTTTTAGTAGTGCTTTAGGAAACTTATTTACGAAACCTGCACAGGCTGCTATTGGAACTCATGTTGTTATCAGCGAAGTTTACGGTGGAGGAGGTAATAGTGGTACTTCCTACAAAAATGATTATATTGAACTTTATAATCCTACAGATTCAAGTGTTAGTCTTTCTGGGTGGTCTATCCAATATGCTTCTTCAACTGGTACATTCAGTAACATTACAAATTTGACAGGTAGTATTGGGTCACATCAGTATTATTTAATTAAAGAAGCAAGTGGTGGTGGCGGAACTGTTGATCTACCAGCTGCAGATGTTACAGGTACAATAAATTTAAGTGCAAGCAGCGGAAAAGTTGCACTAGCAAAAGTTACTACAGCGGTATCAGGTTCGACAAATTCTAATGTGGTAGATTTTGTTGGTTTCGGCTCTGCAAATGATTCTGAAACTACACCAGTAGGTACTCTTTCTGCTACGACAAGTATAGAACGTAAGGACAACAATGGTGGAACTGCCCAAGGCCAAGGGAATGGTTGGGACACGGATAATAATGCAAATGACTTTGTCATTACAAGCAGTCTAGTTCCTCAAAATTCGTCTTCTATAGCGGAACCTTCAACAGAAACACAAACTGGCACTGATAATGATCATATCGGATTAGGGAATCCAAGTGGTGCTACAAATAATATATCTAACTCTAATAATTATTTGATGGTTAAACCTCAGTACGATTTATCTTACAATAATAGCAAACACGAGCCTAACTGGGTTAGCTGGCATGTAGGTTCGTCTGATCTTGGAAGTGCTGCTCGTCAGGATGACTTCCGTGCGGATACTACATTGCCATCAGGGTGGTATCAAGTTACTGCTAGTGAATTTTCAGGAAGCGGATTTGATCGAGGTCACATGTGTCCATCTGCTGACCGTACATCTACTGTTGCTAATAATTCAGCAACTTTTCTAATGAGCAATATGATTCCTCAAGCTCCAAATAACAACGAAATTACTTGGGCTAATTTAGAGGAGTATAGTCGTTCACTTGTATCAGCTGGAAACGAATTATATGTAATATCTGGAGGCTATGGATCCGGGGGCGCTGGGTCTAATGGATATAAGACTACTGTTGGGAATGGCGTTGTCGTACCAGCAAAAACCTGGAAAGTGGTCGTTGTATTACCTAATGGGAATAATGATTTAAGTCGAGTTACAGCTTCTACGAGGGTAATAGCTGTAGTGCTACCGAATGATCAAACAACTTCTAGTCACCCTTGGAGCTACTATAGAGTAAGTGTAGATTCAATTGAGTCTATGACTGGTTATGACTTCCTATCCTCGGTGCCGGCTAACGTTCAAAGTGCCGTAGAAGCTAGCGTTGACAATGGTCCTACAAATTAAGTCTAGATAAGATAATAGTTTCTTCACTTATGATGGAAAATTAGACTAAATACATAGAAAAGGGAATGTGATCCAAAAAACTCTTGGTAGCACATTCCCTTTTCTATTTTAAAATAAACTATTTCTATTTATGATAAGGTTCATTCCTATTAATTCTAAATGAACGATAGATTTGCTCAACTAAAACCAACTTCATTAATTGATGGGGAAAAGTCATTTTTGAAAATGACAATGTATCATCCGCTCTTTTCATTACCGCATCACTTAGACCTAATGACCCACCAATTACAAATGCTACTTTGCTGTTTCCATATGTGGCAAGTTGATCTATTTTTTTGGCTAGTGATTCAGACGTATGTTCCTTCCCCTTAATTGCTAATGCAATTACATAAGCGTCTTCTGCTATTTTACTTAAAATCCTTTCGCCTTCTTTTTCCTTTACGATTAGCATGTCTGCCTCGCTTAAATTCTCTGGTGCCTTTTCATCAGGGACTTCGATTATATCCATTTTGGCATAACTAGATAATCGTTTTATGTATTCATCGATCCCCATCTTTAAATACTTCTCTTTTAACTTTCCAACACTGATAATTGAGATATTCACACTATATCCTCACTTTACGAACAAGTTATACACAAAAGTTATCCACATACCCACAATTTCTATCCACATTTAGTGGGGGAATCTATGTTCGATACAATATATATGGCATCATTTTGACAATATTCACAGGTTGTGGATATATTATGCGTTTTTTCGACTTTATTCAACAGTGGTGTTTCACTGTACTTATCCACAAAATCGTCAAGAGCCCATTCTATATGCTCATCACAGCTTAAAATTATTTTTTCCACTTATACACAGCTCCTTTTTTTAGCACATAAAGAAAACTCGTCCATTGACGAGCCTTTTAGGCGAAGTCAGAGGCGTAGTTGCACTTATACCTAATTCCTAAAATTGGCTACTACGTCGAGTACTACTCCCTGCTGCCCAATTTATAATTTTTTAACGTAAAAAAAAGAGGAGAAAGTAAACTCTCCCCTTAAGTATGCGCTTTGTTTTATACATACACTATATCTGTTGGTTTTTGAGGGTCCGTATCATGAATTTCAAATTGCATCCCAACTTCAAATCCTTTTCCCTCTAATGTTTGTGTAACAGACATTCTGGCAAGCTCTTTCATATTATTATCTTGGCTTAAATGAGCAAGATAAATACGTTTTGTTTTATCTCCAATTACATCTGACATTGCTAGTGCAGCATCTTCATTTGATACGTGACCAACATCGCTTAAAATACGGCGTTTAATGCTCCATGGATATCTACCCATGCGTAGCATTTCGACATCATGGTTACTTTCAAAAATGTACATATCTGCGTTAGAAATGATCCCCTTCATTCGGTCACTTACATAGCCTGTATCCGTAATTGTAACAAATTTTTTCTCATTATGATGAAATACGTAAAACATTGGTTCAGCAGCATCATGTGATACACCAAATGATTCAACTTGTATATCCCCAAACTGAATCGTCGTTTCCATGTTAAAAATGAACTTTTGCTCTGTTGGAATTTCTCCAATTAAATGGTTCATTGCTTTCCATGTTTTTTCATTCGCGTAAATTGGGATTTGATATCTTCTGGCAAGAACTCCAAGTCCTTTAATATGATCACTATGCTCATGCGTGACTAGAATACCGGAAACTTCTTTTATATCCCTGTTGATTTCTTTAAATAAAGACTCCATCGCTTTACCGCTTAGTCCTGTATCAACTAAAAGCTTAGTTTTCTCCGTCCCAACGTATAACGCATTTCCGGTACTTCCACTTGCAAGTACACTAAAATGCAGACTCATCGCTATTCACTCCATTGTTCATTATCTATCTTAATTATTTGTCCCTCAATGGCATTAACAAAGTAATCCTGCTGTTCATTGACAACGATATGCCACGCTGGTGCTATGAATTTAACTCCATTCGATAACGGGATTACTGTATAATAGCCAAAATCAACTTTTGTAATACGATCACTCGGTTTTAATTCATCTTTTACAAATAAATTTTCAATGGCTTTAATTGCCGGTAAAGCTTCTTGCACATTCTTTTTATCGATCATTTCTTTTAAGTTTTCTAAATATCTTTGGCGATACCCGTAAATCTCATTATTATCGTTATACTTTATTTCAACTACTGAGCTTTCGATATTATAAATTAGGCGATCTTTATAGGTTTGACAGAAGTATATCGTTTTTGATGTTGGATCAATTTGACAATAACGATAGTTACCACCATTCCAAACATACTCCTTCACAAAGTTTTCTAAGAAGAGTATTTTATTTGTCTCTGCAATTGGAACTGGTTTTTTCAATTGACTTTGTAATACATCTTTGTAGATTTGTATATTCTGTCCTTTTCTATCAGCAATAGTTTTCTTGGAGAAATCCTTACTATTACCTGATATATAAGATTCCTTTAAAGAATTTTTAGGTAATGTCACATACGTGATATCATTTTCCTTTAATTGCTCCTCAATACTCGATTCTGCCATCGTATCAAACTGATCGCTACTTCGCTTTTGATAATATTGAATCGCTAAAAATAAATCTAATACTAAGAAAGTTAAAATAAATATTGTTTTGATCCTACTCCAATCCAACAATATTCACCCCAGTTCTACTTAGCAAATCTTGATCAATCTTTTTATATGTGTCATCGTAATTTATAATCCAAACAGGTTTTAGCTGGATTGCTCTATTATAGTAAGGCTGATTGATGGTTGATTTATCTTCATCAAATATCGTCTCGTACCCTAAGCTAATATCCTTAATAAGGGATTTATTAATCGACTTATTATTAGAGATGATCTCCATAATTTGAGGACCAGCCATTAATTCCATTTCACTTTCCTTCTTGTCCACCTGAATTCTAAATTTATACAATGGACGTTTAAAGGTTTCTATATCGTCTACTCCCCAACTCGTCGTAATTGTTGAATTATTATACACAGGTAAATTATTTACAAAAAGTCTAAATGAAACTTCATTATTCTCAGGTTTAACCCCAGACAAAATATATCCATCAGTCCAACCACCATGAGCATTAATAAAATCAACACTTCTTTGGACTAATAAATTAGGACTTTGATTATTATTGTTTTCAGGCGTTGTCGGATTAACAAATGAAATCGAACGATTTAATGGTGAAACTGACATTAATCTAGTACCGTCTGTGAATGTATCTCCTGAATCAGTACTTTCTTTTCGGACATTTGAAGGATCACTAAATATTGCATCTTTTAATTTATCAACATCTATATCCGTTGTAAGAAACTCCATCGTAGTTAATTTAATTGGTTTTTTAGGTAAATAAATTATTTTACCTGAATCTAACTTATATCTTAAGCTTTCAGTAAAGCTTTCGTAATTGTCTCTAATCTTTTCAACTGAAGCAATGATTGAAGAGTTATCAAAGGTTGCTCCATAGAGAATATTTTGTGCTTCATTTGAAAAATAGATCCTTGCTGAAGAATCCTGTTTAGTAGATAAATTGATGATTATTCGGTCAAATAAAACATTTTGTAATCGTTTTGCATCTAGATTAAGAACTTTACCTAATGTCTCTACTGGTACTACAGTTGGAAAAATAATTTCTAATTTATTTTTTCCTTTTGTAATTGATTGATAGGCAACTTCAGATGTTTTATTTGTCAGGTTTTCAAAATTTGTGATTTCGGATTTCTGCAATGATCTATAAATTGGTGATATATTACCCTGTTTAGTTGTTTCATAATTTTTATTTGATTCATGCACAACTAATAAATTCGGAATTACTATGTCCTTAAAGTCTCTCTTTGCACCAATCGAAACTTTTTGGACATAGTCTTGATTTTGAAGTACATCGTATGTTGGTTGATATGACCATAAGCTATATGAAAGTACTAAGCTTACTATAACAAGAGTAGTTAATATAACTGATTTTATATGTTCTCTTCTCATTCCCACTCATCCTCTTGGTCATCAGCCACTGGAAGTGTGAAATAGACTGTTGTACCCTTTCCTTCTTCACTTTTAGCCCATATATGACCATCGTGCGCGTAAATCATTTCTTTTGCCAAAGCAAGCCCTAGGCCAGTGCCCCCAACTTGTCTCGATCTAGCTTTATCTACTCGATAGAAACGATCAAATATCTTTGATAGATTTTCTTTTGGAATTCCCATACCTTCGTCAGTAATACTAACTAATATTTGATCTCTAGACTCTTTAATACGATAAGTTACAGTCCCACCCTCTGGTGAATACTTTAGTGCATTTGAAATAATATTATCTAACACTTGTGTAATTTTATCTTCATCTATAAATACAAATCTTGTCTTACTTATGAACTCGCGTTTGAACGATACTTCTTGAGACTTACTCATTTCATGTCGATCAATTATACGATTAAATAACTCTGTAAAGTTAACCCAATCTTTCATTAAACGATACTCTGTACTATCTAACTTAGATAATTGTAATAAGTCATTTACTAATCGAATCATTCGTTCTGTTTCATCTTGAGTTACTTGTAAAAACTTAGGTGCAATTTCTTTATTCTCCCAAGCTCCATCTGACAATGCTTCTAAATAACTCCGCATCGTTGTTAACGGCGTTCTTAATTCATGTGATACATTGGAGACAAAATCTCTACGTTCTTGCTCTATTTTTTCCTGTTCAGTTACATCATAAAGTACAGCGATTAGACCGTTAACTTTACCGGATTCTTTTTGAATAGTTGAAAGACTAGCTCGTATAATCATTGGTCTCTTATTATTACTATAATCTAACATGATTGAATCTGGCTCATCGTATAAATCATCTAAAGTATTAATCTTTTCGATTCCCAATACCTCTAAGATCGATTTATTTAATACTGTTTCACGTGAAACATTAAGCATCGTTTCAGCTGGATCGTTTAAGAGAATAATTTTCCCTCTACGGTCAGTCGCAATAACCCCATCTGACATATGTTCTAGTACTGATTGAAGCTTTCTTCTTTCTCCATCCGTTGAAGCTCTGGCTTGCTGTAGATTACGTGATAGATTATTAAATGATATCGTTAATTCACCAATCTCATCTTCACTATAGGCCTTTAATTTGCGAGAGAAGTTCCCTTTCGCCATTTCTTGGGCCTGTCTTCTTATTTCAGAGATTGGCTTCGTAATTGCTTTAGCCAACAATATACCTAAAATGGATGTAATCGCGACTGCTATAAGTGTACCAGTTGAAAAAATACGGTTAATTAATTCCATTCTTTCATAAGTGCTTTCCATTGAAGCACTTGTGTAAATGGCTGAAACAATTTCGTCACCTTCCATTACTGGGGTAACAATCGTTTTCATTCGATGACCATTTTTAGGATCAATTAACACTTTCTCAGTTCTAGTACCTACTAAAAGAGCTCTTTTTACTAAAATATCAGTAGTTCTTTTACCAACAATAGACCGATTACTAGAATCCGAAGTAGCAATGACTTCACTATTTTGGTTAATAACTCTTACGTCTGATATTCCAATATTCTTTCCGAAGTCTGAAACTATTTTTTGGATATTAGCTTTTACTTCTGGGTCGTCCAGAGTTTTCTTTTTTTCATACTCTATTTTTATATTATAGGCCAGTAGTTTAGCACGTTCGTTTATCGCAACTGTAAAACTGTTTACGAGCTGCTTTTCAAGCTCTCTTGAAAAATAAACGCTAATAATTTGCATAGCTACCAAGATGAGTAAAATATAAACAAGTACAAATTTAAATACAATTGATTTAAATAAACCAACTTTATTATAAGCTGCCATTAATCTTGCTCCGGATCACGCAGGTAATATCCTACTCCTCTTCTTGTTACAATGAAAAGTGGATAACTTGGATTGTCCTCAATTTTTTCACGAAGTCTTCGAATTGTTACATCGACAGTTCGTACATCTCCAAAGTAATCATAACCCCAAACAGTTTGGAGTAAATGTTCTCTCGTCATAACCTGTCCGATATGCTTCGCTAAATAATATAGTAGTTCAAATTCGCGGTGAGTTAATTCGATCTTCTCGCCACGTTTTGTTACGATATAAGCATTTGGATTGATAACAAGTGATCCAATAATTACTTCAACTGACTCCTCTTTTTCAGATGGAGTTCCTGTTTGATGTCTACGTAAATTTGCTTTTACTCTGGCAAGTAACTCACGTGTACTAAATGGTTTTGTTACGTAGTCATCTGCTCCCATTTCTAACCCTAGTACTTTATCTAATTCTGAGTCTTTTGCAGTAATCATAATGATCGGCATTTCATGGTTCTTTCTTATTTCTCTACAAACTTCTAAGCCATCTCTAATTGGTAACATAATATCTAATAAAACTAGGTCAGGAAGAAACTCATCTACTTTTTGTAATGCTTCCTCTCCATCATACGCGCAAACAATTTCAAAACCTTCTTTTTCTAAATTAAACTTCAATATATCAGCAATTGGTTTTTCATCATCGACTATTAATATTTTTTTATTCATTCCCCGCACTCCTTTTCTAGTCAGTTTTTGCTACCGTCAATTCTATACATATCTTTTGCAATTTCATATTAAATTAGGCAACAAATAAACTTATCATAGTAATTTCGTTTTGTGGACTATCTCTCTAAATATAATACGACTACGATCTGACGTGTTATTTTTTTTGTATATAAACACTAGATTTTTGAAAAAAACCTCTAGCTTGTTGCTAGAGGTCTACTCCACTTACTTCTATTTTAAATTAAGTAGGTTTTTTTGTAAAATCGAACTGTTTAATTCTATTTTCAATAAGGTTGATATAAAATAAAAAACTACTGTATATACAGTAGTTTTTATGATGGCTCGGGACGGAATCGAACCGCCGACACGAGGATTTTCAGTCCTCTGCTCTACCGACTGAGCTACCGAGCCATTATATGGCGGTCCCGACCGGGATCGAACCGGCGATCTCCTGCGTGACAGGCAGGCATGTTAACCGCTACACCACGGGACCAAGATAATTTTATTAAAAAAGGATGACCCGTACGGGACTCGAACCCGTGTTACCGCCGTGAAAGGGCGGTGTCTTAACCGCTTGACCAACGGGCCACATTAATTTAAGAAAAGATGAGCCATGAAGGATTCGAACCTTCGACCCTCTGATTAAAAGTCAGATGCTCTACCTACTGAGCTAATGGCTCATAATATGATTAGCTTTATAAAATGATTAACTTCATAAGCTATGTACTAGTTATGACGACAAGATTTATCTTATCATACTTTCTAATAATTTGGCAATAGTTTTTTTAATAATAATAAAAGCCCCTAAATTTTTATTTAAGGGCTTTATTATATTAAGCTCCGTAAACGTTACGTACGATATTTGTTTGGTTACGATCTGGACCTACTGAGAATACAGATAACGGAATACCGACTAATTGAGACACACGTTCTACATAATGTCTTGCATTAACTGGTAGTTCATTAAGAGTTTTTACTCCTGTAATATCTTCTGTCCAACCTGGAAGTTCTTCATAAACTGGCTCACATTCTGCAAGTTGTTTTAAGCTAGCAGGGAACTCAGTAATTGTTTCTCCACGGAATTTATAAGCAACGCAAATTTTAACAGTCTCTAGACCTGTTAATACGTCGATTGAGTTAAGTGATAAATCAGTAATGCCACTAACACGACGAGCGTGGCGAACTACTACACTATCAAACCAACCTACACGTCTTGGTCTTCCAGTAGTTGTACCGTACTCACGACCTACTTCACGAATTGTATTTCCAATTTCGTCGAAAAGCTCAGTTGGGAATGCACCTTCACCAACACGAGTAGTGTAAGCTTTACATACACCAACAACATGATTAATTTTTGTTGGACCAACACCAGATCCAATTGTTACTCCACCTGCAACTGGGTTAGAAGAAGTAACAAATGGGTATGTACCTTGGTCGATATCTAGCATTACGCCTTGTGCGCCTTCAAATAATACGCGCTTTCCACCATCAATTGCATCATTTAATACAACAGAAGTATCACACACATATTTTTTAATTTGTTGTCCGAACTCATAATATTCTTCAAAAATCTCTTCGATATTTAATGAATTTGAATCATACATTTTTTCAAATAAATTATTTTTCTCTTCAAGATTACGTTTTAATTTTTCGTAAAACTCTTCTTTATCTAAAAGGTCTGCCATACGGATTCCCACACGAGCAGCTTTGTCCATATAAGCTGGTCCAATACCTTTTTTAGTAGTACCAATTTTATTATCACCTTTACGCTCTTCTTCTAACTCATCTTGTTTTAAATGATAAGGTAAGATAACATGAGCACGGTTACTAATACGTAAGTTGTCAGTTGAAACACCTTTATCATGTAGGTATGCTAGCTCTTGAACTAAAGCTTTAGGATCTACAACCATACCATTTCCAATAACACAAATTTTATCTGAGAAGAAAATACCTGATGGAATTAAGTGAAGTTTGTACTTTTCACCATTAAATACGATTGTATGACCTGCATTGTTACCACCTTGATATCTAGCAACTACTTCTGCCTGTTGTGATAAAAAGTCGGTAATTTTTCCTTTTCCTTCGTCTCCCCATTGAGAACCAACTACTACTACTGATGACAATGTACTGCACCTCCGATTAAATTACGCTATTTCCGAACTAAAACCAAAACTAGTATATCAAACTTACGGAATTTGTCAATAAATCTCTTTAAATAATTCCATTCTAAGTTTTATTTGTTCGTAAATACAAACTAAAGAATTTGATAAAAATAGTTTGCCCTAACAAAAAAAAATAATCACATAGATTCACTATGTGATTATTTTTTAGATGAGATCCCAATCAGACGATTGAAGATATTTGCGCCTGTCTGATTCCAAACTATTTTTAGGCACCTGGTGCTTGCTCATCAAACCTTCGTTCTAAGTTTACGAACTTGTTATATTCTTTTACGAATGCTAATGAAACAGTACCTACTGGACCATTCCTTTGTTTAGCAATAATGATTTCAATAATATTTTTATTCTCTGATTCTTTATCATAGTAATCGTCTCGGTATAAGAACGCAACAATATCCGCATCTTGCTCAATACTTCCTGATTCACGTATATCAGACATCATTGGACGTTTATCCTGTCTTGACTCAACGCTTCGTGATAGCTGAGATAAGGCTATTAGAGGTACTTTTAATTCCCTCGCTAGTCCTTTAAGAGATCGTGAAATTTCCGATACTTCTTGTTGACGATTTTCTCCACTTTTACCGTTACCTTGAATAAGCTGCAAGTAATCAATTAGGATCATTCCTAAGCCATGCTCTTGCTTCAGCCTTCTACACTTAGCACGTATGTCATTTACTCTAATACCAGGTGTATCATCGATATATATACCTGTACCAGCTAAGCTACTAGCAGCCATCGTAAGCTTATTCCAATCCTCTTGTTCAAGATTACCTGTACGTAGTGCCTGTGCGTTAATATTTCCTTCCGCACATAGCATACGCATAACAAGCTGATCTGATCCCATCTCGAGACTGAAAATTGCTACGTTTTCATCTGTTTTAGTCGCTACGTTTTGTGCGATATTCAACGCAAAAGCTGTTTTACCAACTGAAGGACGGGCAGCTACTATAATTAAATCATTGGGCTGAAATCCCGCTGTCATACGATCTAAATCAGTAAATCCTGTCGGTACACCTGTGATTTCGCCACGTTGATTAAATAAAGTCTCAATTTTACTAAATGTAGTAAATACTACATCTTTAATACTTTGAAAACCAGAAACGTTTGTGCGCTGAGCTACTTTTAAGATACTTTTTTCAGCCTCGTTTAGTACAACATCCACTGGAGTATCTGGTGCATAGCTTTCCGTTACAATATTTGTAGCGGTTCTTATTAATCTTCTTAAAGTAGATTTTTCTTCAACGCTCTTCGCATAGTATTCAACGTTAGATGCCGTTGGTACTGAAGCCAGCAAATCATTTAAGTATGATACTCCTCCTACTTCTTCTAACACTCCTTGATTAGCTAGTTCAGAAGTTAGCGTGATAACATCCAGAGGCTCATTCCTTGAAGCAATCTTAAGCATCGCTTCAAATATTTTTTGATGGGCAGCTCGATAAAAGTCATCTGGTAAAAGCCGTTCTGAAGTTGATATCAGCGCCTCTGAATCTAACAGTATGGCTCCTAATACAGCCTGTTCAGCTTCTATATTCTGTGGTGGAGTACGATCATTTAGCAAATCACTCATTTCTAGTCCTCCAGATGCTTGTTTTTCTTATTGTTCTTTAACGTGTACTTTTAAAGTTGCACTTACTTCAGGATGCAATTTTACTTTAATATTTGTTACACCTAGTCCTCTAATCGCATCATTCATTTCGAATTTACGCTTATCTAGTTTAATACCATGTACTTTATTAAGCTCATCTGCAATTTGCTTGCTTGTGATTGACCCGAAAAGACGACCGCCCTCACCTGATTTAGCTTTTAGTTCTACTGTTAAAGTTTCAATTGTTTCTTTTAGCTTTTTACAGTTTTCTAATTCGATTTGTGCATCTTTTAATTCTTTATTTTTTTTCGCTTCAAGAGTTTTCATATTACCTGCAGTAGCTTCAATAGCATCTCCATTTTTGATTAAGAAGCTTGCATAGCCATCTGCGATATTTTTAGTTTCTCCTTTTTTACCTTTTCCTTTTACATCTTTTAAGAAAATTACTTTCATTTGTTTGTTCTCCCTTCAATATATTCATCGATTATTCTCAATAAATGTTGTTCAACTTCTCTGATTGAAGAAGATTCAATTTGCGCAGCAGCATTTGTTAAGTGACCGCCACCACCAAGCTCTTCCATTATTAATTGAACATTTATATTCCCTAATGAACGACTGCTGATACTAACAACATTATCTGACCTTTTCGCAATAACAAAAGATGCAATGACATCAGTCATCGTTAATAATGTATCTGCAGCCTTGGCGATTAAAACTTGATCATAGTTTACATTGTCTTTCCCAAAGCTAATCGCAAAGCCCTCTTTGTACATATAGGCTTCCTCTATCAATTCTGCTTTGCGAATATATTCATTCATATCTTGTTTTAGTAAATTTTGAACGAGGATCGTATCTGCACCGTTAGAACGCAAGTAAGAGGCTGCGTCAAAAGTTCGTGATCCTGTTCGGAAAGTAAAACTCTTTGTATCAACAATAATACCTGCAAGTAAGGCTGTTGCCTCAAGCATGCTTAATTTTATTTTCTTAGGTTGGTACTCCAATAACTCAGTTACTAATTCTGCAGTAGAGGAAGCGTACGGCTCCATATAAACGAGAATTGCATCCTTAATGAAGTCCTCTCCTCTTCGATGATGGTCTATCACAACAATTTTATCTGTCTCATTTAAAAGTGATTCTTCTTCAACCATTGTAGGTCTATGAGTATCTACTACAATTATTAATGTATCTTCAGAAATAAGTTCTTTTGCTTTGTCGGGTGTAATAAAACAAGACATAAATTGTTCATTTTTAGACATTTCCCTCATCAAGCGATTAACACTTTTATCTACTTCATCTTTATCAATTACTACATAACCATCCACTTCATTATGCATTACCATTTTTAAGATACCGACTGCTGAACCAAGAGCATCCATGTCAGGTAACTTATGACCCATTATCATAACATTGGTGCTACTCTTCATTAAATCTCTTAATGCATGCGAGATTACCCTCGCTCTAACCCTCGTCCTCTTTTCTACAGGGTTTGTTTTTCCACCAAAAAACTTTACTTTACCGTTAATATTTTTAACAGTTACTTGATCTCCCCCGCGCCCTAGTGCTAAATCTAAACCAGATTGAGCTAGTTGGCCAAGTTCGGTTAAATTCAAACTACCTACTCCGACACCGACGCTTAGAGTAAGAGGTAAATTACGCTTTGTAGTCTCTTCCCTTACTTGGTCTAATATAGAGAATTTGTTATTTTCTAATGCTGCCAGAATTCCTTCATTTAAAACTACACTATATCGATCGGATGAAACACGTTTCAAGAACATACCATGGCTATTAGCCCAACTATTTAACATGGTTGTTACTGCACCATTTACACTAGAACGCTCCTGATCATCTAAGCCCTGAGTCATTTCATCGTAATTATCTAGTAAAATAATTCCGATTACTGTTCTTTGGTCTTCATATAACTTCTCTAGTTGCGCCTGTTCTGTCACATCAAATAAGTAAATGTATCGCTCTTCCCTTTTAATAACCACTCGATATGTTCTTTTACTTATATTTAATACATCTTCCTTTTTCTCTTTTTTCGAAATTAAAGCCATTAATCCTTCAGATAGATCATATATGTGTTTACCAATTAATGAACGATCGTCTAAAATATTTAAAATATATTGATTGCCCCATTCAATATGGTACTCTCTATCATAAAGTAATACTCCAATTGGCATTTCTGTAATTGCTTCGTTACTTAAATTCTTCACTCTCGACATAACTGATTCTATATACATATCTAAAACATAGCGATACTTAATTTCTAACTTTACAACTAGAAAAATAACGCATAAAAAGATAACGATAAAAATTATCCCTATTTTAGGTTGAATATAGACCACAGTTCCGATCAGAAACACTGAAAGAGCAGTTAAAAGATAGACGGGTATAAGAAACATCTGTTTCTTATGAAAATCTTGCATATGTTCAACCCCTAAGCCAAATAAAATCTAACTTACATATTAAAGTTTATTCACTTTTTCACAACAAATTAGTAACAAATATGTTTTTATGTTTAAATTTTTCTTCTATTAAATATTCCAATCGAGACAATTCCAATTAGCAAAACAATATAAATTAATGGTTGAATGATAAAACTTGCGATCAATATAATAATTGGTACCGCTTTAGAAAAATGTTTTAAATAACTAAAATAAAAGATCGATGCGTAACCTTGAACGAGCAGTAAAATTTGAAGTACATATGTTAAGTTAATCACTGCTGTGCTGAGGAAACTACTTTGTTTCAAATTGAAGAATGAAAAGAGCATTACAATTAAAAAGAACCACATGAATCCTACTGGGAGTCTAAACTCTCTAAATGGCTTAAATTTCGGAGTTTTATAACCTAATCTCCTTATTAATGGAAAAGTTACTAGTTGTGTTAAAAAAGCAAGTATAAAACTAACCATTAACAATAATGAAGGAATTAATGTAGGGATTAATTTAATAGCATTTGTAAGACTATCTAATGCCTTTTCATTAGCGTTTGTACCAAGACTAGCACTTAGTTCCTTACTTTTTTCTATAGCCTCCGTTGCCAAGTCTATATTCTCTTTAACGAAATCAATATGAAAAACAGCTTTGAATAGTATGTACGATAGTACTGTATGTATTAAATATAAGAAAGTACTAGTAAGTAATATCTCGCCTTTACTTCGCTCATTTTTCAATAGATAACCAAATGCTATACCAACTGTTGAGTACATTAAAGTAACTGGAAGTAAATTAAATGAGGTAATCACAATCGTTAATCCCAGCGCCACACAGCAAAGTAAAAGTGATTCTTTAATTGAGTATTTAATACTTAGAATAATAAACGGCAGCGGCATAAGGAATGCCATAAATATTGAGAGAAACGGTACAAATCTAAATATTAACAGTAGTACTGAGTAAATAGCTAATAGTACTGCACCCTCGGTAATAAATCGAGTCGATTTCAAAATAAAGCTCCTTTCAACTACCTCTACTTATTTCGCGATAAGCATACTATTTCTTATTTTACCATAAAACTTATTTTTTCATAAATACAAAAAAAGTACAGCACGAGAATGCTGTACTTTTTATTACTTAGCTTATTCAGCTACGTATGGTAATAAAGCCATTTGACGAGCGCGTTTGATTGCGATCGTTAATTTACGTTGGTATTTCGCAGAAGTACCAGTTACACGACGAGGTAAAATTTTACCACGCTCAGAAACGAAACGTTTTAATAACTCAGTATCTTTGAAGTCGATTGTAGTGATGCCATTTGAAGTAAAGTAACAAACTTTACGACGTTTAGCGCGTCCACCTTTACGTCCACCCATTGCCATTGTTATTTCCCTCCTCTACTTAAAAATTAGTTTTTTAGTAATGCTAACCGTTCAGCATTACACTGTTTTTATTATTAGAAAGGAAGATCGTCATCAGTAATATCAATCGTTTTGCTTGTCCCACCAAATGGATCATCATTAAAGCTAGGCTTTTGAGATGGTGCTTCGAAAGGATTTCCAGCGTTAAAACCTTGATTTTGTTGATTCATACCGAATGAACCACCTTGGTTACCTGATGCATTTCTTGGTTCTAAGAATTGAACAGAGTCAGCTACAACTTCAGTTACATATACTCTCTTACCATCTTGACCATCAAAACTTCTAGTTTGAATACGCCCTTCAACGCCAGCTAAGCTTCCTTTTTTCAAGAAGTTTGCTACGTTTTCAGCAGGCTTTCTCCAGATAACACAGTTAATAAAATCTGCTTCTCTTTCGCCTTGCTGATTTGAGTAGGTACGATTCACCGCTAGAGTAAATGTTGCAACGGCAACCCCACTTGGCGTATAACGTAAGTCCGGATCCTTTGTTAAGCGACCTACAAGTACAACACGATTAATCATCTGATTCCTACCTCCCTAAAGCATTTAAAAAATATTATTTTTCTTCTTCACGGATAACGATGTGGCGGATGATATCTTCGCTGATCTTCGCTAAACGATCGAATTCTTGTACAGCTTCTGGCTTAGCAGAAACGTTTACAAGCATGTAGTGTCCATCACGGAAATCGTTAATTTCATAAGCTAAACGACGTTTACCCCACTCTTTAACGTTTGTGATTTCAGCACCTTGTTCAGTTAAAACGCCGTTGAAACGCTCAACTAATGCTTTTTGTGCTTCGTCTTCCATGTTTGGTCGAACGATGTACATGATTTCGTATTTATTCATCACAATGTCACCTCCTTTTGGTCTAACGGCCCAATTAAGGGCAAGGAGCAATTTAATTAATCACTCACGAGTTAAAATTATAGCATAGTTTTTTTAAGATAGCAAATCAATAATTGAGTTGCTATTTTCATTAAACATTAAATCGGAAATGCATTACATCTCCATCTTGTACGATATACTCTTTACCTTCAAGACGTACTTTACCTGCTTCTTTTGATGCTGTCATGTTACCATAAGTCGCTAAATCTTCAAAAGAAACTGTTTCTGCGCGGATAAAGCCACGTTCGAAGTCGCTATGAATTACGCCAGCACATTGTGGAGCTTTCATACCTTTTTTAAATGTCCAAGCTCTTACTTCTTGTACACCTGCAGTAAAATAAGTTGCCAATCCTAATAAAGAATAAGCTGCACGAATTAATTGATCTAAACCTGATTCTTCAATTCCAAGTTCTTGAAGGAATGTACGTTTCTCTTCATCATCTAACTCAGCAATTTCTTCTTCAATTTTTGCACTAATTACAATAACTTGAGAACCTTCTTTAGCTGCAAATTCTCTTACTTTTTCAACGTATTCGTTTGATGAAGCATCTGCAATTTCATCTTCGCCAACATTAGTGATGTAAAGCATTGGCTTAGTCGTTAATAAGTGTAACCCTTTTACTACTTTCATTTGTTCTTCTGTAAACTCTACTGAACGAGCTGGCTTGTCATTTTCAAATGCATCTCTTAATTTTACTAAAATTTCATGTTCATAAGATGCATCTTTATCTTTTTGTTTTGCTAATTTAGCTACACGATCAATACGTTTTTCAACTGATTCTAAGTCTGCAAGAATTAGTTCTAAGTTAATTGTTTCAATATCTGCAATTGGATCTACTTTTCCAGATACGTGAGTAATATTATCATCTACAAAGCAACGTACTACTTGGCAAATTGCGTCCACTTCACGAATATGAGATAAAAACTTATTTCCTAACCCTTCACCTTTACTTGCACCTTTCACGATCCCTGCGATATCAGTAAATTCAAAAGTTGTTGGAACAGTTTTTTTGGGTTGAACTAATTCAGTTAATTTTACTAAACGGTAATCTGGTACTTCTACCACACCCACGTTTGGATCAATTGTACAAAACGGATAGTTTGCTGATTCAGCACCCGCTTGTGTAATTGCATTAAATAATGTTGACTTCCCTACGTTTGGTAATCCTACGATTCCTGCTGTTAATGGCATATTTTCCACTCCTATACGAACTTAGTTAATCTTTCACAATTATATTGATTTCAAAAAAAAATAACAAGAAAATCTGAATATTAATTCTAAACATACGAAAGGTATCTAATATGAGCGATCTTTCAAATTGCTCTACTAGATACCCATTGATTTAAAAATTGTCCTACTCTTCAGATCGAACTAAAACCTTTTTTAATTTTCGTGTGAACTCTCTGCGAGGTATTAAAACGCTATGCTCACATCCCTCACATTTTAATCGAATGTCCATACCCATTCGAATAATTTTCCATCTGTTCACTCCACAAGGATGAGGTTTTTTCATTTCTACTATATCATTTAGGCTAAATTCTTTTTCTTCCATGTAAAAACTTCACTTCCTTAAAATAGTAGCATACAAACTAAACATTCGCATTTTCATTTTTAGTTTCTGGTTGTTTATATAATACCATCTTTGGATAAGAAATTTCTATGTTATTTCTTTCAAGTACTTCCTTAATTTCTTTTCGAATTGCTCTAGAGATTTTAAACTGTGTCATCGCTCTAACTTCTGAAGAGATTCGTAATGTTACTTCGGATGGTCCTAAGTTTTGTATCCCAAGAAACTCAGGAGGTTTTACCATTTCTTCGTATCTAGCTGGCATAGTTTCTAAATGCTCTTCAATTACATTTTGCGCATGTTCAATATCGCCCTCATATGAAATACTAACATCGACCATTGCCACGGCATTATGTAATGAAAAATTGGTTACTTCAGTAATCATTCCATTTTGGATGATATGAAGCTCACCTGTTCCGCTTCTAATTTTAGTTGTTTTTAAACCAATTGATAGTACTGTTCCTTCGAAAGTTTGAACTCTAATGTAGTCACCAACTGAAAACTGATCTTCAAACAAAATAAAAAATCCAGAAATGATATCTTTTACTAAGCTTTGTGCACCAAAACCAATTGCTACGCCACCTATTCCTGCTCCTACTAAAAGCCCTTTTATTTCCACACCAAATATCGGGAGAATCGTCAAAGCAGCAATAAAGAATATTACATATGCAAGTACATTTTCCATCAATTTAATAAGTGTTACTGATCTTCTTTCTGATACTTGTAACGGTCCTCTAGCATTAACCTTTAAGAGATTACGGATTAACTTTCTTCCGAGTTTTACAGCCAATACTGAAACGATAATAATTAGCGCTATTTTTATTGATGAATTTAATATTGTGTCCCATTGTTCTGGCGTCAGCATGCTTTTCTTTATTACTTTTTCAGCATGTTCTATTTTATTTGCTGCATTATTCATACTGTCTTTTTCCCCCTATCTATTTTCAAGTGACTTCAAACGTAATACTAAACGAATTATCATTTTAAAACTACAAATATGAACAAATGTAATAATAGTTTAATTTAATAACGAAGATCGCAGACGAAAGTATAAATTGTTTAAATTTTGCATAAACTAATACTACTCTCTTAAATGAAAAGTAGGCGATATTATGCAATTTTCAGCAAATCCTTTGCGTAACCTATTCAAGGATGATTATTCTGTATTTCTAGATGACGAAAACGCTATTAACAGATTTGCAGATCGTTTATGTAAGTCGCTTCCAAGTGTACACACTAAAGAAATTGTTTTTGTATGTATCGGAACTGACCGTTCTACGGGAGACTCTTTAGGTCCTTTAGTTGGAACCATGTTAGGAGAATTAAACTTAAGTAGGTTTCATTATTATGGTACTCTTGATGAGCCAATTCATGCGTTAAATCTTTCAGAACAACTTGAAAGAATTAAAGGCAAGTATAACAATCCATTTATCATTGCTGTAGATGCCTGTTTAGGTAGAGTAAAAAGTATTGGTAGCGTTCGTTTATCCAATGGTCCGTTAAAACCTGGTGCAGCAATGAAAAAAGAATTACCTTTAGTTGGCGAGATTAATTTAACTGGAGTTGTAAATGTTAGTGGATTTATGGAATTTTATGTTCTACAAAATACTAGATTAAGCCTTGTAATGAAAATGGCTAAGTTTATTGCAAATTCAATTAAAGAAACTGAAAGAAAATTTACGTGCCAATTAGATTTTTAACATACTAGTTTCCTAACTTTCAATTATAAAAAAGGTTAGATAAAAACAAAAAGGGAGTATTAACTGCATTGGAAGCCAACACATTTAATATTCCCTATGAGTCACTCATTTTATAATTGAAAGGATTCTCTCCAAATCCTCTTTGTTAAAGAATTGGATTTCTATTTTCCCTTTATCTTTAGCCGATTTAATTTTAACTGATGTTCCGAACTTTTCTTGTAAAAGATCCTCATACTCACTAAAAAATATATTTTTAGTTGGGGTTTTCTTTGATGTTTCACGTGAAACATTTTCATTTAGATCATTGACTAACGTTTCAACCTCACGAACGCTTAGATTTTTTTCAATTACTTTTAGTGCGGTACCTTCAATTAACCCTTTTCGTTTTAGTCCTAAAAGTGCTCTTCCGTGTCCCATAGAGAGAGTGCCTTCTTCAACCATTTTTTGAACAGAGTTAGGTAAAGTTAAAATTCTTAAATAGTTAGCAATATGTGGACGACTTTTTCCAAGTTTCTTTGCCAGTTGTTCTTGTGTTAAGTGTAATTGTTCAATTAAAGTTTGATATGCTTCAGCTTCTTCAAGAGGATTTAAATCATCTCGCTGTAAATTTTCTAATACAGCTAACTCCATCATTTGCTCTTCAGTAAGGTCTCTTACAATAACTGGAACTGTATTTAAACCCGCATTTTTTGCAGCGCGATATCGTCTTTCTCCAGCAACGATTTGGAAACCTTTTATGCTTTTTCTAGCAATGATTGGTTGTAGAATTCCATGTTCAATCACTGATTGAGTTAATTCTAACATTGCAGTCTCATCAAATACTTTGCGAGGTTGGTATGGGTTAGGTCTAAGTTCTTTTAGATCAATTTCCTGAACTAACTCTTCTTGCTGATTTATATCTTGAAAAAATGCTCCAATACCTTTACCTAAACCTTTAGCCATTATCAATCACTTCCTTTGCTAGATCGAGATATACTTCTGCACCTCTTGACTTTGGATCATATGTAATGATCGGTTTACCATGACTTGGTGCTTCACTTAAGCGTACATTTCTTGGAATAATTGATTTATAGACGCGATCTTGAAAATATTTTTTTACTTCTTCTATAACTTGGAGCCCTAAATTTGTACGAGCATCTAGCATTGTTAACAATACGCCTTCAATTGCTAAATTTTTATTTAAATGTTTTTGTACTAAACGTACAGTACTTAATAGCTGACTTAAACCTTCAAGTGCGTAATACTCACATTGAACTGGAATAATAATTGAATCAGATGCAGTTAGTGAGTTTAAAGTTAATAACCCTAGTGATGGAGGACAATCTATTAAAATATAATCATAGTTACCTTTTACTGTATCTAAAGCACGCTTTAATCGTACTTCTCTAGAAATAGTAGGTACTAATTCAATTTCTGCTCCAGCAAGTTGAATTGTTGCTGGAATAATATCAAAATTTGGAATAGCAGTGTTTAAAATGACATTTTTCGCCTCAACATCATCAACTAATACATTGTAAACACACTGATTCACATCAGCTTTCTCAATTCCAATACCACTAGTTGCATTACCTTGAGGATCTATATCGACTAGTAATACTTTTTTTCCTAAATGAGCTAAACAAGCACTTAAATTTACAGATGTTGTAGTCTTACCAACACCACCTTTTTGGTTAGCTATAGAGATTACTTTAACCACTATGTAATCTACTCCTTCCACAACAAACAATTCTTACTTTCTATTTTACCATGAATAGATTCATCGTTGTGCCTAGATTTAAAAATGAAAAAAAAAATTCACCACTGAAAAGAGGTGAATTTAATGTTTATTTTTTTGGTATTTTAATTGTTATCTGATAATAGTCATCATGTTCTTCTTCTTGACTATCAATATTCATACCTGTTTTAGTAACCATTTGTAAAGATTCTCGGATCGTATTCATCGCAATTCTAATGTCTTTACTTATGGCCTTAAATTTACGTTTAGCCTTCGGTTTTTTCTCAGTAAGTAGTGTAACTACTCGTTCTTCTGTTTGTTTAACATTCAACTGTTTTTCAATTATTTCGTGAAGAAGAGTAATTTGTAATTGAGGCAACTTTAATGGAATAAGTGCTCGTGCATGACGTTCCGTAATCGACTTATCCAATAATGCTTGTTGTATTTCCCCAGGAAGTTTCAACAATCTCAGCTTATTTGCAACAGTCGATTGACCTTTACCTAGTCGCTGAGCTAGAGCCTCTTGAGTTAAATTATGTAGATCAATTAGTTTTTGGTAAGCTACGGCTTCTTCAAAAGGAGATAGTTCTTCACGTTGTAAATTTTCAATCAGAGCGACGGAGGCAGTCTCTGTATCGTTAAACGTTTTCACAATTGCAGGAATTGTACCCCAACCTAAAGATGAAACAGCCCTGAATCTTCTTTCCCCGGCAATTATTTCATAAAAGTTTGGTCTAATTTCCCTAACAACAATTGGTTGAATAATACCATGAGTTCGAATCGTTAGCGCTAGTTCTTTAATTTTTTCATCATCAAAGAATGTTCTAGGCTGATACTGATTCGGTACAATGTCCGATACTGGAATTTGGCGAATAACTTCATTACTCGAAACCGAATCTTCATTAATTTCTTTTTCTGATAAGCCAAATAACCTAGATAATGTGCTTTTCAATGTGATTCCCACCCTTTTAGAATTTCGTTCACAATAGAATAAACATAACAAATGTTTCACGTGAAACATTTGTTAGTTTATCATATTAAACCTCTAATGGTTCTTTACCAGGGGTACCCGGTTTGCGAGGGTACTTAGTTGGCGTTTTATGTTTCTTTTCTACTATAACAATATTTCGATCACTATCTTCGCTTGGGAGAGTGAAGTGATTAATTGATTTGACTTCTCCACCAAGTGTTTTTATAGCATAATTTGCTTTTTCCAACTCTTCTTGACCAGCAGCACCTTTAAGTGCAACAAAATGGCCATTTTGTCTAACAAGTGGTAAGCATAATTCAGTTAACACAGACATTCTAGCAACTGCTCTAGCAGTTACAACATCGAAAGATTCTCTCATACCAGTTCTTTTAGCAAAAGTTTCTGCTCGATCATGAATAAATGATACATTCTCTAATTGTAATTCCTTCGCTAAATGGTTTAGAAATGTAATCCTTTTTTGAAGGGAGTCTACGATCGTTAATTTGATAGATGGGAAACATATTTTAATTGGGATAGAGGGGAAGCCCGCTCCTGCACCAATGTCACATAAAGTAATTTCATCAGCGAAGTCGAAATAAAAAGCAGCGCTAATTGAATCATAAAAATGCTTTAAATATACTTCGTCTTCTTCTGTAATAGCAGTTAAATTCATTTTATTATTCCACTCAACTAATGTGTGGAAATATATATCAAATTGTTTTAATTGAAAATCAGACAAATGGATTCCTTTATCTTTAAGAGCAGCGATAAATTGTTCTTTATTCACTAGTAATACCCCTATCTATTATTAGTTCGATATTCTTGCAATTTTTCCTTGTTCTAAATAAACAAGTAGAATTGAAATATCTGCTGGATTAACACCAGATATACGAGAAGCTTGACCTACTGATAGAGGACGCACTTGCTCAAGCTTTTGTCTTGCCTCAGTAGCAAGGCCGTGAATAGCTTGATAATCGATATTTTCAGGAATTTTCTTTAAATCCATTCTTTTCATACGTTCTACTTGATTTAATGATTTTTCAATATAACCTTCGTACTTAATTTGTATTTCAACTTGCTCTTTAACATCTGAATGTAAGTCTTTTTCAGATGGAGCAATAAGATGAATATGTTCATAAAGCATTTCAGGACGACGTAAAAGATCTGCTGCACGAATGCCATCTTTCAGTTCGCTACCACCATTTTTTGCAATTAATTCCTGTACTTCTTTTGTCGGTCTTAATTGCGTTGCTTTTAAACGCTCTATTTCTTCTTCAATTAACATTTTCTTTTGTTCAAACTCTGCATATCTTTCATCATTTATTAAACCAAGTCTTTGACCGATTTTAGTTAAACGTAAATCAGCATTATCGTGACGTAATAATAATCGATATTCTGCTCTAGAAGTAAGAAGACGGTATGGTTCATTTGTCCCTTTCGTTACTAGGTCATCTATTAAAACACCAATATAAGCTTCAGAGCGATCTAAAATTAACTCTTCTTTATCTAGTGAACGACATGCAGCGTTGATTCCTGCGATTAAACCTTGACCCGCTGCTTCTTCATAACCCGAAGTTCCGTTAATTTGACCAGCAGTATACAGGTTCTTAATTTGCTTAAGTTCCAATGTTGGACGTAATTGAGTGGGTACAATCGCGTCATATTCAATTGCATATCCAGTTCTCATCATTTGAACATTTTCAAGACCTGCAATCGAACGGAGCATCTTTTCCTGTACATCTTCAGGTAAACTAGTTGATAATCCTTGTACATAAACTTCTTGAGTATTTCTTCCTTCTGGCTCTAAGAAAATTTGATGTCTCGGTTTATCATTAAATCGAACAACTTTATCCTCAATAGAAGGACAATAGCGTGGCCCAGTACCTTTAATCATACCAGAGTACATCGGCGAACGGTGTAAGTTATCGTCGATGATTTGATGTGTAGTTTCACTTGTATAAGTTAACCAACAAGGAATTTGTTCTGTTTCAACCGGTTCTGTTTCGAATGAAAATGCACGAGGTACATCATCACCAGGTTGTATTTCTGTTTTTGAATAATCAATACTATGACTATTTACACGAGGAGGTGTACCTGTTTTAAAACGAACAAGTTCAATTCCTAATTCCTCTAAGTGCTCGGAAAGCTTAATTGCTGGTTGTTGATTATTAGGACCACTTGAGTATTTTAATTCTCCTACAATAATTTCTCCGCGTAAGAAAGTACCAGTTGTAATGACAACTGTCTTTGAACGATAAATTGCACCAGTTTGTGTAATTACACCTGTGCATTGTCCATCTTCTACAATTAATCTTTCTACTAAACCTTGCTTTAGTGTAAGATTCTCCGTATTTTCAATGGTTTTCTTTAATTCGTGCTGATAAGCAAATTTATCCGCTTGAGCACGCAATGCGCGTACTGCCGGACCTTTACCTGTATTTAACATTCTCATTTGAATATGTGTTTTATCGATATTTCGACCCATTTCACCGCCAAGTGCATCAATTTCACGTACAACAATCCCCTTGGCAGGACCACCTACTGATGGGTTACAGGGCATAAATGCGACCATATCGAGATTTATTGTCAGCATTAATGTTTTTGCACCCATTCGAGCAGATGACAAACCGGCTTCACATCCAGCATGACCAGCTCCAATAACGATTACATCATAATTGCCTGCTTCAAAACTCATTTTTTCTCCTCCTAACCATTTTATTTTCCTAAACAGAATTGAGAAAATAGCTGGTTGATTAAACTTTCCTGAACTGTATCGCCAACGATTTCACCTAACAATTCCCATGCTCTTGTTAAGTCAATCTGTACTAAGTCAATCGGCATACCATTTTTCATTGCCTCAATTGCATCATTAATTGTATGTTCTGATTGTTTTAATAGCGCAATATGTCTAGCATTAGATAAATAAGTTAAATCTTGTGCCTCAATTTGCCCTTCAAAATATAAGTTGGCTATTGCTTTTTCTAAATCATCAATTCCTTTTTCTTCTTTTAAGGAAGTCGTAACAATTGTAGCATTACCAACTAAAGCTTTTACTTCATTCAGATCAAGCTTTTGTGACAAATCTGTTTTGTTAATGATCACAATTACATCTTTACCGCTCATTTCGGCAAATAATTTACGGTCTTCTTCACTTAATTGCTCATTATTATTTAAAACAAATAAAACTAAATCAGCCAAATTCAATACTTTTTTAGATCTTTCAACACCGATTGCTTCGACAACATCCTTAGTTTCACGAATACCGGCTGTATCTATTAGGCGTAATGGTACACCTTTTACATTTACGTATTCTTCAATAACATCACGCGTTGTACCTGGAATATCAGTAACAATTGCCTTGCTTTCCTGAACTAGTGTGTTTAAAAGTGACGATTTCCCAACATTCGGTCTCCCTATAATGACAGTAGATAGTCCTTCACGTAAAATCTTACCTTGTTTTGATGTTTCTAGCAGTTTTTGTATTTCAACTCGAACTGTTTTTGCTTTTTCAATTAAAACAGTATTGGTCATTTCTTCAACATCATCATATTCAGGGTAATCAATATTTACTTCAATATGAGCTAAAATCTCAAGTAATGTTTGCCTTAAGCTATTAACTAACTTCGATAATCGACCTTCTACTTGATTCATTGCGATCGCCATTGCCCTGTCAGTCTTTGAACGAATTAAGTCCATTACTGCTTCTGCCTGAGATAGGTCGATTCGTCCATTAAGAAATGCTCTTTTTGTAAATTCACCAGGCTCCGCTAATCTAGCCCCTTGTGATAGTACTAATTCAAGTACTTTGTTAACCGAAAAAATTCCACCATGACAATTTATTTCGACAACATCTTCACGTGTAAACGTTTTTGGTGCTCTTAAGATCGAGACCATAACTTCCTCAACAGTATTACCGGAACTTGGATCGACTAAATGTCCGTAATGAATTGTGTGTGAATCTACTATATTTAAATCTTTTTCTTTAAATAATTTATTCGCTATTTGAACAGCTTCATCGCCACTTAATCGAACGATGGCAATTGCACCTTCGCCTTTTGGGGTCGATATGGCTGTAATTGTATCGAATTCCATCAAAAAATCACCTCGGAGCATGTTAAACTAAAGTTAACATGTTACTTCTAAATCTATAGCATAGCATAAAGAATTTTATAATTGAATGTTTTTATATTATAACCGTACGAAAGTACAAGTAAACTTAAATGACTTGAATGAAGAACATTAAAAAACCAATTAAGGCTCAGCCCTTAATTGGTTTCTTTAAATCTATAACTAATTGACGATGCGGATCTTGCCCTACAGACTTTGTAGAAATATTTGGCATATCTGTCAGTATATGATGTATTATTTTTCTTTCGAAAGAAGGCATTGGCTCTAAAGAGATCGCTTTTCTTGTTTTTAAAACTGTTTGAGCAGTCCTTTTTGCAAGAATTTCTAGTGACTCCTTACGTTTTAATCGATAATTCTCTGCGTCAACGACAACATGAATCAATTGTTTTGAATGACGATTTACAAATGTTTGAACTAAGAATTGAAGAGCATTTAAAGTATTACCTCTTTTTCCAATAATAAGGGCAACTTTATCACCCTTTACTGTAAATAAGAAGGTTTGTTCCTTCGTACCTTGCAATTCGAAATTTACATCTGCAGTTTCATCAAGACTTTTAACAATATTTAAAAGGTAGTCGTATGCTTTTTCGATTAAAGTCTTCTTTTTAACAACTAATACTTTAGCAGGTTTAGCACCAAATCCTAAAAATCCTTTTTTGCCGTCTTCGATTACTGTAATTTCTACGTCTTCTTCTGTTGAACTAAGTTGCTGAAGTGCTATTTGAACTGCTTGTTCGATTGTTTGACCAGTAGCAGTTACTTCTCTCACTTACTAGCCCCTCCTACATTGTTATTTTTAACAGTAGTATTACCTCTATTAACAAATAATGTTTGAAGAATCATAAATGTATTACCAACTACCCAATATAAAGCTAAAGCAGATGGAAGTCTAACAGCAAATATTAAAATCATGATTGGCATAACATAAAGCATGATTTTCATTTGTTGAGCAGCAGGTCCCGTCATTGAACCAGTACTCATTGATACCTTTTGTTGAATGAAAGTTGTAATACCAGCGATGATTGGTAAAGCATAAATTGGATCCGGATGTCCTAATTGGAACCATAAGAAGTCATGGGCTTTAATTTCCATTGTTCTCATAATTGCATGATAGAAAGCAATTAAGATTGGCATTTGAATAAAAATTGGTAAACAACCAGATAGTGGGTTTACACCATGTTGTTGGTACAACTTCATTGTTTCTTCATTTAATTTTTGGACAGTTTTTTGGTCCTTAGAAGAATATTTTTCTTTAAGTTTGGCCATTTCAGGCTGGATTGACTGCATCGCTTTCGTGCTTTTAATTTGTTTAATCATTAACGGTAGTAATGCTAAACGGATTAAAAGTGTTACGACGATAATCGACATTCCATAACTTCCACCAAAAATTTTAGATACAGCTGTGATTAACCATGATAGTGGATAAACGAAATACTCATTCCAAATCCCCGTACTTTCAGATGTAATCGGTTGGTTTGTTTGCGAACATCCAGCTAACACGACTACTAATAAAAGAACTGTAACTAGCAATTGGTACTTCTTAGTCTTCAAACTAGTTCCTCCTTTAAGAAGTTACATTTAAATATGTAATTACTTAATTTGATTTTTATCTAATTTATGTTTTGAATCACGTATTTTAAGCGCTTCCGCCCTTTTCAACACATGAATTAAACTTTTTTTAAATTCATTAAAAGGTAGTTCAGTACAGGGCTTTCTTGCGATTACAACATAATCCATATTCACACGAAGATCATCACTTAATTCAGTAAGAGCTTGTCTTATATACCGCTTAATATGATTTCGCTCTACAGCATTACCTAACTTCTTACTAACAGATAATCCTATACGAAATTGCTTTTGATCTTCCTTTTTTAATGTATAGATTACAAATTGTCGATTTGCAGTTGACGATCCCTCTTGAAAAACGCGACTAAAATCTGCATTCTTTTTTATTCTGTTTTTCTTGTTCATGTTCTACTGACACCTCAAATGATTCCTTCAATTATCATAACAATTTTTTTATAAAAAATGAGGCCTTTTTTACTTACAAATTGTGACATAAAAGCAAAAAAGGCCTTCTTATTAGTGAAAAAGACCACTGTTGACAGTGGCCTACGCAGATAATACTTTTCTTCCTTTACGACGACGAGCAGCTAGAACTTTACGTCCATTTGCAGTGCTCATACGGTTACGGAAACCATGTACTTTGCTGCGTTTACGTTTGTTTGGTTGAAATGTTCTTTTCATTATATGACACCTCCCTGAGGAATTACTGTTATAGACAGTCCTATAAATTATAAAGAATAACTACTATTAATGTCAATGTAAGATGTTAAATCATGATGAATAATTATTTCCAATTTATGAAGAATGGTTGATCCAGTGAGTTTTAATAGGAAAAAAATAAAATAAAGTCACCTATTTAATATAAGAAATGCGATTTACTCCTATCATTTCCCTTCAATAAATTTATAAACGATTAATCTAAGCAAAAAAATGGTGTCGAAAGATTTTTTGAAACGTGCTTTTAAGTGAATAAAAAAATCTACAAAAAACTACTACTTTCCCTTTTCTTAAAATTGTTAAGTGCTCTGTGGATAATATTTTTCAACATATTTTTTACCCACAGCAGTTACTGACAACTTTTACACAAGTTCTTTTTCTGTGGACAATTTTTTTAAACAAGTGGATTAGCATGTGGATAACATTAACTATTCATTGAAATAGCTAAAGATTTTTGATATTATTAATTTGTTTTCCACTTTGGACAAGTTGTTTATTATTTTTATTTGTCCACAGATGTTAATAACTTGTGGACAGGTTTTACACTTGTACCATTTTAAAGTTATCCACATGGGTGAATACTGTCAAATAAAGTGGTTTTTTGCAGTTTTATAAAATAACGCATATTCAAAGACATGAATAAAAATAAATACTTAATTTGTGTGCTTGTACAAAAGTTGAACAAGCTTTGTAAGGAGGGATTACTGTTTGGAGAATATAGGGGATCTGTGGTCCAGGGTTCTAGCAGAAATAGAAAAAAAAATAAGTAAACCAAGCTTTGAAACATGGCTAAAATCAACAAAGGCATTTTCTTTAAAGAATGATACTTTAACAATTATTGCCCCAAATGAATTCGCCCGTGATTGGCTTGAGTCAAAGTATTCATCATTGATAATGGATACAGTTTTAGAAATAACTGGAGCCGAATTAGAAATTAAATTTATCCTTCCTCAAAATCATGTAGAAGAAATAGAGATGAATATACCGGCAGTTAAAGCAAAAGTAAAATTTGAGGAACCAGTAGAGTTCAATCAAAGTATGTTAAACCCTAAATATACTTTTGATACTTTCGTAATTGGTTCAGGTAACCGTTTCGCCCATGCAGCATCATTAGCGGTTGCTGAGGCACCTGCAAAAGCCTATAACCCATTATTTATATATGGGGGCGTTGGGTTAGGAAAAACCCACTTAATGCACGCAATTGGACACTATGTACTTGAGCATAATCCAAATGCCAAAGTCGTTTATTTATCATCAGAAAAGTTTACAAATGAGTTCATTAATTCAATTCGTGATAATAAAGCAATTGAATTTAGAAATAAATATCGTAATGTAGACGTACTACTTATAGATGATATTCAGTTCTTAGCTGGAAAAGAACAAACACAGGAAGAATTTTTCCATACGTTTAATACTCTTCATGAAGAAAGTAAACAAATCATTATCTCAAGTGACCGACCACCTAAAGAAATTCCTACATTAGAAGATCGACTTCGTTCACGATTTGAATGGGGCCTTATTACAGACATTACACCACCGGATTTAGAAACTAGGATAGCGATCTTACGTAAAAAGGCTAAGGCCGAGGGGTTAGATATTCCAAATGAGGTAATGTTATATATAGCAAATCAAATTGATACAAACATCCGTGAATTAGAGGGAGCACTTATTCGCGTAGTTGCTTATTCATCGTTAATTAATAAGGATATTAATGCTAGTGTGGCCGCTGAAGCCTTAAAGAATTTAATTACAGCAACAAAACCTAAAACAGTATCAATACACGATATTCAACGAACAGTTGGAGAATTTTTTAGTATTAAATTAGAGGATTTTAAAGCAAAGAAACGTACAAAATCCGTAGCCTTCCCAAGACAGATTGCAATGTATCTTTCAAGAGAGCTTACAGACCATTCTTTACCTAAAATAGGAGAAGAGTTTGGAGGCCGCGATCATACAACTGTTATTCATGCGCATGAAAAAATTTCAAAATTAATTGAAACTGACTCACAGCTGCAATCTCAAATTAAAGAAATCAATGAAAAATTAAATCAGTAGAGTTATTTACCTGTGCATAACTTTCTATCTTTTTTACACAGTCTATCCACATGTTGATAGACTTATTTTTCTTTAATAAAATAGAGTTATCCACAAATTCACAGGCCCTACTACTATTACTATATTATTTTATAAATTATATAAGGAGTACAAACAATGAAATTTACTGTACAAAAAGATCATCTTGTTAAAGCTGTACAAGAGGTTATGAGAGCTGTTTCATCAAGAACAACTATTCCAATCTTAACTGGTATTAAACTAGTCGTTACAAATGAAGGACTAACTTTCACAGGTAGTGATTCAGATATATCTATAGAATCTTATTTACCAACAGTATTAGATGACCAACAACTAGTTGATGTAAAACAAACTGGAAGCATTGTATTAAATGCTCGATATTTTAGTGATATTGTAAAAAAATTACCTTCAGATTTTGTCGAACTAGAGTCTGATAATAATTATGTAACAACAATAAAAGCCGGAAAAACTGAATTTAGCTTAAATGGCTTTGATTCTGAGGAATATCCACTACTTCCTCAAATTGAAGAACATGAAACAATTTCTATTTCTGCAGATTTATTAAAATTTATGATTCGTCAAACAGTTTTTGCAGTATCAACTTCAGAAACTAGACCAATTTTAACCGGTGTAAACTGGAAAATCGAAAATGGTGATCTAACATGTATAGCGACAGATAGCCACCGACTAGCTTTAAGACAGGCTAAAATTGACGGAAGCTCTACAACAAGTGAATTTAAAGCTAGCGTAGTAATTCCTGGGAAAAGTCTAAATGAATTAAGTAAAATTCTAGATGACAATGATGAAAAAGTTGAAATCGTCTTAACAGAACATCAAGCTTTATTTAAGACAAAACATCTATTATTCTTTACCCGATTATTAGAAGGAAATTATCCGGATACATCAAAGTTAATTCCAAGTGAAAGTAAAACGGAACTAACTGTAATGACCAAAGAATTCTTACAAGCTATTGATCGTGCTTCCTTATTAGCAAGGGAAGGTAGAAATAATGTTGTTCACCTAGAAACGGTTGGTAACTCAGTGGTCAATGTTTCTTCGTATTCTCCTGAAATCGGTAAAGTAGTAGACGAGATTGTTTGCGAGGATATTAAAGGCGAAGAGTTAAAAATTTCTTTTAGTGCGAAATATGTTATGGATGCATTAAAAGCAATTGAAAGCCCAGAAATTTATATTCAATTTACGGGGGCTATGAGACCATTTTTAATTCGTACTGTAAATGATTCAAGAACATTGCAATTAATTTTACCAGTTCGCACATACTAGTTAGTAAATACTATCGAAAGGGGCTGACCTAATAGAATGTACTAGCAATCTCCAACCAGCAGAATGAATAAGGAATTTATTCTACAAATTTGTTTGGGGAGTGCATAGTACATTTAGGTCAGTCTTTTTGTACTTAATAGACAAAATAAGGGTTAAGTGTTTTTTTTCTTACAGAAGTTTAGTACAATTAAGGAATGGATAAATGAGGGTGATAAAAAATGAAAACAGAAAAAGTTAAAATAAATACAGAGTATATTACATTAGGTCAATTTTTAAAGCTTGCGGGTGTAATTGATACAGGCGGAATGGCTAAATGGTTTCTATCGGAGCATGAAATTTTTGTGAACAATGAACCTGAGAACAGAAGAGGAAAAAAATTAGTCCTAAATGATACAATTTCTATAACTGGAAAAGGTTCGTATATTATAACTTCATAAGTTTTGGGGGAATCCCATTGTATATTAAAGATTTACAACTAAAACAATATCGTAATTATGAAAAACTTGAATTAAATTTTCAAAATAATGTTAATGTCATTATTGGTGAGAATGCTCAAGGTAAAACAAATTTAATGGAATCCATTTATGTGCTAGCTTTAACAAAGTCTCATCGAACAAGTAATGACAAAGAAATGATACGTTGGGATGAAGAATATGGTACAATAAAGGGTACGTTACAGAAAAAAAATCAGCAAGTAACACTACAGCTAATCCTCTCAAAGAAAGGTAAGAAAGCAAAGCTGAACCATCTTGAACAGATGAAGTTAAGTCAATATATAGGCGTGATGAATGTCGTTATGTTTGCACCGGAAGATTTACACTTAGTAAAAGGTAGTCCGCAAGTGCGTCGTAAATTCCTAGATATGGAACTAGGACAAGTTTCGCCTGTTTACCTACATGAACTGAGTCAGTACCAAAGAATCCTCCAACAGCGAAATTCACTACTAAAAACATTACAAACTAGCCGAGATCGGAACTATTTAATGCTTGAAGTCCTAACATCTCAGCTTGTAAAACATGCCGTAAAAATAATTGAAAAACGAATTTCGTTCATCAAATTACTACAGGATTGGGCATCGCCTATTCATAGTCAAATTTCTAGAGAGACCGAAAAGCTAGAAATTATATATAAACCAAGCATTAATGTATCAGATTTAACACATTTGACGAAAATGGAAGATGAGTACATAAAACAATTCGAAGCTGAAAAAGAGCGTGAAGTATCAAGAGGTACTACATTGCTTGGTCCGCATAGAGATGACCTAGTTTTTATGGTAAATGATAAAAACGTTCAAACTTTTGGATCGCAAGGACAGCAGCGGACAACAGCTCTTTCATTAAAACTAGCAGAAATTGAACTGATTAAAGAGGAAGTTGGAGAATATCCTATTCTTTTATTAGATGATGTTCTTTCAGAGCTAGATGACTATCGTCAAACACACTTATTAAATGCAATTCAAAATAAAGTACAGACTTTTGTTACAACAACAAGTGTCGACGGAATTCAGCACGAAACGATAAAACAAGCTAATATTATAAATGTTTCACATGGAACAATTATAAGTACTTCTCGATAAATAATTTATGAAATTTCTACTACGCCGCCTAATAAGCATAGCTGAAATTTACTAATTCTTTTATGTAAAATAAAAAAAGTAGGTGAGTGTTCATGACAATGGATCAAAAAATGCAAGAACATAATTATGATGAAAATCAGATTCAAGTTCTTGAAGGTTTAGAAGCCGTACGTAAAAGACCGGGTATGTATATCGGTTCTACGAGCGGAAAAGGATTACATCACTTAGTATGGGAAATCGTTGATAACAGTATTGATGAGGCATTGGCTGGATACTGTGATGAGATTAATTTAATAATTGAAGAAGATAATAGTATTACAGTTAAAGATAATGGCCGTGGGATTCCAGTAGGTATCCATGAAAAAATGGGTAGACCTGCACTAGAAGTAATTATGACGGTACTTCATGCGGGTGGAAAATTTGGCGGTGGTGGATACAAGGTATCTGGTGGATTACACGGGGTAGGTGCATCAGTAGTAAATGCTTTGTCTACTTTGCTAGAAGTTCATGTACATCGTGAAGGTACTATTTATTATCAACAATTTTCTAAAGGTATACCTGTTGCAGATATGAGTATCGTTGGTGAAACTGATGTTACGGGTACAATTACTCATTTCAAACCTGATGCAGAAATTTTCACTGAAACGACAGTTTATGACTTTGATACATTAGCAAACCGTTTAAGAGAATTAGCGTTCCTTAATAGAGGTATTCGCTTAACAATCGAAGACCGTAGAGAAAACAAACAAAAGAAAGAATTCCATTACGAAGGTGGAATTAAATCTTACGTTGAACATTTAAATCGTTCTAAAGAAGTAATACATGACGAACCAATTTTTGTGATTGGTGAAAAAGATGGAATTAGTGTAGAAATTGCACTTCAATATAACGAAAGCTATACAAGTAATATTTACTCATTCACGAATAATATTAATACACACGAAGGTGGTACGCACGAGGTTGGGTTTAAAACAGCTTTAACTCGTGTTATTAATGATTATGGTCGTAAGAATGGTTTAATTAAGGAACAAGATAGCAACTTATCGGGTGAGGATGTACGTGAGGGATTAACGGCGATCGTTTCTGTTAAACATCCAGATCCACAGTTTGAGGGACAAACAAAAACTAAGTTGGGTAATAGTGAAGTTCGTACGATTACAGAGCAAGTTTTTGGAGAAAACCTTGAAAAGTTTTTATTAGAGAATCCGACAGAGGCTAAAAAAATAGTTGAAAAAGGTTTAATGGCGGCTAGGGCTCGAGTTGCTGCTAAAAAGGCTCGTGAATTAACAAGAAGAAAAAGTGCTTTAGAAGTATCAAGTTTACCTGGGAAATTAGCTGATTGTTCTTCAAAAGATTCTTCTATTAGTGAAATTTATATCGTTGAGGGTGACTCAGCGGGTGGAAGTGCTAAACAAGGACGAGATCGCCACTTCCAAGCAATTCTTCCTTTACGTGGAAAAATTATTAATGTAGAAAAGGCTCGACTTGATAAAATTTTATCAAATAACGAGGTTCGTTCAATGATTACTGCTTTTGGTACTGGAATCGGTGATGATTTCGATATCGAGAAAGCACGATATCATAAAATTATATTGATGACGGATGCTGATGTAGATGGTGCCCACATCCGTACTTTATTGTTAACGTTCTTATATCGTTATATGCGTCAAATCATTGAAAGTGGTTATATTTATATTGCTCAACCACCTTTATATAAGATCCAGCAAGGGAAAAAAATACAATATGCTTATAATGATCGACAAATGGATGAAATTATGTCGACTTTAAATGCAGTACCAAAACCTGTTATCCAACGATATAAAGGTCTAGGTGAAATGAACCCTGAACAGTTATGGGAAACTACAATGAATCCAGAAACTAGAACGTTACTACAAGTTAACCTTCAAGATGCAATCGAAGCGGATGAAACGTTTGAAACATTAATGGGTGAAAAAGTAGAGCCAAGACGTAACTTTATTCAAGATAACGCTAAGTATGTAAAGAATTTAGATATTTAATAAGTATTTGTAAGGAGCATTATGCTCCTTTTCTCAGGTAGATACGGAAACTAAAGGGAGGTGCCGATGTTGAGTGAAAATCAACAAATTAAAGAAATAAATATTAGTCATGAAATGCGTAATTCCTTCCTAGATTATGCAATGAGTGTAATTGTTTCTCGAGCGTTACCAGATGTACGAGACGGCCTTAAGCCTGTACATAGAAGAATTTTATATGCAATGAATGATTTAGGTATGACAGCTGATAAAGCCTATAAAAAGTCAGCGCGTATCGTTGGTGAAGTAATTGGTAAGTATCACCCACATGGTGACTCTGCTGTATATGAAACAATGGTACGTATGGCTCAGGACTTTAACTTCAGATATATGTTAGTAGATGGCCATGGGAATTTTGGATCAGTCGATGGAGACGCGGCAGCGGCGATGCGTTATACAGAGGCTAGAATGTCTAAAATTTCGATGGAATTGATTCGTGATATTAATAAAAACACGATTGATTTTCAAGATAACTACGATGGTTCAGAAAGAGAGCCAATCGTTCTTCCTGCACGATTCCCTAACTTGTTAGTAAACGGAGCAACGGGTATAGCGGTTGGTATGGCCACAAATATTCCTCCGCACCAATTAGGTGAAATAATTGATGGTGTTCTTGCATTAAGTAAAGAGCCAGAAATCACTACACAAGAATTAATGGAATATATTCAGGGGCCAGATTTTCCTACATCAGGTATGATTCTAGGTAAAAGCGGTATCCGCAAGGCCTATGAAACTGGTAAAGGCTCTATCATCATTAGGGCAAAAGTTGAAATTGAAGAAAAAGCAAATGGTAGACAAACAATAATTGTTACAGAGTTACCATATCAAGTAAATAAAGCTAAGCTTGTTGAACGAATTGCTGAACTAGTTCGAGATAAGAAAATAGAAGGTATTACTGATTTACGCGATGAATCTGATCGAAATGGTATGCGTATTGTCATTGAAGTTAGAAGAGACGCTAACGCAAATGTACTTTTAAATAATCTATATAAACAAACTGCTCTTCAAACAAGTTTTGGTATTAATTTATTAGCACTTGTAAATGGTGAGCCAAAAGTTCTATCCCTAAAGAGCTGTTTAAAACACTATTTAGACCATCAAATTGTTGTTATTAAACGTAGAACACAGTTTGAGTTAGAAAAAGCAGAAGCGCGTGCACATATTTTAGAAGGTTTGAAGGTTGCTTTAGACCATTTAGATGAGGTAATTAGTTTAATTAGAGCTTCTCAAACAGGAGAAATCGCTAAAAATGGTTTAATGGAAACTTTTAATTTATCTGAAAAGCAAGCACAAGCAATTTTAGATATGAGGTTACAACGTTTAACAGGTTTAGAGCGCGAAAAAATTGAAGAAGAATATCAAGAGCTAATCAAGTTAATTGAAGAATTAAGAGCAATTCTTGCGGATGAGGAAAGAGTTCTTGAAATAATTCGAGAAGAATTAACTCAGCTAAAAGAGCAGTATAATGATAAACGAAGAACAGCAATTGTTCCTGGTGGACTTGAAATCATTGAAGATGAAGACTTAATACCAGTGGAGAATATTATTGTAAGTTTAACTCATAATGGATATATTAAACGTCTTCCAGTTTCTACTTACCGATCTCAACGTAGAGGTGGACGTGGTATTCAAGGAATGGGTACTAATAATGATGACTTCTTAGAACACTTACTAACACCTTCAACACATGATACAATTTTATTCTTTACGAATAAGGGAAAAGTATACCGTTCAAAAGGTTATGAGATTCCAGAGTTTAGTCGTACTGCTAAAGGATTACCGATCGTAAACTTACTAGAAATTGACCGAGATGAAAATATTAACGCTATTATTCCAGTAAGTGAATTTTTAGAGGATTGGTACCTATTCTTTACAACAAAACAAGGAATAGCAAAACGTGTACCTTTATCTGCCTTTGCAAACATTCGTACTAACGGGTTAATTGCAATTAATTTAAAAGAAGATGATGACGTAATATCAGTACGTCTAACTGACGGAACAAAAGATATTGTTGTCGGTACTTCAAAAGGTATGATGATTCGCTTTAATGAAGACGATGTTAGATCAATGGGAAGAACGGCAACGGGTGTTAAAGCAATTACACTTTCTGATGATGATTATGTTGTTGGAATGGAAGTTGTTGAAGAACACTTAGATATTCTTGTTGTTACGGAACTTGGTTATGGTAAGCGAACTGCACAGGAAGAATACCGTATTCAAAGCCGTGGTGGTAAAGGTTTAAAAACGCTTAATGTTACAGATAAAAACGGTAAAATGATTTCATTAAAATGTGTAAGTGATGAACAGGATTTAATGTTAATTACTGAGTCTGGTGTAATGATCCGTATGCCAATTGAGCAAATTTCACGTTTAGGTCGAGTTACCCAAGGTGTTAAATTAATAAAACTTGATCAAGAAGGTCATGTTGCGACTGTAGCAATTGCTGCAAAAGAAGAAGAGGTAATTGATGAAGAAGCTGAAAATGAAGATGAAATTGAAACAACAGAAGAATAATTGAGCGGTTACTAAAAAAGAGAGGACAATTAGGTTCTCTCTTTTTTTTTTGACTGTATACTGATGAATCATTAAAGCTAGAAAGAGTAAGCGCCGGAAACACTTTCCACAATTTGTTTTTGATCTTACTTATTTTATTTTGATTAGTATACCTACATTATTTGTACTACTTTAGACAAGGGGGAAAATGCTGTCGTGAAGGGGATTTTAATGAAGCACAATGTTTTGTTTATTTTTTTTGAAATTATATTATAAAAACTATTGACCAAGGTTGTTGGATTTGTTATTATATAGAAGTCGCCAAGAGATACGGACGACAAAATGAACTTTGAAAACTAAA
>NZ_NUYF01000042.1:0-269 GCF_002566505.1 Bacillus sp. AFS077874
CAATTGATGAATGTGCCGCTGCCTGCGGAAATGACGGGCAAAAGCCTGATCGACCTGTAATCCGGCGACGATGCGCGAGAGCATGCTGCTCTCGCGCATGTCCAGGCCAGGCGGAAATGCCTACCGTTTGGCGTAGATTCGGTCGTGAACGAGCATGCCGGCGATCATGGCGCAAACGAAGAGAATGACCGGTATTAGGCCGAGAGCAAGCGCCGATATTGCCGGGCCGGGGCAGAAACCGGCAAACCCCCAGCCTGCGCCGAAAATAG
>NZ_NUYF01000043.1:0-1134 GCF_002566505.1 Bacillus sp. AFS077874
ATACGAGCTCTTCTAGATATAAATAAAGATGAAAATTGGGTACATAATTTGCTTTCTGACTCGAACCTATCGTTAAAACAAGTTTGTTTTGCAGAGTGGGATTCGAAGAAATTGCATATTCATACTTATTAAATATAAAAAATGAACACTGATTAGTACTAATTGGACTATGTATTTGTAAGTGAAATATATGATAGAAAGTTAGAAAGGATACTTCTAATGTGAAGTATCCTTTTTAACTTTCATCAAACAATTGACCAATAGGTTATTAATAAAAAATCAGATTTACAACTCATGATCATATTCAACTAAAGCATGCTTTAGTTGAATATGCTTCTAATTAACATTTTTCAATTACGGACCAAAATTCATCATCTTTCAATAGTTGAACAACAACATCTGTTATAGTTTTACGACTTATATCTTCTATCAATAACATATCTCTTGCCCAAAAATATTTACCATTAAGACACTCACCAGTAGCTTGGTTTTTTTCTCTTAAACTCAAAATATTTTTATATGTAATAAAGGTCGCAATTCCTTCAGTACCATCTTCGAATTTTACTTTCACATCAGTATTATCATCATATTTATCATATCCGTTTGACCATGCTTCAGCTTCAATCCAAATTTCTTTCATAATGCACCACTTTCAAGAAAAGTTTGTCTTCAACTACACAATACGTTAGTTCAATAATGTAAAAGAAATGCTAAATTTGAAAGTAATCCAAGAAGTATAAATCCAATTCCTAGTGAAAACCATAGTGATTTTACCAACCAAACTGGTAAAAATTTTAAAAAGCCCCCAAGAATAAATGTAATTATAAACCCGATACAACCTAAAAACTCATTTGCGTATACAGTTATATCTCCAGCATTAACTAAGTCTTCCTTATTATTTTCTTTTGTGATTATTCCTTGTAGGCATAGAAGACTGCCTGTAATTATCAGTCCTAATCGAATTATCCAGTTGACCACTCCATTAATCCTCCTGATAATTTTCTCCACTCTTATGTTTAATAATAGGATAATTATACAGCTTATATCGACATCTGTAATTTGGGGGATTTTTAACTTTTTACATAGAATTTTAGATAATCCTTATTCAACTAACCTGCCATTTAGTTGCATTAG